>NZ_JAPCIA010000002.1:460000-749701 GCF_026107375.2 Sphingomonas sp. BT-65
TCGTCATCGCCAGTCTCCTTCTCCTGTTTTAGGCGGTTGAGAATCCCACGTTTCGCCCCCAATTGAAAGGGCATGAAACCCGATCTCGACAATCCGGACTATGCCCGCCTCGCCTGGGGCCGCTATCGCCGCATCTTCGGCATCGTCGCGGTGGTCGCCTTGCTCTCCGCGGTCGTCGCGGTGGTCGCGCTCTACATCTCGATTGGCGAGTTCCAGCTCCACGCATCGATCGCGATGGCGATCGGCATCGGGCTCTCGGTCCTGCTCGGCGGCGCGCTGATGGGTCTGATCTTCATGAGCTCGGGGACGGGTCATGACGAGCGCTCTCGCGACGCCACCGAGCGCAGGGAACCCTAGCGCGGCGCGCTGAGCGTATAGCGCAATGTCGCGCTGCCGTTTGCCGGCACGGTCACCGCCCAGAGGCTGCGCCCGTCCTTCTTGCCGAGCCTGGCGGAGGCCTTGCGCACGCGATCGTCGCCGATCTCGAAATCGCCCTCGAAGCGAATCGCGAAGGGATTGGCGTTGCGCACCACCGCCTCGAACTGCCGCCCCTTGGGTTCGTTCTTCACGTTACGCAGCTCGAGCGTGACGTTGCTCGCCTCCTGGAACTTGATCTCGACATCCTCGCCGACCGCCTTGTCGTCGGTCGCGGATTCGCCGATCAGCAGCTCGCGCTTGCCGTGCCGCTCGAACAGCGCGACCGGGCCGGCGGGCAGCGGCAGCCCTAGTCCCTTGTCCGCCTTGTTCACCGCGCGCAGCTCGATCCGCGGTGTCGTCGCCTGATCGGGATAGAAATCGGCGACATAGACGATTCGCACCGGCACTGCGTCCTTGGCGAGCAGCGCCACCTGTTTCTGCGACTTGGCCGCGACCGTGGTCGGCTCGGGCACGCGATAGGCCTTGAGGTCGCCGAGATCCTCCTGGACGACCTTGCGCATCCGCGATCCGGTGACGACGATCGCCTCGGCTCGCATCGCCATCGGCGCCGGCGGGGGCGGCGGGGGCGGCGGCGCGAAATCGACAATGCCCTGCACGCTCACCGGCTCCTTGAGGTAGCATCGGAACTCGAACGTATCGGCCGCCTCATAGGGATTCGACGTCCGCCCCGTGGTGCGGTTGACCTTGCCCGCCACGACCATCGTCTGCGCATCGGCGAAGCTCGTCATATCGGTGCTCGCCAGCGTCACCCAGGCGAACAGATCGGCGGCCGCCGCGCCCGGGTGCAGCGTCGCGACATAATTGGCCTGCCAGTCGAACCCCCAGGCGAGATAGGACAGCGTCACCGTCGCGGTCCCGCCCTGCGGCGATTCGGTCTCGACCGACAAAGTGGGCTTGGCCGAAAGCCCGGCCGGCACCCCGTCATAGGCGATCGCATCCTCGGTCGGGCCGCAGTTGAGCACCTCGAACCCGCGCGCGGTCTCGACGATCGCCGACCCTTCCGGTCCCGAGCGGATCACCGCGCGCTCCTCGACCGTCTTGCCGTCGCGGGTGCGGCGCAGCGTCACCGGCCGCGCATAGCCGCGACTGTAGAGGCTCGCGGCCGAGAGCAATTCGCCGTCGAGATTCTTCTCGCGCACCCCGGCGGGCAGGCCGGTGACGATCGCGCTCTCGGGCAGGATGCCCGACGCCACGCCCTCGAACCGGATCACCGCACGCCCCGCGGGAATCGTGATCGTTCGCGTCTCGGTGATCAGCGCATAGCCGCCGAGCCAGCCAAGATTGATCTTCGTATCCGCGTCACGATTAGGCGCGCGATAGACGGTGACCGCGACCGAATCGGGTGCTGCGGACGTCTGCACGCTCTGCGCCTGCGCGCCGCCCGCGCCCGCCAGCATGGCAAGCGTCAGCAGCGATATGCGCAGCCGCCGCACGGGCGGCGCTCAGTACCGGGTTTCGAAGGTGGCGGTGACGCTCGCCTCGCCATTGGCGGGCACGCTCACCTTCCACAGCGTCTCGTCGGCGTCGACGCGCTCGCTCTTCAGGCTCTCGCTGAGGATGCGGGTGTCCTTCCACCAGCTGTCGAGCCCGCCCTGCGACAGCTCGACCGTCACCGCCTCGGGCCGCGCGTTGGTGAGCGTATAGGCCATCGTGGTGCGCCACTTGAAGTCGTCCAGCCGCTCGCGCGCCTGCACCACCACCTTGACCTTCACGTCGAACGCCTCGCCGGTCTTGATCCCTAGGCGCGAGCCCATCGGGGTGTGGCCGATATTGTTCTCGCCGATGAACTGCGGGGCGCCGCGCGCGTCGCGCATATAGATGCGCACCGTGCCCGCGGGCAGCGCGTCGCCGAGCCCGCCTTCCTTCGACGAGGAGAAGCGCAGCACGGTGTCGACGCTGCGCGCCTGGTCCTGCCGGCCGAGCCAGGGGTTGCGAAAGGCATAGACCCGCGCCGCCGGCGCGCCCGCGACGTTGAGGAAGCTCACCTGCTTCTGCTGGCGCTGCGCGATCGTGATCCGGCCGGGAATCGGATAGACATAGAAGTCGCCGAGCTGCTCGCGGCCGGCGGTCTCGGTGCCCGCCTGCTCGAGCGAGCCGCGGCGCGGCGCGCCGTAGCGAGGCCCGCCGCGCTCGCCGCTGTTGCCGACCACCCCGGCGACGAGCAATGTGCTGGCATTGGCATAGGTGGTGCCGCTGTTGTTGGTCAGCGTCAGCCAGCCCTGGACGTCGATCTTGCCCGCCTTCTCGTCGAACAGCGCGACATAGTCCGATTTCCAGCTCATGCCGGAGGTCAGGTAGGAGAGCGTCGCCGGCCGTGGCCCGGCGGCTTCGGCGTCAAGCGTCACCGACAGCGTCGGGCGCGCGCGCAAGGACGGCGGGAGCGACGGGAAGACCACACGGTCCTTCTCGTTCAGCACCTCGATCCGGCCGCCGATCTCGACCACCGCGCCGTTATTATAAGCGAGCACCTTGGCGGGCATGCTCTTGCCCTCGCGCACGACGGTGACGTTCTGCCCCACTGCCTTTTCCATCAGCGCTTCGGGGGTGAGCAGGTCGAAGTCGAAATTCTGCTCGACGATCGCCGCGCCCGGCGCGGACAGCGTCACCGTCTCCGGCCGGATCTGCGCCGCGACGTCGGGAAAATCCTGTTTCGATTTCCCCGCGGGCAGCCGCAGCTCGCGCTTGTCCTGCACCAACGCGAGATTGTTGTTGTAGATGGTGACCGCGACCTCGCCCTGGGCCGAGGGCGTCTCGACAATCTGCGCGAACGCGGTTCCGGGAAGCACGGCGCCGGCCGCCGCAAGAGCCCCTGCAAGAATTGGCTTCAGACGCCGCATCGCACTCCCCCTACCGATATGTGCGGCCAGCATCGTCACCGCGCGATCCGTGTCAACGGTCAAAGCGGCGCCAACGAAAAAGGCCAGCCCGCGGGTAGCGGACCGGCCTCGATTCTCGTTCGGGCGAAAGCTCACTCCGCCGCGGCGGGCTCCTCGTCCTTCTTCACGCGGCGGCGGCGCGGCTTGGCCTCGACCACCACCTCGCCCTCGACGCCGAGCGCGGGCGGAAGCACCGCGGCGATGCCGGGCAGCTCGTCCATGTCCTCGGCCTCTTCGCGGCGCGGACGGCCGCGACGGCGGCGGCCTTCCTCGCGCATCTCGTCGTCGCGCGGAGCCTCGTCCTCGTTGGCGGCGACAGGCTGGTCGACCTCGCCGTCATAGCCATTGGCCGGGCGGTCGCGGCGCGCATCACGCTGACCTTCACGGTCGCGGCGCGGCTCACGCTGCGGTTCGCGCTGACCGTCGCGGTCGCGGCGGCCCTCGCGGCGCTCGAAGCGCTGCGGCTCGCCCCCCTCCTCACTGGCGTCGCCGGCATCGCCCTCATTCGCGCGCATGCCCTCGCTGCCATCGTCGAGATCATCGTCATCGCCGTCGAAATCGTCGCGGTTGCGGCGCTGGCGATCCTGCTCCTCGAAGCGCGAGCGGCTCTCGGCCAGCACGCGAAAATAGTGATCGGCGAACTGGAGGTAATATTCGGTGTTGACGCGGTCGCCCTGCATCTGCGCGTCACGCGCCAGATTCTTGTACTTCTCGAGCAACTGGGCGGCGTTGCCGCGCGCGCGGTTGTCGATGCGGTTGCCATTGCCCTGATTGGGGTTGCCACCCTGCTGGCGCTGGCCACCACGGCCACGCCGGCGGCCGTTGTTCGCCTGACGATTGTTCATCAACGTCTGTGTGTCCTGTCCTTACTCAATCCGCCATCGATCATCAGCGATCCCGGATGCGTGTTATCCCGCCCGCCGCGCCGGAACTGGCCCGGAGCGGCGCCCCGCATGGCTGCCGGACATTCAGCAGCGTACATGCCTTGGATTGGGTCGGCGTGCCTTTTCAACGATTTAGGTCGAAAGTGCCTTCCCCGGGGTCATCTTTAGCCCGTGGGGCACCAATCTCCAAGCACTATATTGGTATCGGGAGGCGATAGTTCAACTTGCCGTGACGACGCGATCGCGCCCGCCCAGGTCCTTGCGAATCGCCGGTGTCAGCCCCGCGTCGCGGACCAGCGCCGAGACCACTTCGCCCTGCGTCCAGCCAATCTCCAGCACCGCGATCCCGCCCGGCGCGAGCAGCCGCGGCAGGTCGGGCACGATGCGGCGATAGGCGTCGAGCCCGTCCGCGCCGGCGAACAGGGCGGTGGCGGGTTCGTGGTCGCGTACTTCGGGAGCCAGCTCTTCCTGGGTACCGATATAGGGTGGGTTGCAGAGAATGAGGTCGAACTGTCCGTCGAGGCCGTTGGCCCAGTCGCCCAGCTCGAACCGCGCGCGGCCCGTCATGTCGAGCATGGTGGCATTGGTGCGCGCATATTCGAGCGCCTCGGGCGACGCATCGATCCCCAGCCCACTGGCTTCCGGCCACTCTGAGAGCGCGGCCAGCAACAAAGTACCCGGCCCGGTGCCAAGGTCGAGCACCCGCCGCGGCCCATCGGTCCCCGCGAAATGCGCTACCGCCGCCTCGATCAGCGTCTCGCTGTCTGCGCGCGGCACCAGCACACCGGGGCCCACACGCAGCTCGATCGTCCAGAACCCCCGGCTGCCGAGGATATAAGCCATCGGCTTATGCGCGATCCGCTCCTCGACCAGCGCCGAATACTGGAACGGCTCGGGTTCGTTCAATCGCGACAGCAGCATCGTCTCGCGGGACACGCCCAAGGCAGCGGCCATCAGCAGCTCGGCATCGAGCCGCGGCGTGTCCGATGGAATGCGCGCGGCCGCCGCGGCGATCGCCGCGCGGACCGTCACGAATCGAGCGCCGCCAGCCGCTCCGCTTCGTCCTCCGCGACCAGCGCGCCGATCAACTCGTCCATCTCGCCTTCGAGGATCTCGGGCAGGCGATGCAGCGTCAGGTTGATGCGGTGATCGGTCACCCGCCCCTGCGGGAAATTATAGGTGCGGATTCGCTCCGAACGGTCGCCCGATCCCACCATCGACTTGCGCGCGCCCGAGCGCTCGCTCGCCAGCCGCTCGCGCTCGAGCTCGTAGAGCCGCGTGCGCAGCACCTGCATCGCCTTGTCGCGATTCTTGTGCTGCGAGCGCTGGTCCTGCTGGATCACGACCAGCCCGGTCGGGATATGCGTCAGCCGCACCGCCGAATCGGTGGTGTTGACGTGCTGCCCGCCCGCGCCCGACGAGCGGTAGATGTCGACGCGCAGATCCTCGTTGCGAATCTCGACATCGACCTCCTCCGCCTCGGGCAGCACCGCCACAGTCGCTGCGGACGTATGGATGCGCCCGCCGCTCTCGGTCACCGGCACGCGCTGCACGCGGTGCACGCCGCTCTCGAACTTGAGCTTGGCGAACACGCCCTTGCCCGCGACGCTGGCGACGACTTCCTTGAAGCCCCCGGCCTCCGACGTGCTGGCGGCGATCATCTCGACCTTCCACCCCAGCCGCTCGGCATAGCGGGTGTACATGCGCAGCAGGTCGCCCGCGAACAGCGCCGCCTCGTCGCCGCCGGTGCCGGCGCGGATCTCGAGCATCGCCGCGCGCTCGTCGGCCGCGTCGCGCGGGAGAAGCGACAGCGCGAGCGCATGCTCGGCCTTCGCCAGCGCGTCCTCATTCTCGCGCAGTTCCTCGCTCGCCATCGCGCGCAGCTCGGGATCACCGTCGCGGCTCATCTCGGCGAGGCTCGCCGCCTCCTCGCGCAGCCGCCGCACCTCGCCCGCCGCCGCGGCGACCGGTTCGAGCTCGGCATATTCCTTGGAGACGGCGACAAAACGGTCCGACGGCAGGTCGCCGGTCGCCATCATCGCCTGCAGCTCATCGCGCCGCGCCTCGATCGCGGCGATCTTGTCGGGCGAGATGCGGGTCACGACGAAGCGCTCGCTACGTCGCCCCGGGTCTGACCCGGGGTCCAGCTGTCTAGCCCGGCCGCGAAAAAGCGGGACCCCGACTCAAGGCCGGGCCGACGGAGGTTCGGAAGGATCACAGCGGGTCAACAATCTTGCCTGATGGCAGCGTCCAGAAGACGCCGCTCTTCTGCGGCATCCGCTGGCTCAACGGAGGCCGATCGTCAGGCGCGGAATCGTCCCAGAGAAAATCCCAAAGCGTTTGCGGAACCAGCTTTGCCAGTAGCTTCTCCTGCTCTCCGCTCGCCAGATCCTTGATCGTAAAGAGACCGGATTGGATCTCCTCCTCGCCGACGAGAACCGCATATCGCGCGCCGCCTTCGGAGGCTTTCGACAGCCGCTTCTTCAAATTCCCTCGAAAACCCATGTCGGCGACGACCCCGGCACGACGCAAGCTCGCTACAACACGCAGACAATGCGCCATCGCAGCCTCGCCCATCGGGATCACGGCGACGTCAATCGTTTCGACCTCCGGCGCCTCGATCAACATCCCCAGCCGCTCAATCCCAGCGGCCCAGCCCACGCCCGGCGTCTCGGATCCACCGAGATTGCCGATCAGCCCGTCATAGCGCCCGCCCGCCAGCACCGTGCCCTGCGCGCCGAGCCGGTCGGTCACGAACTCGAACGCAGTGTGGCGGTAATAGTCGAGCCCGCGCACCAGCCGCGCATTGCGGGTCCAGGCGACGCCAGCCGCATCCAGCCCCTTGGTCACCGCCTCGAAGAACGCCCCCGCCTCGCTGGTCAGGAACGCGTCGATATCCGGCGCCGCATCCGCCACCGGCCGGTCGCGCGGGTCCTTCGAGTCCAGGATTCGCATCGGGTTCTTCTCGAGCCGGGTCAGGCTGTCCTCGGACAGCTCGCCGCGATGCTTCTCGAAATGCGCCACCAGCGCGCCACGCCACGCCTCGCGCGTCTCCGCGTCGCCCAGCGTGTTGAGCTGAAGCGTCACGCCCTCGGCGATCCCCAGCTCGCGCAGCAGCTGGTCGGCAAAGGTCAGCAGCTCGACATCCGCCGCAGGCTCGGCCGCGCCGATGATCTCGGCGTCGATCTGGTGGAACTGGCGGTAGCGCCCCTTTTGCGGCCGCTCGTAGCGGAACACCGGCCCGTGCGTGGTCAGCTTCAAAGGCGCGTACTGCTGCCACCCCTCGGTGATATAGGCGCGGCAGATGCCCGCGGTGAACTCGGGCCGCAGCGTCAGCAGATCATCGCCGCGGTCTGGGAAGGTGTACATCTCCTTGGAGACGACGTCCGAGGTCTCGCCCATGCTGCGCGCGAACACGTTGGTCGCCTCGAACACCGGCACCTGCACCTGCTGGAAGCAATAGAGCCGCCGCACATGCTCGAACGCTTCGACGACGCGCGCGAAGCGGCGCTGCTCCTCGCCGAAGATGTCCTGCGTGCCGCGCACGCGCTTGGGGGTCTCGATCCGTGCCATTTGGGCGGGCTATCTATTGGCAGAGGGGGCGGAACGCCAGAGGCGGTTTCGCGGTGCAGCCCGTTGGACTATAGGCGCCGGGATGAAGTCCGCGCCCAAAACCTATCACGTCAAGTCCTTCGGCTGCCAGATGAACGTCTATGACGGCGAGCGCATGGCCGAGCTGATGGCCGCGCAGGGCATGACCGCCGCCGCCGATGCCGAGAGCGCCGACCTCGTCGTGCTCAACACCTGCCACATCCGCGAGAAGGCGACCGAGAAGGTCTATTCGGACATCGGCCGCTTGCGGAAGAATGCGCGCCAGGGCGAGCGCGATGCGCCGATGATCGCGGTCGCCGGCTGCGTCGCGCAGGCCGAGGGCGAGGAGATCGTGCGGCGGGCCAAAGTCGATGTCGTGGTCGGGCCGCAGGCCTATCACAACCTTCCCGCGCTCGTCGCGCAGGCCGCATCGGGCGCGAGCGCGGTCGACACCGACATGCCGATCGCGAGCAAGTTCGGCGCGCTCCCCGCCCGCCGCCGCGTGCCGCCCTCGGCCTTCCTCACCGTGCAGGAAGGGTGCGACAAGTTCTGCACCTATTGCGTCGTGCCCTATACCCGCGGCGCCGAAGTCAGCCGCCCGTTCGACGCGATCCTCGACGAGGCGAAGGCGCTGGTCGATGCCGGCGCGCGCGAGATCACTCTGCTCGGCCAGAACGTCAATGCGTGGGACGACGATGCCGGCACCGGCCTGCACGGCCTGATCCGCGCGCTCGACGGAATCGAGGGACTGCACCGCATCCGCTACACCACCAGCCACCCCAACGACATGAAGGAAGGCCTGATCCGCGCCCATGTCGAGGTGGAGAAGCTGATGCCCTTCCTCCACCTCCCCGTGCAGGCGGGCAACGATCGCGTCTTGAAAGCAATGAACCGCAGCCACAGCCGCGATTCGTACCTGCGCATCCTCGATCGCGTCCGCGAGGCGCGGCCCGACATCGCCCTGTCGGGGGACTTCATCGTCGGCTTCCCCGGCGAGACCGAGGACGAGTTCCGCGACACGCTGAGCCTGGTCGACGCGGTCGGCTATGCCCAGTGCTTCAGCTTCAAATACTCGCCCCGCCCCGGCACCCCGGCGGCGGAGATGGACGGCGCCGTCCCCGCCGAAGTGATGGACGATCGTCTCCAGCGCCTGCAGGATGCTCTCAACCGCGACCAGGCCGCGTTCAACGCGGCAACCGTGGGCAAGAGCTGCACCGTCCTGATCGAGCGCAACGGCAAATTAGCAGGCCAGATGCTCGGCAAGTCGCCTTGGCTGCAATCGATCCATCTGATGACCGACGCGCAGGTCGGCGATCTGGTCGAGGTCGAGATCGTCCAGGCCGGCCCCAATTCGCTCGCGGGCGTGGCGAAGGTGAAGGCGGCAGCCTAGGCGACGGAGCGGAGTTCCGCAGCGTCCGGCTGGCCGAGCGGGCCCGCACCGAAGCGCGTCGAGCACCCTTCATAATCGCCGAGCACCGGCTCGCCGCCTTGCTGACCGCCTTCGAGCCACGCCACCTTGGCGCGGGTATAGTCGATCATCGCGCCCAGTTGCGCGGCCTTCTCCTCGAGCCGGGCGAGTTGCGCCTGCATCAGCTCGAGGCTGCGCGCGGCGGTCATGCCGGCATTATATTCCGCCGCCAGCGTCGCGATCTCGCGCAGGGTGAAGCCCAGCCCCTGCGCCATGCGGATGGCGCGCGCCACTTCCAGATGCTCGGCGGTGAAGAGCTGGTACGGGTTCGATCCGCCCTTCACCCCCGTCCCGGGCGCGAGCAATCCCTTGCGGATATAGAAGCGGACGGTGTCGACGCTCAGCCCCGCCCGCTTCGCGAATTCGGAGATCAGCATTCCAAACACCCTTGACCATGGACTATGGTCCACACTTATATGGTCGGACTCCAGAGATCAATTGGAGTGCCGCATGCAGAAAATCGCTCTCGTCACCGGCGCCTCGGCCGGGATCGGCGAAGCCACCGTCAAGCGCCTGATCCAGGACGGCTGGAAGGTCTATGCCGCCGCCCGCCGCCTCGACCGGATGGAGCCGCTCCGCTGCCTCGGCGCCGAGCTGATCCATCTCGACCTGACCGACGACGCATCGATCGTCGCCGCGATCGAGACGATCCGCGCCGCCGCCGGCCGCCTCGACCTGCTCGTCAACAATGCCGGCTATGGCAGCTATGGCGCGATCGAGGACGTGCCGATGGAGGAGGCGCGGCGGCAGACCGAGGTCAATCTGTTCGGCCTCGCGCGGCTGTGCCAGCTGACGACGCCGCTGATGCGCGCGCAGCAAACGGGCACGATCGTCAACGTCACCTCGATCGGCGGCAAGTCCGGCGAGCCGTTCGGGGGCTGGTACCACGCGACGAAGTTCGCGGTGGAGGGCCTGAGCGACTGCCTGCGCATGGAGCTTCGCCCGTTCGGCATCCGCGTGGTAGTGATCGAGCCCGGGGCGATCCGCACCGAATGGCAGGGCATCGCCGGACAGAGCCTGGTCGAGCGCTCGGGCAAGAGCGCCTATGCGCCCTGGGCGCTCAAGCACGCCGCGCTGCTGGGCAGCGTGGAGGGCTCCAGCCTCGCCTCCCCGCCCGAGGTGGTCGCCAATACCATCGCCAAGGCGGCCACCGCACGCCGCCCGCGCATCCGCTATGCCACCGGCGGCGGGGCGCAGTTCTTCCTGTTCCTCGTGCGCTGGCTGCCCGACCGCTGGCTCGACGCGCTGATGTGGCGGCTGAGTCAATCGGGGCGGATCGGCTAGCCCGCCGCCACCAGGTGATCGAGCACGCGCGGCAGCAGCTGCTCGGTCGCCGCCTCCAGCTCCTCCGGCCCGGTCCCGAACGCGCCGCTCAGCGCCAGCTCGACGAAGCCGTGGACGATCGACCAGGCCGCGATCGACGGCGCCAGCACCGTGAGGTCGGGCGCTTCGGGGGCACCCGCCCCGCGCGCGGCGCGGTCGAGGAGCAGGAATGCGCGGTCGCCGGCCGCGCAATAATCGGGGTCCTCGCGGTCGAGCAGCGCCTTGCGCCACATCAGCTCGAAGCGCGCGCGGTTGGCGAGCGCGAAGCGGACATAGGCGATGCCCTGTCCGCGGATTCGTTCGCGCGGGTCCTCGCCCGTGGTGCCCGCCTCCAGCGCGTCGCCGAAATCGCGGAAGGCGCGTGTCGCCACCGCAGTCAGCAGCCCGCGCGCATCGCCGAAATGATGCCCTGGCGCGGCGGGTGAGACGCCCGCCCGCCGCGCCGCCTCACGCAGCGAGAATCCTTCCACGCCGCGCTCCGCGATGATCGCCTCGGCGGCGTCGATCAGCGCCTCGCGCAACGCCCCGTGATGATAGGCGCGGCCCGCCATCTTGACACTGTTCACTTCATCATTCATACCCAATCTATACGCTGTTCAGATTGGAGTCGCAACATGCTCGATCCGTCGTCCATCTTCGGCCTCGCCAGCAACCTCGCGATGCTCGGCTGGCTGGCCCTGCTCGTCGCGTTGTTCGTCAAGCCGGCGCGGACCTACGCCTGGCCCGCCGCGCAATTCGTCATCCCGGCGATCCTCGCGATCGGTTACGTCCTGCTGATCTGGCAGGGCCGCAGCGGGTTCGAGCAGGGCGGCTTCAGCTCGGTAGAGGCGGTGCGCACGCTGTTCGCCAACGATGCCGCGCTCACCGCGGGCTGGCTCCACTATCTCGCCTTCGACCTGTTCATTGGCGCGTGGATCAGCCGCGACGCCGCGAGTCGCGGCATTTCACCGCTGATCGTTCTCCCATGCCTCCCGCTCACCTTCCTGCTCGGCCCGGCGGGGCCGCTTCTCTACCTCGCCGCGCGCGCCGTGCTCGCCAATAAGGAGACCGTGCAATGACCGCCCTCGCGCTCAATCCCGCGCGCCCGTCGCAGCTGCTCGCCGAGTTCGATCGCCGCCATCGGCTGCTCACCCGCTATGGCCTCGCCACGCTGGCGCTCGGTGCCGTCGCGATCCTGCTCCAATTCGTCGACCCGCGCACGCTGGCCAGCGGTGTCGGCATCTGGGTCAAGCCCGCCAAGTTCTTCATCTCGGTCAGCGTGTTCGCATTCACCGCGGCATGGTTCATGGGCTATGTCCGGCCCGAGCGGCGCAACAGCCGGCTGATGCGTGGGACGGTCTTCGCCCTGATCGCCAGCGGTACGTTCGAGCTCGCCTATATCGTCTTCCAGGCCGCGCGAGGGCTCGAATCGCACTTCAACACGGGCACGCCCTTCCACGCGATCATGTACGCGCTGATGGGCCTGGGCGCGGTGATCCTCACCGCAACCACGCTGCCGCTCGCCTGGGAGATCGCCCGGCGGCCCGCGCCCGGCCTGCAGCGCAGCTTCGTCGCGGCGGTGGTGATCGGGCTGCTGCTCACCTTCGCTTTGGGCGCCACGCTCGGCGGCTATATGAGCTCGCAGGCGGGCCATGCCGTCGGCCAGGCCGGCGGCAGCGTGCCGCTGTTCGGCTGGAACCGGCTGGGCGGCGATCTGCGCATCGCGCATTTCTTCGGCATCCATGCCGAGCAGGCGATCCCGTTGCTCGCCGCCGCGGTCGCCGGGGCGTCGGCGCGCCTGCGCTGGACCGCGGTGCTGGGCGGAAGCGCAATCTATGCCGCGCTCACCCTCGGCGTGTTCTACCAGGCGGTGGCCGGCCGCGCGCTGCTGCCGCTCTGACCTCAAACTGTTGCCCGCTTGCGTCACCCGCGGGCCAAAGCGCCCGTGGGTGATTTTGCCCTGTCCTACATGGTCCGGCTCTGCCATCCTCCGCCGCACGACATGCGTAACGGAACCTCCGCGCCATATCCCGGTTTGGCCTCAGATGGCCGCCTGACACACGCGCGAATCTGTCAACCTCGTCAACTGGCCGTCATGCTCCCGCGCGAAGGGGAGCGTGACCTTTGTGACTTTTCAATCAGCGAAAGGACCGCATGAGCCGCAAACCCGTCCCCGCCCAGCAAGGACAACGCGCCCGCGTCGAGGTGACGTTCGACCGGCCCCAGCTGCTCCCGCAGCTGTTCGGGGAATATGACAGCAACATTCTCGCGCTCGAGGAGCGGCTCGGCGTCTATATCCACGCGCGCGGCCAGCGCGTGGTGATCGAGGGCAGCGCCGAAGCCGTCGCGCATGCCCGCGAGGTGCTGACCGAGCTGCATACCCGCGTGATCCGCGGCGAGGACATCGATACGGGGCTGATCGACGCGGTGATCGCGATGTCGAGCGAACCGATGCTGACCGGCATCGTCCGCGCCGAGAATGACGAGGACGGTCCGCCGCCGATCATGATCCGGACGCGCAACAAGACGATCGTTCCGCGCTCGATGACCCAGACCGCCTACATGCGCGCGCTGGTGTCGAACGACATCATCTTCGCGCTCGGGCCGGCGGGCACCGGCAAGACCTATCTCGCGGTTGCCCAGGCAGTCGCGCAGCTGATCACCGGCTCGGTCAAGCGCCTGATCCTGTCGCGCCCCGCGGTCGAGGCGGGCGAGCGATTGGGCTTCCTGCCCGGCGACATGAAGGACAAGGTCGATCCGTACCTGCGCCCGCTCTACGATGCGCTCTACGATTGCCTGCCCGCCGAGCAGGTCGAGCGGCGCATCGCCTCGGGCGAGATCGAGATCGCGCCGATCGCCTTCATGCGCGGCCGTACCCTCGCCGACGCCTTCGTCATCCTCGACGAGGCGCAGAACACCACGCCGATGCAGATGAAGATGTTCCTCACCCGCTTCGGCCAGAACAGCCGCATGGTGGTGTGCGGCGATCCCAAGCAGACCGATCTGCCCGGCGGCCCGTCCACCTCGGGCCTCAACGATGCGGTGGGCAAGCTCGAGGGGATCGAGGGGATGGCAATGGTCCGCTTCGGCATCGGCGACGTGGTCCGTCATCCGATCGTCGGCCGCATCGTCGAAGCCTATGAGGGCGAAGGCCGCACCGATGCTTGACGTCGCGGTCCAGCGCGAGGGCGATTGGCCCGAGCTCGACTGGGACGCGATCGGCGTCAGGGCTGCCGCCGCGGCGGTCGAGCAGACGCCCTTCGGCGAGCTCGCCGCCGCCGACGCCGTGATCGAGATCGCAGTGCGGCTGACCTCGGACGACGAGGTGCACCAGCTCAACGCGCAGTACCGTCAGAAGGACAAGCCGACCAACGTCTTGTCCTTCCCGATGGTCGAGCCCGACCTGATCGAGGCGCTGACCCAGAACAGCGACGATGGCGAGGTGATCCTGGGCGACATCGTGCTCGCCCACGGCGTCTGTGCGAACGAGGCGGCGGACAAGGGCATTTCGGTCGAGGATCATGCCACGCACCTCATTGTCCACGGGGTGCTGCATTTGCTAGGCTACGACCATCAGGGGGATTCCGAAGCCGAGGCGATGGAATCGATGGAGCGCGCCGCGCTCGAGACTTTGGGGATCCCCGACCCCTATCTGGTACGCGAGGATTGACCCGGGAAATGGCGGACGGACCCAGTAGCAGCGGGAACGGCGACAGTAGCAGCGAAGGCGGAATATGGCGCGGCCTTCGCACCCTGCTGTTCGGGGAGGAGCATGAGGAGACGCTGCGCGAGCGCATCGAGGATGCGATCGACGAGGTCGAGGAAGAGGGCGGTGCCCCCGCGAAGAATGGCGACCTCTCTCCGCTCGAGCGCAAGATGCTGCGCAACCTCCTTCATTTCGGCGAGCGCGATGCGGGTGATGTCGGCGTGCCCCGCGCGGACATCATCGCGGTCGAGGAGAAGACCAGCTTCTCCGAGCTGGTCCAGCTCTTCGCCGAGGCGGGCCATAGCCGCCTGCCGGTCTACCGCGAGAAGCTCGACCGCGTGATCGGCATGATCCACATCAAGGACGTGTTCTCGACCCTCGCCGCGGGCGCCGGCCCGCCGGCCAGGATCACCAACCTGATGCGCCAGCCGCTCTACGTCCCGCAGTCGATGGGCACGCTCGACCTGCTCGCGCAGATGCAGGCGAGCCGCACGCACCTCGCCATCGTACTCGACGAATATTCGGGGACCGAGGGCCTCATCACGATCGAGGACCTAGTCGAGGAGATCGTCGGCGAGATCGACGACGAGCATGACGACGCCCCGGAAGCGTTGTTCGTGCCGCTCGACGACGGCGGCTGGGACGCCGACGCCCGCGCCGAGCTCGAGGATGTCGCCGCGGCGATCGATCCGCGGCTGGGCGAGGTCGAGGAGGATATCGAGACGCTGGGCGGGCTCGCCTTCGTGCTGGCGGGCCATGTCCCCGGGCCAGGCGAATGCTTGAAGCATCCGAGCGGGTGGACGCTCGAAGTGCTCGAGGCCGATGCGACCCGCGTCCGGCGTCTGCGCCTCCACCCGCCTGTCGTACGCAAGGGACCCGAAGAATGAAGCGTCTGCGCATGTTCCTGATCGTCGGATTGGGGCTGATCCTGTTCGCGGCGGGCTTCTTCTGGTGGGTGAGCCGGCCCGACGTGGCGCGGCTCGATGCCAATGCCGTCGCCGGGCAGCGCCCGGAACTGAGCGACCCGCGCAACCAGAGCTTCCCGACAGTCAAGGTCGCCAAGGCGGTAGGCTGGCCGCAGGGCGCGATGCCGACCGCCGCTGCCGGGCTCCAGGTCAACGCGTTCGCGCGCGGGCTCGATCATCCGCGCTGGCTCTACCGCCTGCCCAATGGCGACGTGCTGGTCGCCGAGAGCAACTCGCCGCCGCGCGAGGAGAGCGGCATCACCAACAAGGTGATGAAGTTTCTGATGGGCCGTGCAGGCGCCGGCGTGCCCTCGGCCAACCGCATCACCCTGTTGCGCGACGCCGATGGCGACGGCGTGGCCGAAGCGCGCTCGGAGCTGCTCACCGCCGCCAACGGGCTCGATTCGCCGTTCGGCATGGTGCTGGTCGGCGAGACGCTCTACGTCGCCAACCACAATGCGTTGATCCGCTATCCCTTCAAGGTCGGCGAGACCAAGATCACCGCGAAGCCGGAGAAGGTCGTCGACCTGCCCGGCGGCGGCAATCACTGGACCCGCGATGTGATCGCCAGCCCCGACGGCAATACGCTCTATGTCACCGTCGGCTCGGCCTCGAACATCGCCGAGAAGGGCATCGAGATCGAGAAGAACCGCGCGACGATCCTGGCGGTCGATCCGAGGGCGCGCCGCGCGACGATCTTCGCCTCGGGGCTGCGCAACCCGGTCGGCATGGCGATCAACCCCGATACCAAGCGGCTGTGGGTGGCGGTCAACGAGCGCGACATGATGGGTTCGGACATGCCGCCCGACTATATGACCCAGGTCGATTTCGGCAGCTTCTACGGCTGGCCCTGGCATTATTGGGGCGGGTACGAGGACAAGCGCGTGACCCCCAGGCGCCCCGACCTGCGCGAATATACCGCGCGGCCGGACTTCGCGCTGGGGGCACATACCGCGCCATTGGGGCTCACCTTCGCGCAGGACCTGCGGCTCGGGCCGAACTATGTGAGCGGCGCGTTCGTCGCCCTGCACGGCTCGTGGAACCGGGTGCCGGCGACGGGCTACAAGGTCGTCTACGTCCCCTTCGGCCCCCGCGGGCTGCCCGCGCCGGGCGCCAAGCCGGTCGACGTCCTCACCGGCTTCCTCGATGCGCAGGGCCAGGCGATGGGACGGCCCGTCGGGGTGACCGCGGACAGGACCGGCGCGCTGCTGGTCGCGGACGATGTCGGCAACGTCATCTGGCGCGTCAGCGCGCCGGGTGCAGCCCCCGCCCCCGCTGCTTCGCCTAGCGCTCCACCTGCGGCAGCCCGATAAGCTCGTCGCGGCTGGTCGCGGCGCGCAGGTCCCAGCCGTCGCCGTCCGCCACCGCGGTCAGCCGGGTGAGGGGCAAGCGCACGAAACGGTCGGGATCGGTGTCGTCGATCTCGATCACGACGTCGACGATGTTGCCCGAGGCATCGGTCTCGACGCGGTGGACGTCGCCCAAGTCGGTGCCGCGCACATCGACCAGGCCGGCCTCCTCGATCTGCCTGGTGGTCAGCCCGAAGGCGGTGCCGGGCCCGCTGGCGGAAGGCAGCGCCTTCGGCGTCAGCACCGGCGCCGGCGCCGCGATCGCGCCGTTGGTCGTCAGCTCGGTCCCCGCCGGGGCCTCGGGCGGATCGTTGGAGCAAGCGGCGAGGCCGAGCGGAAGGGCGAGCAGCAGGCGGTTCATCATCATTCGAGCAGCTTCGGCGCTTCCTTCTGGAGCTTCTCGCGGATCTTGCCGGCGAACAGCGCGAGCATCGGCGGCAGGTCGACCTCGGCATGGACGCGGTCGTCGAACACCTCAAGCCGGCTCGCCACGCTCTGCCCCATCGCCGTCACTGTAAAGTGCAGCGTATCGCCCTGCCAGCTCTCCTGGACGGTGCCGCCGCCGGGGAACATCTGGCCGATCTTCCCCACGCCACCGGCCAGCCGGGCGCGGGCGCCCTCGCGGCCGAGCTTGTGCGGGATATCGACGATGACGGGTTCGGTCATGCTGCTTCCTTGGTGTGCTGCAACCTTAATACGCCGCGTGCTTGTATCTGTCACGGTCTGGCCCGATAGCAACGCACGATGCTGCCCCGTCCCCGCCTGATCGCGCTCGTTGCCGGCGCGACCTCCGCCACCGCCTTCGCCCCGCTCGACTGGTGGGTTGTCGGCCTCATCTGCTTCGCGATCCTGCTGCGGCTGACGCATGAAGCGCCGACGCTCCGCCAGGCGCTGCTGCGCGGCTGGCTGTTCGGCCTCGGCCACTTCACCGTCGGCAACAACTGGATCCAGCACGCCTTCGACTATCAGGACAAGATGCCGCCCGCGCTTGGCTATCTCGCGGTAGTGCTGCTTTCGCTCTATCTCGCCGTCTATCCGGCGATCGCGATGGGGCTCGCCTGGCGCTTCGGACGGATGGGCGCGACGCTGCTGCGCAGACCGGACCTGCCCTTCGTGCTCGTCGCGGGCGCGGCGTGGACTGTCGCCGAATATCTGCGCGGGGTGATGTTCACCGGCTATCCATGGAACCCGCTCGGCGTGATCTGGCTGAAGCTGCCGGGGGTCGCGCAGATCGCCGCGTTTACCGGCACCTATGCGCTGTCGGGACTGACGGTGGTGGTCGCCGGCACGCTCTATCTCGCCTCGCGCCGCGACTGGCGCCCGGCCGCCGGCGTGGCCGTCGCGCTGCTCGCGATCGGGCTGCTGCTCAACCCCGCCGTCTCCCCGCCCGCCGCGAACGCCCCGCTCGTCCGTGTGCTCCAGCCCAATGTCGGGCAGGACGCGACGCTCGACGGCACCTATGCGCAGAAGGCGATGGAGGCGCTCACCCGCCTGTCGAACGATCGCGTGACCATCCTGCCCGGCGGCCCGGTGCCGCGGCTGATCGTGTGGCCGGAGGGCACGGTCGATTACTGGATCGAGGAGGGCTATCCGCCCGAATGGTACGGCAAGGGCGATCCGCGCACGATCCGCCAGATGATCGCGATGACGCTGGGGCCGAAGGACATGGCGCTGGTCGGCGGCAACGCACTGCTGTTCGGCGGCGACCGCACGCTCGACGCCGCGACCAATTCGGTGTTCGCGATCGATCCCACGGGCGCGATCCGCGGCCGCTACGACAAGGCGCATCTGGTGCCCTATGGCGAGTATCTGCCGATGCGCGCGATCCTGAAGCCGCTTGGCCTGTCGCGGCTGGTGATGGGCGATATCGACTTCCGGCCAGGCCCGGGGCCGCAGACGCTGGAGGTGCCGGGCTTCGGCAGGATCGGCATGCAGATCTGCTACGAGATCATCTTCTCGGGCGAGACCGTCGATCCGGCGAACCGCCCGGCGATCCTGTTCAATCCTTCCAACGACGCCTGGTTCGGCAGCTGGGGGCCGCCCCAGCATCTCGCCCAGGCGCGGATGCGCGCGATCGAGGAGGGGCTGCCGATCCTGCGCGCCACGCCCACCGGCATCTCGGCGATCATCGATGCGCGCGGCCTGATCGTCGCGGCCGCCGGCCCGGGCGAGGCCAAGGCGATCGAAGCGCCGATGCCCACCGCCTTGCCCCCGACGCTGTTCGCGCGGCTCGGCAACTGGCTCGCATTCATCATTGCGGGGCTGCTGCTCGTCGTCGCGATTGCCATTCGCCGCTTCGCCCGCTAGTGGCCCCATATAACAAAAGCTTTATATCGTCCGTCGTCTCCATCAGGCATGGCAACGGCCTGAGCATCACGAGGAAAATCATGCGTTCCAACTATCTCTTCACCTCCGAATCGGTCTCTGAAGGCCATCCCGACAAGGTCGCGGACCAGATCAGCGACGCGATCGTCGACCTGTTCCTGTCCAAGGACCCCGAGGCGCGCATCGCCTGCGAGACGCTGACCACCACCCAGCTCGTGGTGCTGGCGGGCGAGATCCGCGGCAAGGGCATCATGGACGAGGCCGGCAACTGGGCCCCGGGCGTCCAGGAAGAGGTCGAGAAGACCGTCCGCGAGACGGTGAAGCGGATCGGCTACGAGCAGTCGGGCTTCCACTGGGAGACGCTGCGCTTCGAGAACAACCTGCACCCGCAGTCGGCGCACATCGCGCAGGGCGTGGACGCCAGCGGCAACAAGGACGAGGGCGCGGGCGACCAGGGCATCATGTTCGGCTATGCCGCCGACGACACGCCCGACCTGATGCCGGCGACGCTCGACTACAGCCACAAGATCCTGGCGCAGATGGCCGCCGACCGCCATTCGGGCAAGGCGCCGTTCCTAGAGCCCGACGCCAAGAGCCAGGTCACGCTGCGCTACGAGGGCAGCAAGCCCGTCGCGGCGACCGCGATCGTGGTGTCGACCCAGCACGCCCCGGGCTATGACCAGGGCGACAAGGAAGCCGAGCTACACGCCTATGTGAAGGCGGTGGTCGCGAACGTGATCCCGGCCGAGCTGCTGAGCGATGCGACCGAATACCACATCAACCCGACCGGCAGCTTCGAGATCGGCGGCCCGGACGGCGACGCCGGCCTCACCGGCCGCAAGATCATCGTCGACACCTATGGCGGCGCCAGCCCCCATGGCGGCGGCGCGTTCAGCGGCAAGGACCCGACCAAGGTCGACCGTTCGGCGGCGTACATCACCCGCTACCTCGCCAAGAACATCGTCGCCGCGGGCCTCGCCCAACGCTGCACGATCCAGCTCGCCTATGCGATCGGCGTCTCCAAGCCGCTGTCGCTCTATGTCGACACGCACGGCACCGGCACCGTCGGCGACGACAAGATCGAGGAAGCGATCCAGAGCATCGAGAAGCTCGGCGGCCTGACCCCGCGCGGCATCCGCACGCATCTCGGCCTCAACAAGCCGATCTACCAGAAGACCGCGGCGTACGGCCATTTCGGCCGCAAGGCCGAGGGCGACTTCTTCCCCTGGGAGAAGACCGACCTGGTCGATGACCTCAAGGCCGCGCTGGCCTGATCCCACACCCCGGTAACGGACAAAGGAAGGCGGCGGTCCCCGGCGGGATCGCCGCCTTCTTCGTTTCCGGACGCTGAAAAGTCACAAAGGTCACTTTGACACGCGCGCGAGGGCGAAAAGCCGGAACGTCCCAAAAGTCACACTGCCACGCGCGCGAGGCAGCTGAGACGCGATTCAACCTTTCAAAGAGCAACACCGAGCCAAGCAGGCGAAATCCAACATTTCAAGCTTGCGGCGCTTACCCTCAACGGACGCCTTCGATCCCCGCGCCGGCATCCACGCTCGGACGATAGCCCGGCTTCACCCGGGCGCGCGACGCCTGCTCATAGGCATAGCCGAGCTCGAGCAGCCGCCCGTCGCTCCACTTCGAGCCGATGAAGGACAGGCCGACCGGCAACCCGCCCACCAGCCCCATCGGCACGGTCAGGTGCGGATAGCCCGACACCGCGGGCAACTGGCTCGCGCTCGGGCCGCTGGACTGATCGCCATGCACCGGATCGGAGAGCCAGGCGGGACCGGTGCTGGGCGCGACGATCGCGGTAACGCGGGCATTCGCCAGCACGGTGTCGATCGCCTCGGTCGCACGGCGCCGGGTGTCGTCGCGGGTCTTCGCATAGGCGGGGTCGTCCATGCCGGCGGTCTTTTCGGTCGTCTCGAAGATATCCTGGCCGAAATAGGCGAGCTCCGCCTTCGACGCCGTATTGAAGGCGATGACATCGGCGAGCGTACGCACCTTCACCGCCGCGGGCGTGGTGGCGAGATAGGCCGCGAGCCGGCTCTTGAGCTCCAGCTGAAACAGGCGGAATTCGGCCTGGCTCAGTCCCTCGGGCGCGGTCAGCTTGATCTCGACCAGCTCGGCGCCGGCGGTGCGCAGCACCGCGAGCTGTGCATCATACTGCGCCGCCAGGCTTGCCCGCATCTTGGGCCGCACCACGCCGAGGCGGACACCTTTGAGGCTGGCCTTGCTCCAATCGGGCGTCAGTACGGCGCGGCGGGCATCGGCCTCGATGGTGACGGCATCGGCCTGATCGGTGCCGATCATCGCGGCGAACAGCGCCGCCGCATCCTTGACGCTGCGCGCCATCGGACCGGCGGTGTCCTGGCTGATGCTGATCGGCACGACATGGGTGCGGCTGATCGCGCCGATCGTGGGCTTCAATCCGACCAGCCCATTCATCGATGCAGGGCAGATGATCGAGCCGTCGGTCTCGGTCCCCACCCCCACCGCAGCAAGGCTCGCGGCGATCGCCGCACCGGTGCCGCTCGACGAGCCGCAGGCGCTGCGGTCGAGCGCATAGGGGTTGCGCACCAGGCCGCCCACCGCGCTCCATCCGCTCATCGAATCGGTGTCGCGGATGTTCGCCCATTCGGAGAGGTTGGTCTTGCCGAGGATGATCGCCCCGGCCGCGCGCAGCCTTGCCACCAGCGGCGCGTCGCGGCGCGTGAAATTGTCCTTGAGCGCGAGGCTGCCCGCAGTGGTCGCATTCTCGGCGGTGTCGATATTGTCCTTCACCAGCACCGGGATGCCGAACAGCGGCCCGCGCGCAATGCGCAGCCGCCGGTCGCGGTCGGCCTTGCGCGCCTGCTCCAGCGCTTGCGGGTTGAGCGCGATCACGCTGCGTAGCTTCGGGCCCGCGCGGTCCAGCATGCGGATACGTTCGAGATAGGCTTCGGCCAGCTGCTCGCTGGTCAGTTCGCCACGAGCAAGCATCGCCTGAAGCTCGTCGATCGGCTTCTCGCCAACCTTGATCGACAAGGGCGGGAGCTCGGCAAGGACGATGTCGCCCTGCTGCGCGGCCGCCGGTGTTCCAAGCGCCAACGCGGCAGCCAGCCAACCATATCGCATGCATTCGTCCCCCAATCCGCGCGCCGCGGACGATACCGCGTCGCGCCCGCTGTGCAACGGCTTCCCGCGCGGTTACCCTGCCCGCATGAAGACGATCCGTGACCCCGCTCACGCCCTCGCCCGCGAGCTTGCCGCGATCCGGACGGAGTTTCAGGTGCCGGACGGCTTCCCGCCCGCGGTGCTGGCGGCGGCCGACATCGTCGCGACGCGCGCGCCGACCAATCATGCCGACTGGACGCACCGCCCGTTCGTGACGCTCGATCCGGCGAGCGCGACCGACCTCGACCAAGCCTTCTGCATCGAGGCGGCGGGTGGTGACCTGATCCTTCATTATGCCATCGCCGACGTGGCGTGGTTCGTCGACGAGGGCGGGCCGATCGACGCCGAGGCCTGGGTGCGGGGCGAGACCCTGTACCTGCCCGACGGTAAGGCCGGGCTCTATCCGCCGGTGCTGGCCGAGGGCGCGGCCAGCCTGCTGCCCGATGGGCCGCGACCGGCGGTGGTGTTCAGCGTGCGGGTGGCGCCGGACGGCGCCGTGAAACTCGACGCGGCGACCCGCGCCGTGATCCAGAGCCGCGCCAAGCTGGCCTATGCCACGGTGCAGCCCGAAGACCTGCCCGCGGACTTTGCCGAGCTGTCGCGGCGGATCACCCAGGCCGAAGCCGAACGCGGCGCTGCCCGCATCGACCCGCCCGAGCAGGAGGTGTCGGAGGGCCCCGACGGCGCGCTCGCGTTGGTGTTCCGCACACGGCACGCCTCCGAGGATCGCAACGCCGCGCTCTCGCTCGCGTGCAACATGGCGGTGGCCGACGTGCTGATCGCGCATGAGACCGGGCTGTTCCGCGTGATGGCGGAGCCGAGCGATCATGCGGTGCGGCGGTTGCGGCACACGGCGCGCGCCTTCGGCATCGACTGGCCCGAACAGGCGACCCTTACCCAGTTCGAGCGGACCCTGGATCCGGCAGACTCGCGCCATGCCGCGCTGATGCTGGCGATCCGCCGCGCGGGCAACGGCGCGGGCTATCAGCCGTTCCGCGCCGGGGAGACCCCGTGGCATGCCGCGGTCGCCGCCTCCTATGCCCACGCCACCGCGCCGTTGCGGCGGCTCGCCGATCGCTATGTCGTGCAGGCCGTGCTGGCGGTCGCCCATGGACGCCCGGTGCCGGGATATGTGAGCGACGCCTTCGCCAGGCTCCCCAAGGTGATGGCCCGCGCCGACTCGCGCGCCGGGCAGGTCGACCGCGCGGTGATCGACATGGCGGAGGCGGTGATGCTGGCCGGCAACGAGGGTGAAGCCTTCGGCGCGGTGGTCACCGACATCGGCGAGCGCGGCGCATCGATCCAGCTGCGCGAGCTGCCGGTGACGGCGCGAGTCGACGCCTCGGAACTGACGCCTGGCGACGCGCTCGACGTCCGTCTGACCCGCGCCGATCCGCGTGCCCGGCAGATCGCGTTCGAGCGACTGAGCTGAACCCGCGGATTGCGATTGTCTCGCCAGCAGCTTGCTGTCAGGCTCCGCTGCACAGAGGGGATTGCCGCCATGATCGTTCGCCTGCTCGCCATCCTGTCGTTGGCCTGTGCAGCACCCACCATGGCGCAGAACGGTCCCGCACCGCTTGATTTGCCCGCGGGCAAGCCATTTCTCCACGCCAACAGCGGCATTACGCTCCCGGTGACCTTGCTCGATCTGCCGCGTGTCGGGGCAAGCGAATATGCGACGCCGCAGCTCGATGTCCTGTTCTCCTACAAGGACACACCGCTTCGCGAAGAGCTGTCGGTTTACATCTATCGCGCGCCCGCGGGTTCGCCTGCAGTCTGGTTCGACCAGGCGACCGAAGTGATCGGCATGCGCCCCGCCTTTCAGCGTCTCACCGACATCGATCTGCCCGCAACCTTCACGCCGCCGGGACAAGCGACGGCGAGCGGGATGAAGGCGGCATGGACGGTATCCGACAGTCAGATACGAAGCACGGCGCTGGCGATCGTCCCGGTGGGCGAATGGCTGGTGAAGTTCCGCTATTCCTCGACCGTCCACGAGGCAGCCTCATTGCTGCGACGGCTCGACGAGGTGATCGCAGCGATGGGCTGGCCGGCGGCAATTCCCTCGGCCCCAGCCGCTACCCTGGTGAGCGATTGCGCCGCGCCGCTCGACCTCGCTGGCGCTTCGAAGCCCGTGAAGGAGAAAGGAGCGGGAGTGGCGGCCGACGCCTTTGCGCTGATCTTGGAGGCCAAGCTCAAAGCCGTCGACAAGGGCGACAGGCCGGTCGAATGGTGCCGGGATCGGGCGGCCAAATCAGCGCTGCCGATTTACCGCCCGCTGGGCAGCGCGAACAGCTATCTCGCAGCCCTGTCCGACTCCGGCCACGGGGTATGGGTGCGGCCGAGCTTCGCCGGCCTCAGTGCTCCGGGCCGGAAGCCCCGGTGGAGCGTCAGCATCGTGCTGGCCGGCGAAGCACGCAACTATCCGCCGCGCGACCGGCTGCCGCCGCCCGGCCAGCTCGACGAAATCCTCAAGGATGCGCCCATGTCGCGCGTCACCACCTGGGGCGAGAACCAGACCATCTCGATCGATACGAGCCGCGTGAAGTAACCGGCGACGCGAAAGGCTCGCCGTGGTTCACATTGCAGCCGCGCGCAGCTAGGGCCGCACGCCATGAACGATCCCGCGAAGATCCGCCGGCTCTATGGCCGGGCCAAGGGCCACAAGCTACGCGCCGGGCAAGCCGCCCTGGTCGAGGAGATGCTGCCGCAGGTGGCGGTGCCGGAGACCGGGCCGCTCGATGCCGTCACATTGTTCGGTGACGCGCGTCCGCTGGAGCTCGAGATCGGCTTCGGCGCGGGCGAGCATCTCGCCGGGCAGGCGGCGATGCGGCCGGACCATGGCTTTATCGGCTGCGAACCCTTTCTCAACGGCGTGGTCGGCGCGCTCATGCATGTCCGCGACAGCGGGCTCAGCAACGTGCGGCTGCACATGGGCGATGCGCTCGACGTGGTCGAGCGGCTGCCCGATGCGAGCCTCGAGCGCGTCTATCTGCTCCACCCCGATCCCTGGCCCAAGGCGCGCCACGCCAAGCGGCGGATGGTCAATCACGGCCCGCTCGACCTGATCGCATCCAAGCTCAGGCCCGGCAGCGAGTTCCGCCTGGGCACCGACGACCCGACCTATTGCCGCTGGGCGATGATGGTGATGAACCAGCGCCGCGACTTTGCGTGGCAGGCGAGGGAGGCCAGCGATTTCCTAACCCGCCCCGCCGACTGGCCCGAGACGCGCTACGAGCGCAAGGCGCGGCGGCAGGGGCACGAGGTGTGGTACTTCCGTTACCTGCGCGTCTGATCGATCCACAATAGGGGTTGGCGGACGGGGAAGTTGCGGATCACCTCGCCGATCACCGGATCAGGGTTGAGCCTGGTCCAAATGCGCAGCCAGTCGGGGCGGTCGAGCGCGCGGGCGCCGAACAGCAAAGCGGGATGGCGCACCGGAAAGCCGTCGAAATATTCGATGTCCCTCGCAAAGGGCCATTGGCCCTTGTCAGCGATGTAGCGGGCCATGAACGCGATCGCCTGCCCGGCCGAGCGGCCATCGGGGGTGCGCCAGGCGATGAGCTCGCCCTTCCTCTCCGACAGCAGCCAGGCGCAGGCGGCGAGGACGTCGAGGTTGAACAGCGAATAGGCATAGGGCTTGGTGCGCGCGAGCTCGAGCGGCTGGCGTCCGTCGGGCGCGATCTGGGTGGGGATGATGACGGTCTTGAGGCGCGCGCGGGCGAGTTCCAGCACGTCGCGGCGGCCGACAACCGCGGCGAAGGCGGCGGCTTGGAGCAGCCAGCAGGTGCCGTGGTTGTTCTTCTGGTCGCGCTCCTCGATCCCGAAGGGCGAGGTGGTGAGCCAGTCGAGATAGCTTGCGAACCAGTCCTCCACGCCCTTGCGGATCGCGGCATAGCCCGGCGCGTCACGCCGCGCGAACAGCGTGGCCGCGCGCGCGACCTCGACGATCTGGAGCGTGTCGATCACCCCGATCGCACGGCCGGTGTTGACGCCGATGATCGCCTGGGCGTGCTGGAGATTGGGGTTCATCCGCGTCGCCGGATCGACGAACCAGGCGATGAGGTGCCGGATCGCCGCGGCGGCGTAGCGCGTCTCGCCGGTGAAGTCCCAGGCCGCGGCGAGCATCGGGACGATCCGGCCGAAGTGGATCAGCGCGTCGCGATGCCCGTCGAACTTGTCGGGGTTGGAGCGCCCGTCGCGGCGGATATAGGGCCCGCCGGGATTGGCAGGATCGGGCCACCAATAGTCGCCCTCGGAATAATAGTCCTGGCGCCCGCCCGGGCTGCGCGGGGCGGGAATCACGGCGATGGTGTGCGGCGGCTCGGCAAGCATCGCGCGGGCCTGCGGAACCACGCGGCGGCGCTCGACCGTTCGAAGATCAGGCGCACGTAGATCGGGTTCGGCGGCACGGGCGGCGGGAAGCGCGAGCAACGGCACGGCGAGCAGGGTGCGGCGGGGGATCATGGCGTGCACGCCGCCGCGGCGGGCGCCACCCGGCCGAAGCGCCATGCGGCATGCCAGCGCAGCGGCTTGCCCGGCGCGACGCGGGTCGAGGGGAAGGCGGGGATGGCGGGGGAATCCGCGAAATGGCCGGGCTCGAGCGCGATTGCGGCGTGGCGTGCGATCGGGCGGCCGGCGCGGTCGCGGTCGGCGCCATCAAAGGCGTTGCCGGTGAAGACCTGTAGCCCCGGCTGGTCGGTGGTGACGGCGAGCATGCGGCCGCTGGCCGGATCGGTGAGCCGCGCGGTGCGGCTGCCCGAGAGCACCAGCATTTCGTCCATCCCGCCCGCTTGCAGGACGGGCGCGAGCGGGCGATCCCGCGTGAAATCGGAGGCGGTGCCGCGCACCGGCACGAGGCGGCCGGTGGGGAGCTTGCGCGCATCGAGCTCGACGCGGCGGTCGGCATCGACGCGCAAGACGTGGCACGCCACGCTGCCCTGGCCCGCCAGATTGAAATAGACATGGTTGGTGAGGTTGGCGACGGTCGGGCGATCGGCGGTTGCGGTGATGTCGAGCGTCAGCGTGTCGCTGTCGCGGGCGAGCGTGTAGCGCGCCTCGATGGTGAGCTTGCCCGGGAAGCCCTGGTCGCCATCGGGGCTGACATGGGTGAAGACGAGGCCGACCGCGTCGCGCGTGGCGAAGCTGCGCGGCACCCACGCCGCGCGGTCGAAGCCGGGGTCGCCGCCATGGAGCGTGACCCCGGAGGCGTTGGTGGCGAGCGGGTAGCGCGTGCCGTCGATTGTCACTTCGCCCCGCAGCCGCCCGGCATAGCGGCCGACGATCGCGCCGTAGCGGCGATTGCTGGCGAGCAAGCCCGCGAGATCGACAGGTGCTGGAACGACATCGACCGCGCCGCCCTTCCCGTCCGGCACCGCGATCCGCACGATCGCCGCGCCATGATCCATCAGCTCGACGGTCATGCCGCGCGCGTTGACCAGGATGTGGCGCTGGACCGCGCGGCCGTCGGTCCGTGTGCCGAACGCCTCGCTGCGCACCCCGGGTTGGTTCGCCGCGCCCAGTGTGGCGAGCGCCAGCAGGGCGACCAGCGGTTTCATCGCGTAGTGCGGTAGCGTAGCACCATGTCCCCGCTCGCCGCGCGTGGATAGGCGCCCGGCCCCCAGGCGGCATCGGCGCGGGTGAGCAGTTCGTCGAGCGCCTCGGCCGGCCACTTCATCTCCTTGTACGGCCAGTCGGCCTGGCGCCCGCGATAGGCCGCGACATAGGCGGTCGCCTTGCGCAGCGAGCGGCCCTGCATATCGGCGCCATAAAGATCGATCCCCATGCACGCCGCACTGTCGGCGACATGATAGGCGGCGTCGAGGGTGAAGACCGAATAATGGAAGCTGCGCGTGCGCGTGAGCTCGTGCGGGAGTGCGCCCGAGGGGTCGACCTGCTTCTCGATCCGCGCCTTGGCAAAAGCGGCGACGGTGCGCCGGGCGATATCGTCGCGGCGCGCGAACAGCGCGAAGCGGGCGAGCTGCGCGTCGTACCAGATGCCATGATTGTTGCGCGCGGCCGCCTCCGCCTTGCCATTGGCGCTGGTGCGCATCCAGTCGACATAGCGCGAGAACCAGCCCTCCAGCGCCTTGACCTCCTCCGCCGACAGCGCACCCGAGGGGCCGATCAGCCCGACCGCATCGATCACCGCGATGAAGCCGCTGGTGTCGAGCACCCCCTCGGCGCGGCCATTCTCGCGCCCCGGCACCGCCTGGGCATAGTTCATATTGGGGTTCATCGCCGTGGCGGGGTCGAGGAACCAGGCGCGGACGAGCGCGGCAGCCTTGTCGGCATAATTGCGGTCGCCGCTGTAATAATATGCGAGCCCGAGCGTGTCGGTGTCGTTGATCAGCCGGCCGAGCGCGGTGCGATCGAAGCGGTTGGTCTCGCGCTCCGGGTTCACCTGCCCGTCGCGGCGGACATACGGGCCTTTGGGATTGACCGGGTCGGGCCACCAATAGGGGGCCAGGCTGACATAATCGTGCCGGTCGCCTGACAGGGGAATCGTGCGCTTGTCGAGCACCGAGCCGGGCTTGCGCGCGAGTGCCTGATCGGCCTGCGCGATCAGCATGCGATAGGCCTGGGCGACCGCGGGATCGCTTTGCAGCGAGGCCTTGATCGCTTCGAGCTCGCCCGGGCGCAGCGTGAAGGTGCGGCGGCCGCCGAACGCAGCAGCATAGCCTTCGCTGCCCTGGCAGACGGCGGGTGGGGAAGGAAAAGCCGCCGCCGCGGATGGGGCACCCGCAGCGGCGGTGGCGGCAAGGACCGAGAGAGGGATGGTCCGGCCAAGTTTCATCAGAGGCGCACCCGGAAGCCGAAGAAATACTGGGTGCCGCTGTTGGAGACTTCGGTGATGCTGTCGAAGCCGCCCTTGTACATGATGTCGGGCGTGCCGGTGACGTTGAGCGCCTGCAGCTTGAGCTGCACGTTCTTGGTCAGATCATATTGCGCCGAGAGGTTGAGATAGGTGCCGTCGCGGATCTCGCGGTTGGTTCCGCCGTTCGGCTTGTAATAGTCCGAACGGTAGCGGACATTGGCACGCAGCGAGAGGCCCCATTTCTCGAACCACACCGATCCGCTCGCGGTCCATTTCGACAGGCCGATCAGGTTCGCCGGATCGACATAGGCGGCGATCGGCGAGGTATCGGGATATTCGAAATTGGCGAAGGCGCGGTTGACCGAGCCCTGGACGCCGAACCCGTCGAGCGGATCGGGCAGCCAGGTCAGCACATGGCTGAAGGTCGCCTCGACGCCATAGAGATGGCGCGTCTCGGTATCGTTGGCTGAGCTGACCGGGCTGATCGTGAAGGTTTGCGTCGTCGGCGGACCGTTATCGCGGATCGTGGTCACGGTGATGTCGGTGGGCTGGGGCTCGGACCGGCCGATCACGGTGCCGGTGACCCATTTATAATAGCCGGCCACTGACAGCATTGTATCCTTCGACGCATAGAGCTCGATGCTGGCATCGGCATTCCACGCGCGAAGCGGCTTCAGGTTGGGGTTGCCAGTGGTGGCGTTGAAGACGATGTTGTTGATGCCGCTCGCCGCGACCGTCGGGGTCAGGCTGATCCCCGCGCCGAAGCTCTCGATGCCCGAGCGCGCGATCGCACGATAGGCGGCGAGGCGCAGCTTGAGCTGCTGCGACAGGTCGAACGAGATGTTCGCGCTCGGCAGCAGGTAATTATAACTCCCCTTGGCGGAGAGGACAGAAAGCGGCTGAGTCGGATCGATCGCGATATCATAGGTATCGTTGCCGGAGTTGATCGTCAGGCGATAGCCCTGACGATAGCCGACCGAGGTAATGTCGGTCTTCACCCAGCGCAGTCCGACATTGCCGCTGAACGGCACCGTCCCCTCGTCCGAACGGAAATTGGCCATCGCATAGGCCGCCCAGATCTTCTCGCGCACGTCGATGTCGCTCGGATCGCGCCCGTCCGTGGGATAGGGTAGCGCATCGTCGCTGCCGGTGAAGGTGCGGAACAGGCAGTCATTGTCGAAGGTTGCCCAGCGGGTCACGTTGGTACCCATGCCCTGCATGTAGGAGCTGGTCGTGAAGGGCACGCGGCACTGCTGGTTCGCCTGGGTGATCAGCGCGGTGACCTGCGCCGGCGTGCCCGGAATAGTATTGAGATCGGTGTTGCGGGCATTGTCGTTGGTGCGGTGATGGTCGGAATAGCGGCCGCCGAACTTCACCGAATTGATGAACCCATCGAGCTCGCGCGTAATGTCGAGCTTGCCCGCCCAGATCACGTCCTCGCGGTCGGTGACAAAGCGGTTGCGCGCATAGACGGCGGTGTTGCCCACCGCGAGGAAGTTGGCGTGGTTGGTGATGTCGAAGCTGCCGAAATCCACCGTCGGCACGACGTCATCGCCATTATAGGTCAGCGTATAGGGCACGCGCGTGGTCGAGCGCATGCGGGTCTGCTTCTGCGTCTCGGTGCGGTGGCTGCGCGAATAGGAGCCGTCGAACGATATGTTCCAGCGATCGGGCGACCAGATCAAGTTGATGCCGCCGCCCAGATACTCCTCGTTGCGCTGGCGCGTCTCCAGCTGGTTCTCGAGATTCGAGTTGCCGCGATAGCTCATCAGCGCGCCCGGCGAATAGCCGTTGGTGCCGTTGCCGATCACCAGCGGCTGGACGCCACGAAGCCCCTCCGTGATCTGCAGGACGTTACGGTCCTCCAGGCTCGCGCGGTTCGAATACTGCCCGTCGAGCGCGATCTCGAAATCGGGATGCGGGCGCCACTGGATCGCGCCGATGATGCCGTCGCGCACTTCGGACGTCTTCTGCGTGCGGAAGCTGCGCGAGGAGTTGGCGAAATAGACGTCCCCGCGCGTCTCTCCGACGAGCACCGGCGTCGCGCCCGTCGTCGGCGGGATCGACCGCGGCCCGGTCGCGACCGTGCAGTTGGCGCCGGCCCCGGCAGCAACCAGCGTCGCGGCCGATCCGGTAACCAGCGAGGGGTTATTGGCGATCGTGTTGCACGGCTGGAAGGTGGCGTTCGTATTGTAATAATCTTCGGGTGTCGTCGTGTCCTGGCGCTGATAGCCGATCGAGATGCCGATATCGCCGAGACCGGTCGAGAACTGGTCGGTGTAGGAGATGTTGGCGCGATAGCCGAGCCCGTCATGCTGGTAGACGTCGTCGTCCTTGGGCTGGAAATCGCCGCGCACCTCGAACTGGATGCGCCGCTTGCCATAGTCGAGCGGCTTCATTGACCTGAGCTCGATCACGCCGCCGACGCCGCCCTCGAGGAAGTCGGCGCGCTGCGACTTGTAGACGAGCACGCCGTTGACCAGTTCCGACGGGAATTGCTGGAAGGCGACCGAACGGTCGGGACCCGCGGTCGAGACCTCGCGCCCGTTGAAGGTGGAGAAGCTCAGCGTCGGGCCGAGGCCGCGCACCGACAGCTCGTTGGCATTGCCCTTGAAACGATCGGCCGAGACGCCGGTGATCCGCTCGAGCGTGTCGCCGACGCTGTTGTCAGGGGTGGCGCCGATCTCGTCGCTGACCAGGCCGTCTACGACCACGTCGGCGTTGCGCTTGAATTCGATCGAGGTGCGCTGCGTGGCGCGCGCGCCGGTGACGATGATCTCCTCTTCACCCGCGCCACCCGCCGCCTGCGGGGCCGGGTCAGCCGGTGTCGCCGCCTCCTGCGCGAAGGCCGGCGCCACCACCGCCAGCGCTGCCGAAGCAAGCAGCGAACCACGGACGATCACGATCGAACGAGACTGCATTTCCATCCTCCCCTGGGCCCGGCCTGATACCGGTGTCATATAGATGTGTCCTACAACTTTGCCCGGAGGAGTCAACCGTCAGAATCGATCAGTTGTAGGACAAATTCCAGGTTAGCGCTATGACGCCATCACGCGCCGTGGGCGCGGATTGCGTGCAGTGGACGATCGTGGCGAAGGCTCCGGTCGGCGCGCGATATTCGGGCTTTTCGGGTTTTCCGGCCGCGCACCCGTCATAGCCGGTCGCCGCGAAGCCCCGCACGTCGCCCGTAGCGAAGCGCACCTCGCCGCCGCGCACCGACGGCGCCGTCGAGAAGCTGGCATATTCGAGATCGATCTTCGCCGCGCGCACGCCAGGCGCGAGGCGCAGGCGATCGCTGCGGGTGATTCGGCCGGCGGCGAGCGTGTAGCTGGTCTCGATGCTCGCGCGCCGGTCGGGCCGGGCGTCATTCTCCCCCATCAGATCAAGCGCGTCCTGGCGCCAACTGACCTGCGTCGTCGCGCCGCGGCGCGTGACGCGCACGTCCTTGAAGAAGGCGAGCGGCATCAGCACCGCGCCATCGGCCAGCGTGATGCGCGGTATTAGATGCGAATAGGTCGCGTCGGCCGAGCCCGAGAGCATGCCGGGGGAAAAGGGCACGGGGAAATAGGGGTTGTGCATATGCTGCCCCCCGGCCCCGTTGATGATCGGCAGCCCGATCACCCGGCCGCGGTCGCGGACGGTGACGACCGCGCGGTCGTGCTCACCGCGCGCGAACCAGGTGAGCGTCGAACGCGGCAGCGTCTCCAGCCATTTGGCATAGCCGGGATCGGGCACGCGGCCGGCATAGCCCAACCGGTTCCAGATCGCGTTGGTGTAGATGTGCTGGCGCGCGAGGCTCAGATTCTCGCCGAAGATGCGGTGGATGCCGCGATAATCGTCGGTGCGCCGCCCCTGCCCCCACATGTCGACCGAGCCGGTCGCCGGGTTGACCCAGAAATCCATATAGCGCGCGCTGATCCGGCTGGAGAAGGCATAGGCCATGCGCTCCTCCTGCGGCGTCAACACCTTGAGCAATGCGGCGGCGGTGAGCACTTCGAGGAAGGCGGTCTCGCCATAGGTGCCGATGCTGCGGCCATATTCGAAGCCCTCGCCGGTGAGGTTGAAGCGCGGCAGCAGCAGGTCGATCGACTTGCGCAGCCAGCCCTTGACCTCGGCCGAGGGCGTCATGCCGGTCTCGATCAGCCGGTGCGCGATCTCGCCGATCAGCAGCACCGAATAACGGTCGAACCGGCCCTTGCCCTCGGTCTCGTCGGCGAAGCCGTAGGTGCCCGAATATTTGCGATAATGATCGAGCGTGCGCGCGAGCAGCTGGTCGGCGCCCACCGCATCCTCCCAGCCGATCAGATGGCGCAGGCGCGCGACCGAGAAGGCGACGCCGTAATAGTTGTTGGGCAGATTGATCAGCGTGAGATCGGGGCGCACGAAGTGACGCCAGTCGAGCTTCTGCTTGAGCCTGGCGAGCGTCGCGGGACGCACCGCGCGGTCGAGCAGGCCACGCTCGTTCAGGTCGTGCAGCGCCGAGATGTAGTAATAGATGCCCCAAGTATCGTTGGGATCGCCGAGCGTCAGATCCGCGATGTCGGCGAAATCCTCCAGCCGCTGCGCGAGCCGCGGATCGTTCTTGTCGAGCGTGGTGATGCGATAGGCCATCGCCGCGGCGATCTTGCCGGGCAGGAACTTGTCGCCGCTCTCGAACACCGCGACCCCGCCGAGGCGCATGCCGCGCTTTTCGCGCAGCAACTGCTCGAGCAGCGTCTCGACCTGCGGCATCAGGCGGGTGCGGACGGTGCGGTCCATCGGCGCGACATCGACGAGATAGACCGGACCGTGCGGCTTGCCCGCCCATAGATCGGCGGGCGCGGCGTTGCCGGCGAGCAACACGGCGAGGACGGGTACGCAAACCAGCTTTCGCATCAGCGCTTCGTCCCCTTGCGCGCGAGATCGTACATCGCGGTGCCGGCGAGGATGAAGGCGCCCGAACCGTAGAATTGCGTCTCCGTGGCCGAGACGCTGTTGGGCCGGTCGCCGACCTGCTGGACCCAGCCGAGCATCCCGTCGGGCTGCACGGCACGGACGACCGCGTTCCAGCCCTTGATCGCCGCGGGCTGATAGGTGGCGCGATCGAGCAGCCCGGCATCGACACCCCAGGCAAAGGCATAGGTGAAGAAGGCGGTGCCGCTGGTCTCGGGCGGAGTCCCGGGATCACCGTCGAGCAGCGAGGCTGGCCAATAGCCGTCGGCCTTTTGCAGCGTCACCAGCTTGCCCGCCATGTCGCGGAACAATTTCTCGTAATAGGGGCGCTTGGGGTCCTTGCGGTCCATCACCTGGAGCATGCGCACCAGCCCGCCCATCACCCAGCCATTGCCGCGACTCCAGAACAGCTTGCGGCCCTTGTCGTCGCGCATGTCGAAGAAGCGGCTGTCGCGGAAATAGAGGCGCTCGGACGGGTCGTAGAGGTAATCGGTGGTTGCCTTGAACTCCTCATGTGCGAAATCGGCATAACGCTTATCGCCGGTGGCGATGGCAAGGCGGAGCAGGGTCGGCGGGGCCATGAACAGCGCGTCGCACCAGCACCAGCGATCGGTGCATTTGGACCAGCCCGCGCCGGGCGCACCGGGAATGAATTCGAGGCTGCCGGTGGGCCGGTTGGCGAGGACATTGTCGAAATAGGCGCGCGCCGGCGCGAGCGCGGCCGGACCGGCACCGTTGCGCGACGCCCAGATCCAGGCCTGCGCGATGAGCTGGTCGTCAGCGTGGAAGACATTGTCGCCGAGCTTCCATTGCAGCTCGCGGCCGAGATCGAGCAGCGGCTTGCCATAACGGCGATCGCGCTGAGCGAGATCGGTGAGCGTGATCCAGAAGGCCGCCTGCTGCCAGTCGCGCGGGTTGCGCACGCTCGGCCGCGCGGCGGGCATCGTCGCCCAGTTGGTACGGTTGGCGAGCTGCCAGTCGGCAACGCGGCGCGTCTCGGCGAGGATCGCGGCGGGTTGCGGCATCGCTGCCCTGGTCTCGACGATAGCGGCCGGTGACGCCGCGGCGGCGAGCGCGATCAGGGTCGGTGACATGCCGAATCTTCCGTGCCGGCCCAGCGATCGTGCGTCATCATTCCTCTCCCCTGTTGCGGATTCTTGTCCTTGACACCGGTAGCATACCTCTTTCCTTTTCGGACGATCGTGTCAATAAGGTTGTCACACAACTCGCCGTTTTCGCGAAAGGAATCAAATGAGGATCCGGGCCCTGCTCCTCCTGCTTCCGGCGAGCACCGCGCTGGCACAGGATCGCGCGCCGCTGCGGCAGGCGACGCCGGAGGAACAGCAGGCGCGCGCCGCGGTGTCGATCGCGGACTATCGCTATGGCGACTTGCTGTGGGAGAATGACCGAATCGCCTTCCGCATCTATTCGCGCGCGCTGGAACAGGCCGAGCCGCCCTCCTCCTCGGGGATCGACGCCTGGGGCAAGCGCGTGCGCTGGCCCTATATGGACCGGCAGCTGCGCACCGGCGACCAGCATGCCGACCATGGCGAGGGGCTCGATTTCTACAATGTCGGCACCGGGCGCGGCGTGGGCGGACTCGGCGTCTGGCATGACAACAAGCTGTGGACCTCGCGCAACTATGTGCGGCCGCGCATCGCGAGCGCGGGGCCGCAGGTCGCGGACTTCACCGTCGACTATGAGCCGTGGCCGGTCGATGTCGCGCGGACCGTGTCCGAGACACGCCGCTTCACGCTGCCCGCGGGCACCAATTTCACGCGGATGGTCTCGACGCTGCGCTCGAACCGGGCGGGGCCGCTGATCGTCGGCATCGGCATCTCGAAGCGGCCGGTCCCCCCGGGGCAACTCGGCAAGATCACCAAGGACGCCGAGCGTGCGCGCCTGACCTGGTGGGGCCCCACCGACCCGGCCAAGGGCACAATGGCGGCGGCAGTAATGGTCGATCCGCGTGCGTTCGCTGGCTTTGCCGAAGATGCCGACAATTATCTGATCCTGGTGCGGGCCGAACCGGGCAAGCCGTTCGTCTATTATGCCGGCGCGGCATGGGACCGCGGCCCCGACTTCGCGACGCGCGAATCCTGGCAGGCGCAGGTGGACAAGGAGACCCCCGATTTCACACCCTAGCCAGCTGCATGGCGGCAATGGTAACGCTCGCATCATGGCGGTTACCAAGGCGGCATCGCTGGCAGACAATCTGGTCCAGCGTTTCGAAGAGCAGATCGAGACCGGTGAGATGGCGCCCGGATCGCGCTTTCCGACCGAGAAGGCGATCACCGAGAGTTTCGGCGTCAGCCGCACCGTGGTGCGCGAGGCCTATTCCCGGCTGGCGGCGCGCGGGCTGCTGATCTCGCGGCGAGGGTCGGGCGCCTATGTTGCCGAGGGGGCGCAGTATCGCGCCTTCCAGCTGACCGCCGACGAGGTCAGCGCGATTGACGACGTGCTCAAGCTGCTCGAGATGCGCATGGGGTTCGAGGTCGAGATGGCCGGGCTCGCGGCGCAGCGGCGGTCCGAGGAGGATCTCGCGGAGATCCGCCGCACGCTGGCGGTGATGGACGCGAGCAGCGATGTTGACGAATCGGTGGTGGCCGATGCCGCCTTCCATGCCGCGATAGCGCGCGCGACCGGCAACGCCTATTTCCTGCGCTTCACCCAGTTCCTGGGCGTGCGGCTGGTGCCGTCGCGGCGGCTCTATCTGCAGGGCAGCGACGCCAAGAAGCACCAGCGTTACGCGCGCACGATCAACCGCGATCACGAGGCGATCTATGCCGCAATCGAGGCGGGCGATGCGACCGCCGCACGGCGCGCGGCGCGGCAGCACATGATGAAATCGATGCAGCGCTACGCGAAGCTCAAGGCTACCGGCACCTCGCGCGCGCCCGACTGAGCGCGACCCTCAATCGCCCTGGGCAGGCACCCAGCCGTGACTGCGCGCCCAGGCGAGGAACAGCCGCGGCCAGGCGGTGGTCGTGGTGCCGCGCTTGCCCAGCGCGAAGCTGTGACCGCCGGCCTCGAACAAGTGCAGCTCGACCGGTCGCTTGGCGGCGAGCATAGCGGCGTGGAGCCGCAGGCTGTGCTCGGGCGCGGCGATCGGATCGTCGGCGGCATGGGCGAGGAAGATCGGCGGCGTCGCTGAGCCGACATGCGCCTCTACCGAGAAGGCGTCGCGATAGTTGGGCAGCACCTTGAGTTCGCGCGCGGTGCGCGTGGTGTCGATCGGCGCACGCATCGAGATCACCGGGTAGATCAGCGCGGCGAAGTCGGGCACCGCGCTAACCTGGTCGACGGCATCGGCCGGCGGGTAGAAAGCGTCGCCCCCGCGCGTCGCCAGCGTGCCGGCGAGATGTCCGCCCGCCGAGAAGCCGAGCACGCCGATCCGCTTGGGATCGATCCCCAGCGTCTTCCAGTTGCCGCGCAGCAGCCGCATGGCGCGCTGCCCGTCCTGGAACGGGGCGTCGGCATTCCAGCCGTCACCGGGCAGGCGGTAGTAGAGCACGAAGGCGGTGACCCCGCGCTCGGCCAGCCACTGCGCGGTCGGCATCGCCGCGCTGCCGATCTGGATACGGAAATAGCCGCCCCCGCCGATCACCAGCACCGCCGCGCCATTCGGGTTCTCCGGCCGCACCACCACCATGCGCGGCACGGTGACGTTGGAGACCGATCCGGTCGCCGCGCCCTCATTGCCGATCTTCTCCGGGCCAGCCGGCCTGCCGCCGCCGGGCATCGCGCCCGGCCACAGGTTGATCACTTCCCCGCCCTGCGCCGCGGCCGGAACCGCGACGAGGAGCAGGGCGAACGCGGCGAGCCAGCGGATCATCATTTCCCTCAGAACTTCTTGCCGATCGACGCGTAGATGTATCGGCCATAAGGCACGTAGAGCGAACCCAGATAGCCATCTGCGGTGATCGGCGGCTGGGTGTCGAAGATGTTGCGCGCGCCGATGCGGAAGCGCGTGTCCTCGAGCGGCCCGCTGCGGATGCGATACTGGCCGTAGAGGTTGAAGAACGCCTTGCCCTCAAGCGGATACGGATTGCCCTGCGCGTCGAGGAAATTGGTGTCGTAGACCTTGCCGATATAGTTGCCGAACGCGCCGATCTGGAAGCCCTTGTGCGACCAGGTGAGCGATCCGGTGACGCGCCATTTGGGCCGGCCGCGCTCCTCCAGCAGATCACTGGCGTCGGTGAGCGGGGTGGCGGGATCGATCGCCCCGGATTCGCGCGCGTCGAACAGCGCCTGCACCGCCGGCGGCGTATCGCGCGAGAATTTGGTCAGGCGCGCGGCGTTGAGCGCGACGTCGAACCGGCCGATGCCGGTGCGGACATTGTAGAGCAGCGCGAGATCGATGCCCTGTACCGTCTGCGGCAACAGGTTGACGAACTGGTCGTTGATCCGCGTCACCGCGCCTGCCGCCGCAAGCCCGGTTCCGGCGAATACCGGCGTGTCGTCCGCCGTCGGCGCCGCGCGGATCACGTTGGGGTTGCTCGATCCCTGCAGCCGCAGGAGATAATCGAGCACCAGCGCATTCTGCGCGCCGAACTGGCCGACGATGCCGGTCTGCTGGATCGACCAGAAATCGGCGGTGAGCGTCAGGCGGCCATATTCCGCGGGGATGAACTTGGGCTCGATCACCGTGCCCACGGTCCAGTTGGTGCTCTCTTCCGGCTTCAGATCCGGATTGCCGCTGATGAAGATCGAGTAGCTGATCCCGCGGCTGCACGCCGAATAGTTCGTGATGCGGCCGGCGCGCAGATCGGCCTCGCACCGGTAATAATCGGTGTTCGAGTTGAGCCGCGAATAGGCGACGGTCTTGGTCTGCTCGAGGTTCGGCGCACGGAAGCCCTGCGACCAGGAGCCGCGCAGGCGCAGGCCGTCGACGATATCCCAGGCGGCGGCGATCTTGGGCTTCGCGACCGAGCCGAAGTCCGAATATTCCTCGAACCGTCCGGCGAGCTGAAGGTCGAGCCGGTGGACCAGCGGCACGTTCATCTCGGGCGAGACCACCGGCACCGCGAGCTCGGCAAAGGCCGAGAATACGCTGCGGCTGCCGCGCGTCGAGGGCGTCGGGCTGACCGCGGCGACGTTGGAGAGGTTGGTCTCGCCCGTCACCATGTCGGTGAAGGTGATCGTGCCGTTGAGGCGCGGATCGCGAATATCCTCCTGCGTCTCGCGCCGCCCCTCGATGCCGAACGCGATGCCGAGGCCGCCGGCAGGCAGGTCGAACAGGCTGGCGTTGGAGAGCTTGAAATCGCCGAGCAACAAGCTGGTCTTCGACTTGCGCACCAGGTTGAAGCTGAACGAGTCGATCGTCGCCTGGCTGGCGGGCGAGCAGTCGCCGACCGATGGTGTTGCGGAACACCCTCCGCTGAATGGATTGTACGCATCCGGGGTCGACAAGGCGAGATTGCGCTGAAGCGCGGTCATATCGATCGCATTCGAGCTGTCGCGCGCCTGCGCCTCCGAATAGAGGACCGCGGTGTCATAGTCGAAGCTGCCGAGCTTGCCGCGCGCGCCGAGCAGGAAGCGTGACTGCCAGTTCTCGACGTCCACCACCTGGTTGCCGGCATCGACGAAGCGATAGGTGGTGAGGCGCACCGGCAGGCCCGCGGCGGGGACGTTGGTGAGGCCCGGGATGCGGTTGGGGTTGGCCTGGCCGTTGGCGAAGGTGACCGGGCCGAACGGGTTCCAGTAATTGCTCGCCGGGATGACGATCGCGTTCAAGTTGATCGTCGGCGGCTGGATGCGGCGCGTGTCCGCGAGATAATAGCCGAGCTCGGTATAGAGTTCGACGGCGTCGCTCACCTCGTAGCGGCCGGTGAAGAAGGCGTTGTAGCGGTCGAACGAGGGCGTGACGGTGGTGCCGGGGCGCGTGTCGAACCGCTCGCTGCGCAGCGTGGTGCCGGTCGCGCGGGTGCCGGTGCCGAAGCAGACATTGGTGTTGACGGTGAAGGCGCAGCCCGGGTTCGCCGACGACTGGGTGTGGAACGCGCCGGCCGAGGAGGTCATCGCCTGGTTGCCCGGGCTGCGGCGGATCGTGCCGGGCCCGCCGACCACGGCGAGGTTCGCCCACGGGCTCTGGGTGGCGCGGCCATCGGCGGTGAGGTTGCCGGCGAAGGCGGGGTCGTCCTCGAAATAGGACATGAGATTGTCGGTCGCGGTATAGGGCTGGTCCTCGGCGAGCTGCGCGGTGCGGCGGACATAGTTCAGGAACAGCGAGAAGTTGCCGCGGCCCTCGTCGAAGCTGTGGCCGACCAGCGCGGTGCCTTCATATTCCTTGCGATGCGTGCCCTCGGCATAGCCGTAGCGGAAGTCGAGCTGGGCGCCGTCATAGTCGCTGCGCGTGACGGTGTTGACCACGCCCGCGACCGCGTCCGAGCCGTAGATCGCCGAGGCGCCATCGCGCAGGATCTCGAGCCGCTCGAGCCCGGCGACGGGCAGCGAGTTGGAGTTGTAGCCGAGCACCGGCACGTTGCCGTCACCCGCCTGGCTGGTCGGGTGGCTGACGAGGCGGCGGCCGTTGAGCAACGTCAGCGTGTTGCCGACGCCGAGGTTGCGCAGGTTGATCGAGTTGACGTCGCCGCGCGCCGCATTGCTGGTCTGCGGGTTGTTCGCTTCGTTGAAGGTGACGTCGCCGGCCTGCGGGATCGAGCGGATGAGATCGTCGCCCGAGAGCGCGCCGGTGGCGTCGATCTGGTCGCGGTCGACCACCGAAACCGGAAGCGCGGCGGTGATCTTGCCCTTGATCTGGCTGCCGACCACCACGACCTCCTGCTCGGCCGGCGAAGCCTCCTCCGCGGCCGGATCGGCTTGCGGAAGGCCCCCGTCCTGCGCCTGCGCGGGCAGCGCGATCGCCAGCGCGATCAGCGCAGTGCCGCCGCAAAGCATGCGAAGCCTGGTCCGGTCGGTCATCTCTTCTCTCCCTTGCTGGAAGGCGGCTTCCTCGTCCGCGCTTCCCTTTTCGTTGGTTCAATCCGGGTCGGTCTCCACCGCCGGGCGCGCGGGGGCTTCGGGCGCTGGACCGTCGAGCGCACGTGCGAGCGCGTCGCGGTCGAGCGCATTGTCCCAGCGCGCGACGACGATCGTCGCGACGGCATTGCCGATGAAATTGGTGAGGCTGCGGCACTCGCTCATGAAGCGGTCGATGCCGAGGATCAACGCCATGCCCGCGACCGGCACCGAGGGCACGATCGAGAGCGTCGCGGCGAGCGTGATGAAGCCCGCGCCGGTGACGCCCGCGGCGCCCTTGGACGAGATCATCGCAATCGCGAGCAGCGCGATCTGGTCGCCCAGCGTGAGGTCGACATTGCACGCCTGCGCGATGAACAGCGCCGCTAGCGTCATGTAGATGTTGGTGCCGTCGAGGTTGAACGAATAGCCGGTCGGCACGACGAGGCCGACGACCGACTTCTGGCAGCCGGCGCGCTCCATCTTGTCCATCAGGCTCGGCAGCGCGCTTTCGGACGAGGAGGTGCCGAGCACCAGCAGCAACTCGGCGCGGAGGTAGCGGATCAGCTTGAAGATCGAGAAACCGGCGAGCCGCGCGGCGATGCCGAGCACCACCACGACGAAGATGATCGACGTGAGGTAGAAGGTCGCGACCAGCCCGGCGAGGTTGGCGAGCGATTCGATGCCGTACTTGCCGATCGTGAAAGCCATCGCGCCGAACGCGCCGATCGGCGCCGCGCGCATCAGGATGCCGACCAGCTTGAACACGACCAGGCCGGTGCGCTCGAGCAGGTCGCGCACCGGCGCGGCGGGCTCGCCGACCATCGACAGCGCGATGCCGAACAGGATCGAGACGAGCAGCACCTGGAGCAGCGAATCCCCGGCGAGCGCGGAGACGAGCGTGGTCGGGATGATCGCCATCAGGAAGGCGACGATCGAGCTGTCGTGCGCCTTGGCGACGTAATCCTTGACCGCGCCGGTATCGAGCGAGGCCGGGTCGACGTTCATCCCCGCGCCCGGCTGGATCGTGTTGGCGACGATCAGCCCGACGATCAGCGCGAGCGTCGAGAAGAACAGGAAATAGGCGAAGGCCTTACCCGCGACGCGGCCGACCGATTTGAGCTCGCTCATCCCCGCGATGCCGGTGACGAGGGTCAGGAAGATCACCGGGGCGATGATCATCTTGACCAGCTTGATGAAGGCGTCGCCGAGCGGCTTCAATGACTCGCCCGCGCTCGGCCAGAAGAAGCCGATGCCGACGCCGAGCGCGATCGCGATCAGCACCTGGACATAAAGCTGCCCAAGCCAGTGACCGCGCCGTTGCGGCTGCGTCGAATATTCGAGTGCGATCGCCATTCTATCCTCCCGTCGCGCCTTGCCGGCGTCGATTCTGGGCCACGTGCAGCGGCGGTGCCGTTATCCTTCCGTCACCGCACGAACCCCAAGAATCTAGCCAAGCAGTTGATTTACATGACTTTACCAGCGAACTGTGCCGCCGAACCTGTGCGAAAATGCGCACATGCAAATCCAAGAATGTGTGATATTCCGCACAAATGAAAGGCGTGACTCGATCGACGCGGAGTCTCGTGCTGCTGGCGGCGGCGGGCGCGGTACTGCTGGCGCTGGTCGCGGTGCTCGCCTTCCGCATCGCGCAGCAGCAGGCGGTGTCGGCGACCGACCGCGCCGCCACCCAGCTGGCCCGCGACAATGCTGGTTTGTTTGCGAGCGAGCTGCAGAAGTTCCGGCTGCTCCCGCTGGTGCTCGCCGAATATCCCGACGTGCGCGCGATGCTCGAGACCGGCGATGCCGCAACGATCGGCCGGATCAACTCACGGCTCGAGCTGCTCGCACAGCGCACCGATGCGGCGGTGATCTATGTGCTGACCGCACAGGGCCGCACCGTTGCGGCGAGCAACTATCGCCTGCCGACCAGCTTCGTCGGGCAGGATTACGGCTTCCGCCCCTATTTCCAGGGCGCGATCCGCGATGGCGGCGCCGAGCTGTTCGCGCTCGGCACGGTGAGCGGCCGCCCCGGCCTCTATCTCGCGCGGCGGATCGGCGATGCTGCACGGCCACTCGGGGTGATCGTGGTCAAGATCGAATTCGAGAGGATGCAGGCGGCGTGGGCGCGCCAGCAGGGCGAGACGATCGTGACCGACCGGCATGGCGTGGTGATCGTGACCAGCGAGCCGGGCTGGCGTTTCGGAACGATCGGGCAGCTCGGGCCCGATGCGCGCGCCGCGATTCGCACGACGCGGCAATATGGCGATCTGCCGCTCGCTCCCCTGCCGCTGACGATCGCGGACGGCACGGCGCGCATGGCCGGCGAGGAGCCGGGCAGCCGCATCGCCGCGACCGGGCTGCCGCTCGCTGGAGCACAGCTACGCGCGCTGTTCCCGCTCGACCCGGCGATGCGCAGCGCCAGGGCGAGTGCGTGGCTGGTGTCGGTCGGCGCGCTGGTGGTGATCGCCGGCGCGCTGCTGCTGATGTGGCGCGCGCGCGAGCGGCGGCTGCTCCAGATCGCCGCGCAGCGCGCGCTCGAAGGCCAGGTCGCCGAGCGCACCGCTGAGCTGCGCGAGGCCAACGCGCAGCTGGTCGCCGAAAGCGCCGAACGCGCGCGCGCCGACCAGCGCTATCGCGCCGCGCGCGAGGAGCTGGCGCAGGCCAACCGGCTGGGCTCGCTGGGACAGATCACCGCGGGCGTGGCGCACGAGATCAACCAGCCAGTTGCGGCGATCCGCAGCTTCGCCGAGAATGCGCAGGGGTTCCTCGCCAAGGGCGACGGCGCGCGCACCGATGGTAACCTCGCGCGCATCGTCGAGCTGACCCAGCGCATCGGCACGATCACCGCCGAGCTGCGCAACTTCGCGCGACGACGCACGCCGGAGACCGGGGCGGTCGACGTCGACGCGGCGATCGAATCGACCTTGCTGCTGATCGGCGACCGGGTGCGCGCGCAGGGCGTGACGCTCGAGCGCATCGGCGAGACCGGGCTCCAGGTGACCGCCGATCGCGTGCGATTGGAGCAGATCCTGATCAACCTGATCCAGAACGCGCTCGACGCGCTGGCCGGGCGCGAGCAGACGGTGATCCGGATCGGCACCACCCGCGGCGCGGACCATGTCGCGATCGAGCTGGCGGACAATGGCCCGGGCGTGCCGGCGCATCTCCGCGACCAGCTGTTCATGCCCTTCGTCACCGGCCGCGACGAGGGCCTCGGCCTCGGCCTCCCGATCGCGCGCAACATTGCGCGAGATTTCGGCGGGGAGCTGAGCCTGGCCGAGTCCGCGCTCGGCGGCGGCGCGTTCCGTCTCACCTTGCCGGAGGCGGCGCGTGGCTGAGCCACTCATCCTGTTCGTCGACGACGACGCGGCAATGCGCGAGGCGAACGTCCAGACGCTCGAACTTGCCGGCCTCGCGGTACAGCCCTTCGCCGGGGCGCAGGCGGCGCTGGGCGCGATCAAGCCCGACTTTGCGGGCGCGGTGATCACCGACATCCGCATGCCGGGGATGGATGGACTCCAGTTCTTCGAGCGCATCCGCGCGATCGATCCCGAGATCCCGGTGATCCTGATCACCGGCCATGGCGACGTGCCGATGGCGGTGCGCGCGCTGCAGGACGGCGCGTTCGACTTCCTCGCCAAGCCCTTCGCCGCCGGGCATCTCGCCGCCTCGGCCGCCAAGGCGCTGGCGGCGCGGGCGCTGGTGCTCGACAATCGCCGCCTGCGCGCTGACGCGGCAGCGCGCGGCGAGAGCCCGTTGATCGGCGACACCCCGGCGATGGTGCGGCTGCGCGAGACGATCGCGCAGGTCGCGCGCGCCGATATCGACGTGCTGATCGAGGGCGAGACCGGCACCGGCAAGGAGCTGGTCGCGGCGATGCTCCACCGCGGCTCGCCGCGCAGTGCGCGCCCGTTCGTCGCGGTCAATTGCGCGGCCTTGCCCGAGGCCTATGCCGAGATCGAGCTGCTTGGTCACGCCGCTGATGCCGTACCGAATGCCCGCTTCGCACGCACCGGACGGATCGAGGCGTCGGACCGCGGCACGCTCTTCCTCGACGATATCGACGGCATGCCGCTCGGCGTGCAGTCGCGGCTGCTGCGCGTGATCGAGGAGCGCGAGGTGCTGCCGATCGGCGAGCAACGGCCGGTGCCGCTCGACCTGCGCGTGATCGCCTCGGTCAAGCCGGGGCTGGAGACGCTGATCGAGCAGGGCGCGTTCCGCCGCGACCTGTTCTTCCGGCTCAACGTCGTGCGGCTGTCGCTCCCGCCGCTGCGCGAGCGGCGCGCGGATATCGCGCCGCTGTTCGCCGCCTTCGTGCGCGAGGCAAGCGAGCAGACCGGGCAAGCCGAGTTCCGCATGACCGGCGCGGTGCGCCGTCGGCTGATCGAGCATGACTGGCCCGGCAATGTCCGCGAGCTGCGCAACTTCGCATTCAGCGCGGTGCTCGACCTCGCCGATCCGGCCGCCGGGGGAGCGCCCGAACTCGGCCTTGCCGAACGCATGCGTGCCTATGAGGAGGCGCTGGTGCGCGAGGCGTTGCAGATCGCGAACGGCAGCGTGACCCGCGCGATCGAGCTGCTGCGCGTGCCGCGCAAGACGCTCTACGACAAGATGAACCGCGCGGGCATCGTGCCGTCGGACTATCGCGCCCGCCGACCCCGGCGCTGATCCGGTTCAGCCCGGGCAGGTCGCCGGCGGCGTGCGGTGGCGAAGCGCCTTGCCCCCCGCCTTGCCTGTGAGCTTGCCGCCCTCGATCACCGCGGTGCCATTGACCAGCAGCGTGCGCACCCCCTCGCTGAGCCGCGCCGGTTCGAGATAGGTCGCACGCGGGCGATAGGCGGCGGGATCGAACACCACGATATCGGCGAAATAGCCGGGCTTGAGATGCCCCCGGCGGTCGATCTTGTAGAAATCGGCGGTGCGGCCGGTGCTCGAGTTGATGAAGGTCGCGAGGTCGATCGTCTTCTCCGCGACCACGTACTTGGCGTATTTGGTCGGGAAGGTGCCGTACATGCGTGGGTGTCCGGCCGATCCGTCGGAGCCGGTCATCACCCAGGGCTGCTGCATCAGCAGCTTGATGTCCGGCTCGATCATGTTGAACGAGACGATCGGCGAGCCGCCCCCCTGGTTGGCGAGGATGATGCGGATCGCCGCCTCGACCGGATCGACCTTCCATTCCGCGGCGACCACATCGAGCCGCTTGCCCGCCCAGGGCTTGCCGTCGCCGCGCAGCAGCACCGCGTTGGCGCCGCCGCGACGGACGAGATTGGTCTGCATCTCCGCGACGATGCGCGCGCGTTCGGCCGGGGTCTCGATCCGCTTGACCAGTGCCGCCGCGCCGCCGTCCTGCGCCCAGCGCGGGACGAGCGCCGCGACCAGGCTCGAGCCCGAGGCTTCATAGGGATATTGGTCCGCGGTGACGTTCAACCCGCTGGCGCGCGCCGCATCCACCGTCGCGACGATCTCGTTCGCCTTGCCGTGGACGTCGGCGCCGAGCGCCTTGATGTGCGCGAAATGCACCGGCATCCCCGCCTGGCGGCCGATCTCGACCGCTTCCTTGACCGAGTTGATCAGCCCGATCGAGTAGGAGGATTCGTCGCGCTGGTGGGTGTCGTAGATGCCGCCGCGCCTGGCCGCCTCGCGCGCGACCTCGATCACCTCTTCGGTCTGCGCGAAGCTCTGCGGCGCATAGAACAGGCCGGTCGAGAGGCCGAACGCGCCCTCGCACATGCCCTGCGCGGTCAGCGCCTTCATCCGTTCGAGTTCGACGGGCTTGGGCGCGCGATCGTCGTTCTTCAGCACCTTCACGCGCACCGCGCCGAACCCGACCAGGGTCGCGACATTGGGCCCCACGCCGCCGGCATCGACATGGTCGAGAAGGTCCTTCACCGTCCCCTCGCCCTGGCCATAGCCGTCGATGCCGGTGAAGATCGTGCTGACGCCCTGCATCAGCCACGGCGTCACCAGCCGCTCCTCGGGCGTCTTGCCGCGGATCAGCGCGTCCGAATGCGTATGCGGATCGATGAAGCCGGGCGCGACGACCAGCCCCTTGGCGTCGATCACCCGCGCGCCGGGATATTCGCCCGCCGCCCCGGGACCGACCGCGACGACCCGGTCGCCGACGATCACGACATCGCCGGTGACGGGGCTGGGCGAGCTGCCGTCATAGATCGTCCCGCCCGCGATCACGATCGCCTGCGGGGCGGGCGCGGCGCCCATGGCCAGCCCCGCCGTGGCGGCCAGAAGCAATATCCTGCGCATCGCGTCGCTCCCCTTCGTCTATGAACCCCAGAAACCAGGCTCGGGCGGGTGCATCAGCCCGTGTTCGCCCATGCGGATGCCGCCGGACCGATCTTCCGCCAGCCACAGCGGCCCGTCGAGATCGGCGCAGTCGGCCTGCACCGCGACGCGGAACGCCGCGGCGATCGCGAGCGAGGTCGAGATCATGCAGCCGACCATCACCCCGAGCCCACGCGCCCGCGCCCCGGCGTGCAGGTCGAGCGCCTCGGTCAGCCCGCCAGTCTTGTCGAGCTTGATGTTGACCATCTGATAGCGCGCCACGAGCCGGTCGAGATCGGCGGTCACGTGGCAGGATTCGTCGGCGCAGATCGGGACCAGCCCCTTGAACCCTTCGAGCGCCGCATCCTCGGCGGCGGGCAGCGGCTGCTCGAGAAACTCGACCTCGAGCTCGGCGAGCAGCGGCTGCAACGCCTCGACCTGCGCCATCGTCCATGCCTCGTTGGCGTCGACCACGAGGCGCGAGCCCGGCACTTCGGGCCGGATCGCGCGCAGACACGCCGCGGGCTCGTTGCCGTCGACCTTGACCTTGACGATCGCCACGCCCTTGAGCTTGTGCGCGGCGGCCGCCATCGCCTCGGGCGTATCGATGCCGAGCGTCAGCGCAGTATGCACCGGCTGCACCGCGGGGGGTTGCACCAGCCCGAGCTTCGCCTCCAGGTCCCACAATGCGCAATCGACCGCGTTGCGCGCCGACCCGGGCGGCATCAGCGCCCGCAGCGCGTCGCGTCCCGCGCCATCGGCAATCGCGCCCTCGATCGCGCGGAGTTGGTCAGCCACGCCCTCCGCGCTCTCGCCATAGCGTCCAGTGACCGATCCCTCGCCGCGGCCGATCGCATCGCCCTGGCGGATCGTCACCACCGCGAGCTCGATCTGCGTGCGCGACCCGCGCGCGATGCGGAACGGCGTGTGGAGCGCGCGGCGCTCGATCCCGGTGCTTACAGCGCGAAGCACTGGCCGAGCCGGTCGACGATCCACGAGACCCCATGGCGTACCGGGTCCTGGCATGGCAGGCCCAGTGTATCCTCGGCGGCGGCACAGGCCGCAGCCGCAGCGTCAGCATCGAGCCCCGCGGTGTTGAGCGCCACGCCGACCGCGACGACGTCGGGATTGGTCAGCCGCGCCGCTTCGAGGTTGCGGTCGAGACACAGCTCCAGGCTGGGCACACGGTGCGTCTTCATGTGGCGCATGATCTCACGCCCGGCCTCATGGCACAGCACCAGCGCGTCGGGCTGCGCGCCGTGCAGCAATCCCAGCGAGACGCCCGCATAGGAGGGGTGGAACAGCGACCCCTGCCCCTCGATCAGGTCCCAACCGCCATCCTCGCGCGCGGGGGAAAGCTGCTCGACTGATCCGGAGATGAAATCCGCGACCACCGCATCCACCGGCATACCCGAACCGGCGATCAGGATGCCGGTCTGCCCGGTCCCGCGGAAGTCCGCCGTGATGCCGCGCGCGCGCATCTCACGCTCCAGCGCCAGCGTCGTGTACATCTTGCCGACCGAACAATCGGTGCCGACGGTGAGCAGGCGCTTGCCAGCGCGGCGAGCGCCGGTGCCGACCTTGAGGTCGCGTGGCGGCTCGCGCACGTCCCACAGCGCCCGGCCGAGCTGCGCAGCGCGCGCGGCGATCTCCGGCTGGTCGGTCAGCCGCTCGTGCAGCCCGCTCGCGATGTCGAGTCCGGCTTCCATCGCCGCGATGACGTCGGCGACCGTCGCGGGCGCCATCACGCCGCCGGCATTGGCGACGCCGAGCACCATCGTCCGCGCGCCCGCCGCCACGGCCTCGGCAAAACCCATATCGGGCACGCCGAGATCGATCGGCGAGCCGGGCGAGCGCAGCTGGCCGACCGCCCATTCGGGCCGCCACACCGCGATCCCGCGCGCCGTCTTGGCCGAGATCGGATCAGTCGCCTGCGCGATGTACAGCAGATAGGGCGGCTGGCTCATGAGCGTGTGCGTCTCCCCCGGAAGATGCTCGCCTTGAACGGGATATCACCCGCCATCGCCAATAGAAAATTCGGTATCGGGGCATAGCCTTGGGCTATGCGTCCCTCTGCGCAGCGCCCAAGACAACGGCGGCCGGGATCACCCAGCCGCCGCAAGTTCATCCGCAATGCGGGCGTCAGAAGTTGACGTTGATCGACGCCATCGCGCGGCGCCCGGCGCGATACACGCCGCGCGGCAGGCGCGGGGTGTTGGCATAAGCATAATATTCGCTGTCGGTCAGGTTCATGCCCGACAGCGTAATGCCGATATTCTTGGTGATGTTGTAGGTCGCCGAGACGTCGACATTAGCGCTGTCGCGCACGTACATGTTGTCGCCGCGATCGACACCGGTGAAGTATTTCGAGCGCCAGGTATAGGTCCCGCGCAACGCCACCGGGCCGCTCTCGAAGAACGGGCTGAAGCTCACCTGGTGTCGCGAATTATAGGGCAGGTCCGCGCCCGCCTGTCCCTCGGCATCGGAATAGGTGTAGTTGGCGAGCACGCCGAAGCCGAGCGGCAGGTTCTGCTGATAGGCGAGCGCGAAGCCCTTCACCTTGGCCTGGCCGGCATTGTACGGGCGGCTGATCTGATAGGTGGTGACGAAGCCCTGCGACTGGTTGAAATACTGCTCGGGCGCGGTGCGCTGCAGGATGTAGTTGTCGATATCCTTGTAGAACACCTCGGCGGCGAGGATCGCGCGCGGCGCGAAATACCATTCGAGCGACGCGTTGAGGTTACCCGACTTGTACGGCTTCAAGTTCGGGTTGCCGCCGCCGCCGATCAGGATGCCATCCGACAGCCAGAAGAAGTTGGTGAGATCGGCATAGTTGGGTCGCGCGATCACCTGCGTCGCGGCGAAGCGGAACAGCAGATCCTCCTTGAGCGTGGCGACGAGGTTCATGCTGGGGAGCACGTCTTCGTAGCTGGTCTTCGTCGTCTCCCACAACCAATGCGCCTGTGCATTGCACGCCGTTCCCGGCGCGCAGACATAGCCGGCGCTGGAGGTCGAGGTGCTGACATAGCGCACGCCGAAATTGCCGCGCAGCCAGTCGGTCTCGAAATTCGCCTGGCCATAGACGGCGTGAATGTCCTCGGTCACTTCCCAGTTGCCGGCGGTGAACTCCGGCGCGGCGAAGATCGACGGGGTCGGCAGCGTGCGCCCTTCGAGGAAGTCGACCATCGCCCCCCCGCTGATGATGAAGCGCCCAGCCATCTCGTCGTTGATGCCGTTGATGCCCTTCAGATAATTGTCGGCGACGGTCTCGGGCGAGAATTGCCCGGCGGCGACCGCGAGCCCGGTCAGCGAGATGCCGGCATATTGCTGCGCGGTCTGGTGGCGGCGATATTTGTAGCCAATCTGGAAACGCTTGAGCGCCCCGTCGAAGTCGACGCCGAAATCGATCTGGCCGTAGCGCTCCTTGTCGCTGGTCGGCTTTGCGACGGTGTTGCCGCTCCAGCCCGGATCGGTGACGAAGGCCGCGGGATTGCCCTGGACGTCGGTCGCATAGTCGATCGTGCCGGGGCTGCCGGGCGCGCCGCTAATGTCGACCGTGTAATCGGCCCAGTTGAGGAATTCGAGGAACACCTGGCGCTTGGTGCCGCCATCGGCGTCGGAGAAGCCGCCCTCGAGGTTGACGTCCCAGTTCCCACCGTCCCAGCCCAGCTTGCCGTGATAGGTGTTCGAATGCATCTCGGCTTCGCGATACTGCACGTCGAGCACGCTCAGCGCATTGTCGAACGTCGCGCGGGTGACGATGCCGTCCTGCACCGTGATGTCGGTGAGCTGGCCGAGGCTGTTCCAGGTATTGCCCTGGAAGGCGTACATCGACTGATTGAGGTTATCGTAGGTGGCGTCGATCTTGAGCCAGTTGAACTCGAGCGTGAGCTCGTCAACCGGCTTCCACTGCGCGGTCGCCGAATAGGTGAGACGCTCGCGGCCCTGCTCAAAATAGGAGGTGCCGAAGGCGTTGGGGCTGATCGCACCGGGATTGGCCGTCAGCGTCGCCGCGCAGGCGCCCAGGCAGCCACGGGTGCGCGAATCAATCGGATTGTCGGGGTTTGCGCCCGCCCACTGGTCGGCGCGCATCGTGCCGTAGGATTCGAGGCCGTCGCGGCGCAGCCGGTCCTTGGCGCGCTGGAACGAGGCGAGGATGCCGAACGTACCCGCCTCGTTGCGCCAGCTGACCAGCGCCGAGCCCTGCACGTCGCCCTTTTCCGAGCGATCATTGTAAAGATAGCCCAGCGAGCCGGCGATAGTGAACGCCTTGAGCTCAAGCGGCTTGCGCGTGACGACGTTGACCGTGCCGCCGATCGAGCCTTCGTCGATCCGCGCCTCGGGCGACTTGTAAACGTCGACCCGGTTGACCAGCTGTGGCGCAAGCAACGCGTAGTTGAAGGTGCGGCCCGGCGTGTCGAGGATGAACCAGTCGGCCGACGCGACGGTCTGGCCGTTGAGCAAGGTCCGGTTGAGCGCGGGGTCGGTGCCGAGGATCGAGACCTTCTCGCCCTGGCCGAACGCGCGGTCGACGGTCACGCCCGGCACCAGGGTCAGCGCCTCGGCGACGTTGGTGTTGGGGAATTTGCCGACATCCTCGGCCGAAACCGAGTCGACGATCGCATCCGCGTTGCGCTTGGTCTCGAGCGCGGCGGCGAGCGCGGCGCGATAGCCCGAGATGACGACCTCTTCGCCCTCGTCCGCCTCGGCGGTCTGCGCCGCCGGCTGGCCGCCGGTGTCCTGCGCCTGCGCCGCGCTGGCGAGCAGCGCCACGCCGCTGGCGGTGCCAACGAGGAAAGCCCGAATCCGCATGTCCCATCCCCTTCCCTGATCTTCCGCGGCACCCGGTTGAGTACCACATGCATACATTAATAAGACCATCTTCCTATTGGACTATACTGTCAAGGGGGATTTGTAGGCTACAAATGTGCGCATTCCCGACAGGAATTGCCGCATTGGTATCTAATTGGATCGGCTGACAAACCTGTTTCCGCTACGGCGCTGCCGCTGCGGGTTCAGTCGCGCGGCGCGGGCTCGACCCGGACGATGCGGCTCGCGCGCTTGCCGTCGGCAGAGCGGGTACGCAGCTCGACCGCTCCGGTCACCGCCACCGGGCCCGCATAGTGTTTCCAACCATCGCCCATGCGATACTCGATCACCATCCCGGGAAACGCGCTGTTGGCCTCGAGCTTGCCGCCAGCGATGCGCGCGCCCGGCGGCGTGACGCGATAGGCGATGCCCATGCGATCGAGCAGCGGCAACTGCGCCGTCACGCGCCCGGCAAAGCCGCGCCATTCGCGTGTCAGCAGCGCGGCGTCCACCCGCGGATCGTGCCAGCGATAGTTCGCGCCCGCCTGATAAGGCGGAGTCCACGGCGCCGGCGTCCAGCCGCGCTCGGCCAGCGCGAACAGGCGCGGGAACAGCATGTAATCGACCTGCGCGTCGGTGCGGATCGTCTCGCTCCACAATTGCGCCTGCACGCCCGCGATCTTCTGTCCCGCCTCGAGCACGGGCTTGTCCTCGATCGCCTTGGGCTCGGCGAAGGTGGTGCGGATCGTCGCGGCGTTGGCAGGCAGATTGTCGGGCATGAAGCCGAACACCTGGTGCGTGCTCACCCCGCGCGACGCCCAGTTATAGCCGCCCTCCTCGGGATGCGGGGCATAGGGCATGTCGAAATAACCGAGATCGGGGATCGAGAGCACGACGTCCCAGCCGCGGTTGAGCTGGTCGTGCGCCTCGCGGATCGCGCCGTTGTGGAGCACGCCCCAGATGTTGGTCTGCACCTGTGCCGGCATCCGCGCCGGATCGGTGTGTCCCATCCCGTCGCTCCAACCAGCGGTGCGGATGCCCTTGGCCGCGAGTCCCGCGGCCACCCGCTCGATGAAGCGCGGGGTCAGCTTGCCCGTGTCGCCGCCATTCTCGGCGATCATCTTCGCGCAGGCCGGCGACTTGGCCCAGGCGCCCGCGGTCTCGTCGGCGCCAAGGTGGAAAATGCGCAGCGGGACGCCGGCCTCGCGGTGCATCGCCACCAGCGCGTCCACCACCGTATCGACGAAGCGATAGGTGGAGGGGAGGCACACGTTGAGCGTGTTGTCGTTGTAGTTCTGGATGCTGCGATATTGCGTGGCGTCGGCGGGATCGACCAGACGATAGCGCTCGGCCGCGTCCTTCTTCCCCGCGGCGCTCAGCCAGGCATGGCGCGCCTCCATCGCCACGATCGCGGCACGCGAGTGGCCGGGCATGTCGATCGAGGGGATCACCTCGATCTGCCGCGCCGCCGCCGCTTTCAGGATCGCGATATAGTCGGCGGTCGAGAGATAGCCGTTGACCCCGCTCGTCCCGTCCGGCCCGGCGCCGAGCTGCGGCAGCAGGCAGGTCACCTCGGACGGGTCATGGCACCGCTTCGACCCGATCGCCGCCAGTTCGGGCAGCGCCGGGATCTCGATCCGCCAGCCTTCGTCGTCGGCGAGGTGCAGGTGCAGCCGGTTGAGCTTGTACGCCGCTATCGCCTCGATCAGCTTGAGGATCTGGTCGCGGCCGTGGAAGTTGCGCCCGAGATCGATGTGCAGCCCGCGAAACCCGTAGCGCGGCGCATCCTCGATCGTGAGCGGCCGCATCCGCCCCTGCTCGAACGCCGCCTGTTGCGCCAGCGAGCGCAGCGCATGGCTCGCCCCCGCCGCGTCGCGCGCGGTGATGACGATTCCCGCCGCGCTGGCATCGAGCCGATAGCCTTCCGGCGCGATCGGCGACGCCGAATCGACGCGGATCGAGAGCGGCAGCTTGCCGCCCTCCGCCACGCCGAGCGCGGCGAGCGCCGGGGCGACGGCTTCGCGCGCGACGCCACGGAACTCGACCGCCACGCCGCGGGTCAGGTCGACCGCCGCGCCTGTGCCTTGCACCGCCTTGACCGGCTTGGGCAGGATCACCACGCCGCTCGCCCCCGGCGCTTGTTGCGCCACATAGAGGTCGAAGGCGCGTTCTGCGGTCAGCCAACGGGTCTTGTCAGCGTCGCTCTTGGTCGCGAGCCGCGCTTCGTCGGTCATCGGCGCGACGAAGCGCAGCAACTCGAGGCCCGTATCGGGATCGATCGCCGGGCGCGTCGCCACGATCGTCCGCGCCGCGAGCCCATCCGCCGTCAGATAGGCGTTGGGCATCGCGAACGCCTTGGAGAAGTTCGCGCCCGTCCCCCATAACCGGATGACATGGGTCGAGCCGGGCTTCAGCGCCGCGCCGGGCTTCAACGTCAGTCGCTGCAGGTCGCCGTTGATCAGCTGGTGCGCAAAGACGTCGCTCTCGACGCGCGGCAGCCGGTCGACGAAGCTGAAATAGAGCGCCAGCCCCTCGGGCAGCTGCGCGGGCGCCGTGGCGGGAACGGTCAGCGTGATCGTGGCGAGAAAACAGGGGTCGAGCCCGGCGGGGCATTGCGGCCGATTGTCGACCACGGCGAAGCGATAGCCGAGCATCGCGGCAAGCTGGTCCAGCGTCGCTTGCGCCGACGGCTGGACCTGTCCGAACGCGGGCGCGGCCACGACCAATGCCGCCATCGCCGCCCAGCCCGGTCCTCGCATCCTGCCTCCTTGATCGATATTTGTATTCAATTTGTCATGTAGGCATGGGGTGGTCAACGTTTTTCAGAAACTGGCAGTTTTTCGGGAGGAACCCTCGGATAGCGATCACGTGCTGCAACGAATCTCGATCGCCGCGTCAGATTGGTTTCATATTCGTATTGTACTCAGCTATCCGGAATCGCGCGTCGGCGATTGACGGTTCGGCACCAATGCAACACATGTGACGACCGAATTGGTATTATCGCGCTGCGCAGCCAGATGTGGAGCAAATGTCTTGTCGCTGATCGAACGTGTGGGTCCACTCCAGAAGGACGATCCGACTCCGCTCTATCTCCAGTTGCAGAAGATCCTGCGCGACGCGATCGAGGGCCAGGTGGTGAAGGCCGAGGAGGCGATTCCCACCGAGCGCGACCTGGCCGAGGAGTTCGGCGTCTCGCGCATCACCGTGCGCAAGGCGATCGACGGGCTGGTCAGCGACGGGATGGTGGCGCGCCGCCGCGGCGCCGGCACCTTCGTCTCGCGCCCGCGCGTCGAGAAGAGCTTCTCGAAGCTCACCTCCTTCTCGCAGGATATGATCTCGCGCGGCCGCCGGCCCCACAGCGAATGGGTGAGCCGCACCGCCGGCTCGGTGACTCCCGAGGAAGCGCTGTCGCTGGGTCTGTCGCCGGGGTCGCTGGTCTATCGCTTCCACCGCATCCGCTATGCCGACGACACCTCGATGGCGCTCGAATATGCGACGATTCCGGCCTACTGCCTACCCTCGGTCGAGGTGGTTGGGGACTCGCTCTACGCGGCGCTCGACGCAGCGGGCCATCTGCCCGTGCGCGCGCTCCAGCGGCTGCGCGCGATCGCCTTCACCGCGGAGCAGGCCGAGATACTCGGCATCGAACCCGGCGCGCCCGGACTGTTCATCGAGCGCCGCGGCTTCCTGTCCGACGGCCGCACCGCCGAGTTCACCCAGAGCTATTATCGCGGTGATGCCTATGACTGGGTGGCGGAGCTCAACAGCGGCTGAAGGTCGTTAGACTCTGTTTCGTTCAGTTCGAAGCACCCGCTGCTCCCCTGCGAAAGCAGGGGCCCAGGGTCCGGAGTACATCGCTTGTGGCTCTGGCCCCCTGCTTTCGCAGGGGACAATCCATCCTGCGCCCCAAGCTGTGGTTCGTGAAAGTCCAACTAGGCGGGAGAATACCTCTTGATGAGACCAATAGAACCTATATAGTACCAGACAGGATCCGGCACGGCCGGCAAGAGGATGGGACGGGAGGGCGATGCACATGGCGGCGGGCTCGGCGTTGGCCGGCGGCACGACCCGGATGGAGCGCGAGGCGGCAGAGGCCGGCGCGGCGGTCGCGCGCATGCTCACCGCGAACCGCGACGCCTTCGCTGCGATCGGCGCCCGGCTGCGCGCCGCGCCACCCTCGGCCGTGATCACCTGCGCGCGGGGCTCGTCGGACCATGCCGCGACCTATGCCAAGTACCTGATCGAGACTCGCACCGGCGTCCCCGTCGCCTCGGCCGCGCTGTCGGTCGCGTCGCTCTACGATGCGCCCGTCGCGCCCGGTAACCGGTTGTGTCTCGCCATCTCGCAATCGGGCAAGAGTCCCGACCTGCTCGCCACCGTCGAACAGCATCGCGAAGCCGGCGCCTTCGTCGTCGCGATGGTCAATGCCGAGGACGCGCCGTTGCGCGACCTCGCCGATGTCGTGATCGCGCTCAGCGCCGGGCCCGAACGCTCGGTCGCGGCGACCAAATCCTATATCTGCTCGCTCGCCGCCATCGCTGCGCTCACCGCCGCCTGGGCGGAGGACGCCGCGCTGGCCGAGGCCGTCGACGCGCTCGCGGCGGGACTCGAGGCGGCGTGGCAACTCGACTGGTCGCCCGCAGTCCAGGCGCTGGCCGATGCCGACAATCTCTTCGTGCTCGGCCGCGGCTATGGCTATGGCATCGCGCAGGAGGCGGCGCTCAAGTTCAAGGAGACCTGCGCGCTCCACGCCGAGAGCTTCAGCGCGGCCGAGGTGCGGCACGGCCCGATGGCGATTGTCGGGCGCGATTTCCATGTCCTCGCCTTCGGCGGCAGCGACCGCGCCGGCGCGAGCGTGCGCGAGACCGCCGCCGAGTTCCGCAGGCGCGGCGCCGGGGTGCTGCTCGCCGATCCGGACGCAGCCGAAGCCAATCTCCCCGCGCTCGCCGGTCACCCCGCGATCGAGCCGATCCTGATCGTCCAGAGCTTCTACCACATGGCCAATGCGCTCTCGCTGGCGCGCGGCTGCGATCCCGACCAGCCGCCGCATCTCAACAAGGTGACCGAGACCCTATGATCGTCCGCATCCGCAACGGGCGCATTGCAACCGCCTCCGCCGTGCTCGACGGCGCCGATATCCGCGTCGAGGGCGGCCGCATCGCCGCGATCGATCCGGCAGGGCGAGAGCCGGCCGGCGCGGTGCTCGATCTCGACGGCGGCTGGCTGCTGCCCGGCTTTATCGACACCCAAGTCAATGGCGGCGGTGGCGTGCTGTTCAACGATCAGGTGGATGTCGACGCGATCGCCGCCATCGGCGCGGCGCATGCCCGGTTCGGCACCACCGCCTTCCTGCCCACGCTAATCAGCGACACCCCGGCGCAGATCGCCGAGGCGCTCGACGCGGTCGATACCGCGATCGAACGCGGCGCGCCGGGCGTGGTCGGCATCCATGTCGAAGGGCCGTTCATCAACGAGGTCAAGCGCGGCATCCACGAGGCGCACCGCATCCGCCGGCTCGACGCCGACATGCTCGCGCTGCTCACTGCGCCGCGCCGGGGCAAGGTGATGCTGACGCTAGCGCCGGAGATGTGCGACGAGGCCGACATCCGCACGCTGGTCGCGCATGGCGTGATCGTCAGCGCCGGCCACACCAACGCTAGCTATGACCAGGCGAAGCGCGCGATCGATGCGGGAGTCACCGGCATCACCCACCTGTTCAACGCGATGTCGCCACTGCATCATCGCGGCCCCGGCGTGGTCGGCACGGCGTTCGATTCGGACGTGTGGTGCGGGCTGATCGTCGACGATGCACACCTCCACCCCGCGGTGGTCCGCGTGGCGGTGAAGGTGAAGGGGATCGAGCGGCTGATGCTCGTCACCGATGCCATGCCCAGCGTGGGAACGAACGACACCGACTTCATGCTCCAGGGCAAACATATCGTGGTGCGCGACGGGGTCTGCGTGTTCGAGGACGGCACGCTCGCCGGCACGCATCTCGACATGGCCTCGGCGCTGCGCAACACCGTCGAGGTGACCGGACTTTCCGTCCCCGAGGTCGCCGTGATGGCGAGCACTACGCCGGCGCGCTTCCTGTCGCTGGGCGAGAGCTACGGCGCGATCGCCCCCGGCATGCGCGCCGACTGGGCGTGGCTCGGCGCAGATCTCCAGCCGCGCGGCACCTGGATCGGCGGCGCCCCGGCGGCCGAACCCTTTCCCGCCCTCGCCCACGCGGCACGATAAGGATCCGCGGCACGATGGCGTTGATCATCACTTCGCCGTTGCGGGGCTGGGCCGCGCCGCTCGACCAGGTTCCCGACCCCGTCTTCGCGCAGCGGATGATGGGGGACGGGGTCGCGATCCATCCGCTCGGCGACACGGTCTGCGCGCCGTTCGACGGCGAGGTGGTGACGCTGCACGAGTCCGCGCACGCCGTCTCGCTGCGCAGCGCCGAGGGGGCGGAGGTGCTGATCCATATCGGCCTCGACACCGTGGCGCTGAAGGGCCGCGGCTTCACCCCGCTGGTCAAGGCGGGCGACATTGTCGCGCGCGGGGACCCGCTGATCCGCTTCGATCTCGACTCGGTCGCGCTCGCCGCCACCAGCCTCGTCACCCCGGTGATCGTCACCAATGCCGAGGCGTTCACGATCACCCGCCGCACGCTCGATCGCGCGATCGGCGCGTGCGAGGAATTGATGGCGCTGGTCCCGGCCAAGGCGGAAACCCGGCGTTGGTCCGACGACGGCACGGTGATCGCGGAGAAGGTGGTGCTGTCGCTCCCGCACGGCATCCATGCTCGACCCGCCGCCCGGATCGGCGAATGCGCGCGCGGCTTTGCGGCAGAGGTGCATCTGGTCAACGGCGACAAGAAGGGCGATGCGCGCAGCACCGTCGCGCTGCTCGCGCTCGGCACCCGCTTCGGCGACGAGGTGACGGTCGAGGCGCGCGGTGACGACGCCGAGGCAGCGCTCGCCGCGATCGTCGCGCTGCTCGCCTCCGACATGGGCGAGGCTGCACCGGCCCCCGCGCCGATCACCCCCGCTGTTGCACCCGCGCTCGAGCCCGGCCAGATCGCGGGCGTGATCGCGTCCCCGGGTCTCGCCATGGGCCCCGCTGCGCGCCTCCGCCAGACCGAGATCGCCGTCGAGCGGGAAGGACGCGGTGCCGAGACCGAACGCACCGCCCTCGCCGGCGCCCGTGCGGCTGTCCGCGAGCGGATCGCCGCTCGCGCCAAAGCTGAGGGTGGCCAGATCGCGACGGTCATGCGCGCGCATCTCGCGCTGCTCAACGATCCCACGCTCGCCACCGCCGCCGACGACCGCATCGGTTCGGGCACCAGCGCCGGCTTCGCCTGGCGCGGCGCGGTGCATGACCAGATCGACGCGCTCCGCGCGACCGGCAGCGCGCATCTGATCGAGCGGATCGACGACCTGATCGATATCGAGCGTCAGGTCCTCGCGGCACTGACCGGCATGCCCGCCGGCACCGAAACGATTCCGCCCGGCGCGATCCTCGTCGCCGACGATCTCCTTCCGTCGCAGCTGGTCACGCTCGCCGCGCACAAACCGGCGGGCATCGCCCTCGCGCGCGGCGGCCCGACCTCGCATGTCGCGATCCTCTGCGCGGGGATGGGCCTGCCCGCGCTGGTCGCGATGGGGGATGCGCTCGACGGCGTCGAGGACGGCGAGATGCTGCTGCTGGATGCCGAGGCGGGGCACGCCACGCGCACACCGGCGCCGGACGCGGCCGAAACCTTCGCCGCCCGCCTCGCCGCCCGTGCCGCGCGCCGCGAGGCAGCCCGCGCCACCGCCGCCGATGCCTGTCACACCGTCGACGGCGTCCGCATCGAGCTGTTCGCCAATCTCGGCAGCGTCGAGGATGCCCAGGCCGCCGCGGCGCAGGGCGCGGAGGGCTCCGGCCTGGTGCGCACCGAATTCCTGTTCCTCGGCCGCGACGACGCGCCGTCGGAGGAGGAGCAGCTCGCCATCTATCAAGGCATTGCCGATGCCCTGCCCGGCCGCCCCGTGATCGTCCGCCTGCTCGACGTCGGCGGCGACAAGCCCGCCGCCTATATCCCGATCGACCCCGAGGAGAACCCGGCACTCGGCCAGCGCGGCATCCGAGTCGGGCTCGCGCATCCGGCGCTGATCGAGACCCAGATCTGCGCGATCCTGCGCGTGCAGCCGGCTGGCCAGTGCAAGATCATGCTGCCCATGGTCGCGAGCGTCGCCGAGGTCCGCGCCGTCCGCGAAATCGTCGAACGGCTGCGCGGCGAGCTTGGCATCGATACCCCCGCGGAGCTCGGCGTGATGGTCGAGACCCCGGCGGCCGCGATCACCGCCGACCTGCTCGCCGCCGAGGCGGACTTCCTGTCGATCGGCACCAATGATCTGACCCAATATGTCCTCGCGATGGACCGCGGCAATCCGGCGGTCGCCGCCGGGGTCGACGCGATGCATCCCGCGGTGCTGCGCATGATCGCCGAGACCTGCCGCCGCGCCGTCGCCAAAGGCCGCTGGGTCGGCGTGTGCGGCGGTCTCGCCTCCGATCCCGCCGCGCTGCCGATCCTGGTCGGGCTCGGCGCGACCGAGCTGTCGACCGTCCCCGGCTTCGTGCCCGAGGCGAAGGCGATCGTGCGCGGCGTCACGCTCGCCGACGCGCGCGCCCATGCCGAGCGGGCGCTGCAATGCACTTCCGCCGCCGAGGTCCGCGCGCTCGCCCGCGCGTTCGAGGAGAGCAACGCATGAGAAAGATCCTCGAGACGCTCCAGCCGCTCGGCCGCGCGCTGATGCTGCCGATCGCGGTGCTGCCGATCGCCGGCCTGCTGCTGCGCATCGGCCAGCCCGACCTGCTCGACATCGCCTTCATCTCGGCGGCGGGCGCCGCGATCTTCGAGAATCTCGGCATCCTGTTCGCGATCGGCGTCGCGGTCGGCTTCGCACGCGACGGCAATGGCGCCGCGGCGCTGGCGGGGGTCACCTGCTATCTCGTCACCGCCACCGGCGCGCAGACCTTCCTGGTCGCACCGCCCGAGATCGGCGCAGGCCTGCCCGAAGCTGCCGCCGCGCTCGCCGCCAAGAACTGGACGCTGACTCAGGTCGACAAGCTCGAAGTGCCGATCGGCATCCTTTCCGGGCTGATCGGCGGCAAATTCTACAACCGCTTCGCGACGATCGCGCTGCCCGAATATCTCGCCTTTTTCGGCGGGCGCCGCTTCGTCCCGATCGCCGCCGGGGTCGCCGGGCTGCTGCTCGCCGCGCTGGTCGGCGGCGCCTATGCGCATATCAGCGCCGGGCTCGACACGGCGAGCCGCGCGGTGGTTGGCTCGGGCGAGGTCGGGCTGTTCGCCTATGGCGTGCTCAACCGGCTGCTGATTGTCACCGGGCTGCACCACATCATCAACAACGTCGCCTGGTTCGTGATCGGCGACTATGGCGGCGCGACCGGTGACCTCAGGCGCTTCTTCGCGGGCGATCCCAGCGCGGGCGCGTTCATGTCGGGCTTCTTCCCGGTGATGATGTTCGGCCTGCCCGCCGCCTGCCTCGCCATGTACCACGAGGCGCGGCCCGAGCGGCGCAAGGCGGTGGGCGGCATGCTCTTCAGCCTCGCCTTCACCAGCTTCCTGACCGGCGTGACCGAGCCGATCGAGTTCAGCTTCATGTTCCTCGCGCCCGTGCTCTACGCGATCCACGCGCTGCTCACGGGCCTCGCCATGGCGCTGATGAACCTGCTCGGGGTCAAGCTCGGCTTCGGCTTCTCGGCCGGGCTGTTCGACTATGTGCTGAACTTCAGCCTCTCGACCCGCCCCTGGCTGCTGCTGCCGATCGGTGCGGCCTATGCGCTGCTCTACTACGGCCTGTTCCGCCTGTTCATCCGCAAGCTCGATCTCGCCACCCCGGGGCGCGAGAAGGGCGAGGCGGCCGAGACCAGTGCGGCCACGCCGGGCAATGCGCGCGGTGCCGCCTTCGTGGCGGCGCTGGGCGGACCCGCCAACCTGACCAGCGTCGACGCCTGCACCACGCGCCTGCGCCTGATCGTCGCCGACAATCACGCGATCGACGACGCCGCGCTCACGTCGCTCGGCGCGCGCGGCATCATCCGCCCCTCGGCCAATGCCGCGCAGGTGGTGCTCGGCCCAGTCGCCGATCTCGTCGCGGAGGAAATCCGCACCGCGCTCGGCGGTCGCGAAACGGTCGCAGTTCGGGCCAGCGAACTCGATACGCCGGCGGACGGTCCGGTCCTGCCCCAGGCGATCCTCCGGGCGCTCGGCGGCGACGCCAATATCCGCTCGGTGCGGCAGCTGCACGGCCGCTTGCGGGTCGAGGTGGGAGATGGCGATCAGGTCGACCAGGCCGTCCTCGCCGCCGCGAGCCATGGCGTCGCCCAGCCGCAGCCGCGCATCTACCATATCCTCAGCGACTAGGGCGGGGCTCGCTATGCGTTTCCCGCCTGCGGTGGGTGGACGGTGAGGCGGTAGCCCACGCCCGGCTCGTTGCGCAGCAGCCGCGGCCGCGCCGCGTCGCGCTCGAGCTTCTGGCGCAGGTTGCGCACGACGATGCGCAGATACTCGACGCGGTCGAGATGCGCCGGCCCCCACACGGTCTTGAGCAGCTGGGCATGGGTGATGACCCGGTCGGGCCGCTTCGCCAATTCGGCCAGCACCTCATATTCCTTGGGCGACAGATGCACCTCGACGCCTTCGCGCAGCACGCGCCGGTGCTCGAGGTCGATCTCGACATCGTCGGCATGGACCGACTGCAGTTCCGCACCGCCGGCATTGCGGTGCCGCAACGCGGTGCGGATGCGGGCGAGCAACTCCTCGGTATCGAACGGCTTGACGACATAGTCGTCCGCGCCAAGATCGAGCGCGGTCACCTTCTCCGCCGTGTTCTCGCGCGCCGACACGACCAGGATCGGCGCAGTGGTGCGTGCGCGGACAAGCTGGATCAGCTCCAGCCCGTCCCGATCGGGCAGCCCGAGGTCGAGCAGCACCGCGCCGGGCCGGTCGATATCGACCGCCGACAGGCCCTCGCGCGCGGTCGCGGCCTGAACCACCTGATAGCCCGCCCGCTCGAGCGTGACCGCCAGGAGCCGGCGGATCGCCGGATCGTCCTCGATCACGAGCAGCTTGTCGGCATTCGGCATCAACACGGGTTTACGGCTGCGCAGGCATCCGGTCGAGGGCGAGATTGAGCGCCAGCACGTTCACCCGCGGCTCGCCCAGAACGCCGAGCAGCCGGGTCTCAACATGCCGCTGCACTTCGTCCTCGATCAGGCGCACCGACACGCCGCGCGCCGTCGCGACGCGGGCGGCCTGCGACAAGGCCGCCTCGGGGCTGATATGGGGGTCGAGCCCCGAGGCAGAGGCCGTCACCAGATCGGCGGGGACCGATTGTCCTGGTGCAGGAACCTGGGCGGCGACATCGGCCTTCACCCGGTCGACGAGCGCCTGGCTCGTCGGACCGAGGTTCGATCCGGCCGAGGCCGACGCATCATAACCGTCGCTGCCGGCGGCAGAGGGGCGGCCGTGGAAATAGCGTTCGCCGGTGAACTTCTGGCCAAGCAGTTCGGAGCCGATGACACGGCCGCCGCGCTGGATCAGGCTGCCATTGGCCTGATGCGGAAAGACCAGCTGGCCGATGCCGGTGAGCAGCGCCGGATAGGCGAGCCCAGTGAGCGCTGCGAACAGCAGCGTCATCACGATTGCGGGGCGAAGCGCGGATTTGAGATCGTCGAGCATATGGAAATCCTCACGCAAGACCGATGCCGGAGACGGCAAGGTCGATGAGCTTGATGCCGATGAACGGGGCGACGAGACCGCCGAGGCCATAGATTGCGAGATTGCGCGCGAGCAGCGGGCCCGCCGCCATCGGGCGATAGGTCACGCCTTTGAGCGCCAGCGGTACGAGGCAGGGGATGATCAGCGCGTTGAAGATGATCGCGGACAGGATCGCGCTTTCGGGCGAGGTGAGACCCATCACGTTGAGCACGCCGAGGCCCGGATAGAGCGCAACGAACATCGCCGGGATGATCGCGAAATATTTGGCGACGTCGTTCGCGACCGAGAAGGTGGTGAGTGCACCACGCGTCATCAGCAGCTGCTTGCCGAGGCCGACGACCTCGATCAGCTTGGTCGGATCGCTGTCGAGATCGACCATGTTGCCCGCCTCGCGCGCCGCCTGGGTGCCGGTATTCATCGCCACGCCGACATCGGCCTGGGCGAGCGCGGGCGCGTCGTTGGTACCGTCGCCGCACATCGCCACCAGGCGCCCGCCCTGTTGTTCCTTGCGGATCAGCTCGAGCTTGTCCTCTGGCGTCGCCTCGGCGAGGAAATCGTCGACCCCGGCCTCAGCGGCGATCGCCGCGGCGGTGAGCGGGTTGTCGCCGGTGATCATCACCGTGCGGATGCCCATGCGCCGCAATTCGGCGAAACGTTCGCGGATGCCCGCCTTGATCACGTCCTTGAGCGCGACGGCGCCGAGCAGCTCGCCATCCCGTGCGACTGCCAGCGGCGTCATGCCGCCGCGGGCGATCTCGTCGGTGATGCGGCGCAATTCGGCCGCTGCCGGGGCCTCACCCAGCCCCGGATTGGCGCGCAGGATCGAATCGACCGCGCCCTTCTCGATCAGGCCCAGGCCGCTCTTCACGCCCGAGATGCGGGTCTGCGCAGTGAACGGAATGACCTCGCTGCCCGCGGGCAGATCGCGTGCCTGGATGCCGTGCTTCTCGCGTGCGAGGAGCACGATCGAGCGTCCCTCGGGCGTCTCGTCGGCGAGACTGGCGAGCAGGGCGGCGCTGGCCAGCTGGTCGACGCCGATCCCGGTCAGCGGCCGGAACTCGCTCGCGGCACGGTCGCCGATGGTGATCGTGCCGGTCTTGTCGAGCAGCAGCGTGTCGATATCGCCCGCCGCCTCGACCGCACGGCCCGACTTGGCGAGCACGTTGAAGCGCACCAGCCGGTCCATGCCCGCGATGCCGATCGCCGAGAGCAAAGCCGCGATGGTCGTAGGGATCAGCGTGATCAGCAGCGCCGCGAGGATCGCAACGGGGACGCTGCCGCCGGCATAGCTCGCGAAGCCCGGGATCGTGCTCACCGCGATCAGGAAGATGATGGTGAGGCCGACCAGCAGGATCGTCAGCGCGATCTCGTTCGGCGTCTTCTGCCGCTCGGCGCCTTCAACCAGGGCGATCATGCGGTCGAGGAAACCCTGGCCCGGCTCCTGCGTCACGCGCACCTTGATCCGGTCGGAGATGACGCGCGTGCCCGCGGTGACCGCGCTGCGGTCGCCGCCCGCCTCGCGGATCACCGGCGCGCTCTCGCCGGTGATCGCCGCCTCGTTGACGCTGGCGACGCCCTCGACCACCTCGCCATCGGCAGGGATCAGGTCGCCGGTCTCGACCAGCACCAGTTCACCCGCGCTGAGCCGGGTCGCGGGAACCAGCTCATAGGTGTCGCCGACGCCGAGCATCAGCTTGGCGCGCAGGTCCGCCTTGGTCTCGCGCAGGCTGGCGGCCTGCGCGCGGCCCCGTCCCTCCGCCAGCGCCTCGGCGAAAGTGCCGAACAGCACCGTCAGCCACAGCCACACGATGAGCTGGAGTTGGAAGGGGATGGAGAGCTTCTCGCCGCCCAGCAGAAGCAGGACGGTGAGCAGCAGCGCCACCACCGCGGTGGTGAACAGCACGGGGTTCTTGATCAGCTCGCGCGGCGAAAGCTTGCGGAACGCGTCGCCGATCGCGGGAACGACCAGTTCGGCCTTGAAGATCGAGGTTGTCGTCATGGCGATACCTTCAGAACAGCTGGCCGCCGACCATCGCGAGATGATCCGCGATCGGGCCGAGTGCCAGCGAAGGGAGGAAGGTGAGTCCACCCAGGATGAGGATGATGCCGACCAGCAGGCCGACCCACAGGCCGCCCGTCGTCGGGAACGAACCAGCCGAAGCGGGCGTGTACTTCTTCGCCGCCAGGCTGCCCGCGATGGCGAGCACCGGGACGATCACGAAGAAGCGGCCGAGCCACATCGCGACCCCGAGCAGACCGTTGTACCACGGCGTGCCGGCGGTGAGGCCCGCGAAGGCAGAACCGTTGTTGGCGGTCGCAGAGGCGAAGCCGTAGAGGATCTCGCTGAACCCGTGCGGCCCCTTGTTGAGCGGGCCCGCCAGCCCGTCGGGCATCACCGAAGAAAGCGCCGTGAGGCCGAGGATGCAGAGCGGGAGCACCGCGATGGCGAGCACCGCCAGCTTGACCTCACGCGATTCGATCTTCTTGCCGACATATTCGGGCGTGCGCCCCACCATCAGCCCGGCGACGAACACTGCGAGGATGGCGAACAACAGGAAGCCGTAGATGCCCGCGCCGACGCCGCCGATCACGATTTCGCCGAGCTGCATGTTGAACAGCGGGACGAGGCCGCCCAATGCGGTGAAGCTGTCGTGCATCGCGTTGACCGCGCCGCACGAGGCGGCGGTGGTGACCGCGGCGAACAGCACGCTGGCGACGATGCCGAAGCGGACTTCCTTGCTCTCCATGTTGCCGCCGGGGACACCGAGCGCATGGAGATTGGGGTTGCCCGCCGCTTCGGCCCAATAGGCGAGCGTCACGCCGGCGAGGAACAGGATCGCCATTGCGGCGAGGATCGCCCAGCCCTGGCGCGTGTCGCCCACGGCCTTGCCGAAGGTCCAGGTGAGGCCGACGCCGATCAGGAAGATCGACAGCATCTGCACGAGGTTGGTGAGCGCAGTCGGGTTCTCGAACGGGTGTGCGCTGTTGGCGTTGAAGAAGCCGCCGCCATTGGTGCCGAGCATCTTGATCGCTTCCTGCGAGGCGACCGGGCCGAGCGCGATATTCTGCTGCGCACCCTCGACCGTCGTCGCGACGGTCATCGCGTCGAAGGTCTGCGGCACGCCGCTCGCGATCAGGAAAACCGCATAGACGATGCAGATCGGCAGCAGCAGGTAGAGCGTGACTCGGGTCATGTCGGCCCAGAAATTGCCGATGTTCTTGGTCTCGCGCCGCGCGAAGCCGCGGAACAGCGCGAAGGCGATGGCGATGCCGGTCGCCGCGCTCAGGAAGTTGTGGATGGCCAGGCCGAGCATCTGGCTGAGGTTGCTCAGCGCGACCTCGCCCGAATACCATTGCCAGTTGGTGTTGGTGGTGAAGCTGATCGCAGTGTTCATCGCGCCGTCCGGCCCGATCGCGGCGAGCTCGCGCGGGTTCATCGGCAGCACCGCCTGCAACCGCAGGATCGCATAGGTCAGCAGCAGCAGCGCCACGTTGAACAGGATCATGTGCAGCGCGTAGCGGCGCCAGCCCTGCTCCTCGTTCGGGTCGATTCCCGACAGGCGATAGAAGCCGCGCTCGACCGGGCCGAGCACGATGTGAAGCGGTGTGCGCCGTCCCTCGTAAAGTGCATGGAGCCATATGCCCATCGGCTTGGCGAGCGCAGCGAGGATGGCGACGAAGAGCGCGATCAGCGCCCAGCCCAATAGGGTCATTTTGCGTCCCCCGTCAGAATTTCTCGGGCCGCAGCAGCGCCACGACCAGATAAGCGAGCAGGCCGAGCGCGGTCAGCCCGGCGAGAATGAGGTGAATCGTCATCGCGTCAGGCTCCGTCGCACAAGCGGACGAAGGCGAACGTCAATGCGACCAGCCCGCCCAGAATGGCGAGCCACAGAAGGTCCTGCATCGGGATCGGTCCTGTTATCACCGCCCGGAATGGCGGCCTGGCCGCTCACCTAGGGATGGTGGGCGTTAAGGTTCGACGGCAAAAGCGGAGCGGGGCATTAAGAAAGCATAAGCATCGCCGCGCAGGGCGTGGCGCGACGTCCGCGGGCAGCGTAAGGACGGCGCATGGCATCCGACGACCAGCGTCCCTCCCCCGAAGCCATGTTGCGCGCGGCGAAGCGGGAGGCGCGCGGCAAACTCAAGATCTTCCTCGGCGCGGCGCCGGGGGTCGGCAAGACCTTCGAGATGCTGCGCGAAGGTGCCGAACGGCTCAGGGCCGGCGTCGATGTCGTCGTCGCGGTGGTCGATACCCATGGCCGCGCCGAGACCGAGGCGCTGACCGCGCCGTTCGAGATCATTCCGCGCCGCACGATCGAGTATCGCGGCCACAACCTCACCGAGATGGACCTCGACGCGGCGCTCGCGCGCCGCCCGGCGCTCGCGCTGGTCGACGAGTTCGCGCACACCAATGTCGAGGGCAGCCGCCATCCCAAGCGCTGGCAGGACGTGATGGAGCTGCTCGACGCCGGTGTCGACGTCTACACCACGCTCAACATCCAGCATGTCGAGAGCCTCAACGACGTCGTCGCGAGCTTCACGCGCGTCCGCGTGCGCGAGACTGTGCCCGACGGGGTGTTCGAGGGTGCCGAGATCGAAGTGGTCGACCTGCCCCCCGACGAGCTGATCGAGCGGCTCAAGGACGGCAAGGTCTATGTCCCCGACGAGGCTTCGCGCGCGCTCGGCCATTTCTTCTCCAAGCCCAATCTGTCGGCGCTGCGCGAGATGGCGCTGCGCCGCGCCGCGCTCAGCATCGACCAGGCGCTGGTCGAGCATCTCGACGAAGGCGCGCTGCCCGGCACCTATGCCGGGGGCGAGCGTGTTCTGGTCGCGGTCAGCGAACTGCCCGGCGCCGACGCGATCGTGCGCGCGGCGAAGCGGCTCGCCGATGCGCTGAAGGCGCCGTGGCAGGCGGTCTATATCGAGACCCCGCGCGCCGAGCGGCTGAGCGAGGAGGCCAAGCGCCGCGTCGCCGAAACGCTGCGGCTGGCGGCGACGCTCGGCGCGACGATCGCGACGCTCCCGGCCGAGCGGGTGATCGACGGCCTCGCCCAGCATGTCCGCGATACGCGCACGACTCAGCTGGTGCTGGGCAAGTCGGTACGCAGCTGGTGGTTCGAGCTGCGCCACGGCTCGGTGGTGACGGCGATGCTGCGCGCCCGCGACGGGCTGGCGGTGCACGTCATCCCGTCCGCGTCGGGCATCGGCGCCAGCGAAGCGAGCGGCGCGAGCCAGGGCTGGGGGCCGGGCTCAGCCTATCTCATCGTCGTTGCGCTGGTGGGAGGGGCGACGCTGCTCGGCCATCTCGCCGAGCCACTGATCGGGCTGGCGGGCGTGGATCTGATCTTCCTGCTGCCGGTGATCCTTGCATCGAACCGCTACGGGCTGCGACCGGGGCTGGTCGCCGGGCTGCTGTCGGCGCTCGCCTACAACTTCTTCTTCCTGCCGCCGCTGCACACCCTCACCATCGCCGATCCGCGCAGCGTGCTGACGCTGTTCGTGCTGATGGGGGTCGCCGCCTTCACCGCGCATCTCGCCGGCCGGCTCAAGACGCGTGCGACCATCGGCGCCCGCAGCGCACTGGAGAATGCGGCGGTCGCCGCCTTCGGCCAGTCGCTCGCGCGCGTGTCCGAATGGCAGTCGACGAGCGAGGTCGTGTGCAACGAGCTGGCGGCGCTGTTCGACCTCCAGGTCGTCCTGCTCAACGAACGCAACGGCGCGCTGACCGTCGTCGCCGCGTCCCCGGCCGGCGCCACGCTCAGTCCGGTCGATCAGGCGGCGGCGGACTGGAGCTGGTCACGCGGGGAGTCCGCCGGCAGCGGCACCGCGACGCTCAACGCCGCAGACTGGCAATTCCATCCGCTCAAGACCGCACTCGGCGTGCTCGCGGTTGTCGGGCTCTCGCGCGGCGACGGCCGCGATCCAGTCAGCGCCGATCGCGCGGTGCTGCTGCAGACCCTGCTCGGCCAGGCGGCGCTGGCGCACGAACGGCTGAGCCTCGAGACCCAGGTGCGCGAAGTGGCGCTGCTCAAGGAGCGCGACCGGTTGCGCGCCGCGCTGCTGTCCTCGATCGGGCACGACCTGCGCACCCCGCTGACCTCCGTCTCGAGCGCGATCGACGAGGTCGCCGCCGAGCATCCCGAAGCGCAAACCATCGCGCTCGCCCGGATCGAAGTGGCGCGGCTGCGGCGGTTCCTCGACAATCTCGTGGACATGATCCGCATCGATTCGGGCGCGCTCACCTTGTCGCTCGAGCCGATCGATCTGACCGACGCGATCGGCAGCGCGGTCCACGACCTCAAGGAAACGCTGCGCGGCCGGCATATCGATCTCAAGGTGCCCGCCAACTTGCCCCTGGTGCGGGCCGATCCGACGCTGCTGCACCACATCCTCATCAACCTGCTCGCCAACGCCGCGCAACATGGCGGCGACGGCCGGATTGTGATCGAAGGGCGGCGAACCCCCGACAGCGTCGAGCTCGCGATCCGCGACCATGGCCACGGCCTCGTGCCGGGCATGGAGCACCGCGTGTTCGACACCTTCGCCCAGGGCGAAGGCGGCGACCGGCATGGCGGTAGCGGGCTTGGGCTTGCCATCGTCAAGGGCTTCGCCGACGCGATGCAGGTCGGCGTACGGGCGGCGAACCACGCCGATACCGGCGCGGTGTTCACCCTGGTCTTCTCGCAGATCGCCGACGTCTGAACCGGCAGCAAGACCGCGACGCCATCTTCGGCGGCAACGCCGCGCGCCTCTATCGTCTGGAAGACGCCTACCACGATTGAGCGCGGGGATAACCCCCATGCCCGAATCGCTTCGCGCGGCGGCTCCCCTAGTCTGTGCATGCGAGTCTGGCATGCGAGGAACGGCGCGATGCAGGTGGTGCTGTTGGCGGGAGGATTGGGTTCACGGCTTTCGGAAGAGACCGTCCGCGTACCCAAGCCGATGGTGGAGGTCGGCGGAAAACCGATCATCCTGCACGTGATGGACATCTATGCGCAGCACGGTTTCACCGACTTCGTCGTCGCGTGCGGCTACAAGATGCTGCTCATGAAGAAGTTCTTCCACGACCTTCATTTCATGACGAACGACTTCACGGTCGCGATCGGCAACGGCCGGGTGGCGCTGCGGCAATGCCGCTCGCTCGACTGGAACGTGTCGGTAGTCGATACCGGCGAGCTCACCATGACCGGCGGACGCCTGCTGCGGCTGCGCGACTGGCTAGAGGGCGGGACCTTCATGGTCACCTACTCTGACGGGGTAGGCGATATCGACCTCACCGCGCTGCTGGCGTTCCACCGCGCCCACGGCAAGCTCGCAACGGTCACCGCGGTGCAGCCGCCTGCACGGTTCGGCAATCTCGAGCTCGATGGATCGCGCGTCGCCGAGTTCACCGAGAAGGTGCGCAAGCACGAGACCTGGATCAACGGCGGCTTCTTCGTGTTCGAGCCGGGCGTGCTCGACTATCTGGAGGGCGACGAGGAGCCGCTCGAGCAGGCGCCGCTCAGCCGCCTCGCCCAGGACGGCGAGCTCTTCGCCTACAAGCACACCGGATTCTGGCACCCGATGGACACGATCCGCGACCGGGACCACCTCAACCAACTCTGTGTAGCCGGATCTCCGCCATGGGCTGAAAGTCCCCCTGCCCCATGGCGGCTCGCCACCGCGCCGACAGGAGCGCATGTACATGCGTGACGCGCGGTTCGACGAAGGCCGGCTGAGCCGCGCGCTGGCGGGCCGCCGGATACTCTTGACCGGTCACACCGGCTTCAAGGGTGGCTGGCTAGCGCTGTGGCTACGGCGGCTGGGCGCCGACATCACCGCGGTCGCGCTGCTCCCGCGCGATCGCGAACCCAGCTTCTTCGAAGCCGCCGGCGTTGCGGAGCTGGTAGATCACCGCATTTGCGACATCCGCGACGAGGCGGCGTTTCTCCGGACGGTCGAGGATTGCGACCCGCAGCTCGTCATCCACATGGCGGCACAGGCGCTGGTCCGTCCCTCCTATGCCGCGCCGGTCGAGACGTTGCACACCAACGTCGTGGGCACCGCGGTGGTGCTGGAAGCGGCGCGGCGCTTTGCCTCGCTCAAGGGCGTGATCGTCGTGACCAGCGACAAATGCTACGAGAATCGCGGCTGGCCCTGGGGCTATCGCGAGACCGACCGGATGGGCGGGAGCGATCCGTACAGCGTGTCCAAGGGCTGCGCCGAACTGGTGGTCGAGGCGTATCGCCGCTCGTTCTTCCGCGAGCCGGGCAGCCCGGTGCTCGCCACGGTGCGCGCGGGCAACGTCTTCGGCGGCGGCGACTGGGCGGTCGACCGGCTGGTGCCGGACATCGTCCGCGCGGTCGAAGCGGGCAAGCCGGTGCAGATCCGCAATCCGCACAGCGTGCGACCGTGGCAGCATGTGCTCGATCCGCTCGCCGGCTATCTGATGCTCGCCGCCGGGCTGGTCGAGGGCGACCGCGGCCTCGAAGGCGGCTGGAATTTCGGGCCGGACAGCGAGGCGACGGCCGATGTCGCGACGCTCGCCGCATTGCTCGAACGCGCCTGGGGACCGCGGGGCCCCCAGTTCCTGTTCGGCGATACGCACGATTCACCACCCGAGGCGCAGGTCCTGCGCCTCGACAGCACCAAGGCGCACACATTGCTCGGCTGGCGTCCGCGCCTCGCGCTCGAGGACGCGGTCGCGCTGACGGTCGAATGGTATTCGGCCGCGCTCGACGGGAACCGCAGGCTGCGGGCACTCAGCGAGCGCCAGATCGACCGCTATGTCCGCGGCGTCTGCCCGGCGCCGTCGCTCGGAACATCCTTCGACCCCGTCTTCGGAGTAGCTGCCGCATGCGCGTGAACTATGGCCAGAGCGTCCATGGCGAGGAGGAAATCGCCGCCGTCGTCAACGTGCTGCGCACCTCGACTCAGATGGGCGCCAACGTCCGCGCGATGCAGGCGCGCGTCGCCGCGCTGTTCGCCAAGCGGCACGGAATCATGGTGAACTCGGGCTCGTCCGCCAATTATCTCGCAGTCGAGCTGCTGCGCCTGCCGCCCGGCAGCGAGGTGATCACGCCCGCGCTCACCTTCGCCACCACGGTCGCGCCGCTCGTGCGCAACGGCTTGGTGCCCGCCTTTGTCGACGTGCGCGAGGGCACCTACAATATCGACGAGGACGCGATCGAGGCGATGATCACGCCGCGCACCCGCGCGATGATGATCCCCTCGCTGATCGGCAACCTTCCCGACTGGGACCGGCTGCGCGCGATCGCCGACCGGCACCGCCTGATCGTGATCGAGGACAGTGCGGACACGCTCGGCGCGACGCTGCGCGGCACGAGCACCGGTACGCGATCGGACATCAGTACGACCAGCTTCTACGGCTCGCACGTGGTCAACGCGGCCGGCAATGGCGGCATGCTGTGCGTCAACGACGAGGCGCTGGCGCAGCGCGGGCTGCTGATGCGATCCTGGGGCCGTTCCTCGTCGCTGTTCGTCGAATCCGAGGCGATCGAATGCCGGTTCGACGCCAGGCTCGGTGACATCCCCTATGACGCGAAATTCCTGTTCGAGGAGCTCGGCTATAATTTCGAGCCGTCGGAGATGGGCGCCGCCTTCGGGCTGGTCCAGCTCGACAAGCTCGCGAACAATATCGCGCTGCGCGAACGCAATTTCGCGCAGCACCTCGCCTTCTTCGCCGACTATCAGGACTGGTTCATCCTCCCGCGCCAGCTGCCCGAGGCGCGCACCGGCTGGCTGGCCTTCCCGCTGACGCTCCGGCCCGACGCGCCGTTCACCCGGCGCGAGCTGCAGATCTGGTTCGAGCGGGCCGACATCCAGACCCGCGTGGTCTTTACCGGCAACATCCTCCGCCAGCCGGCGATGGAGAATGTGAAGGCCGAGGTCGATCCGCGCGGCTATCCGGAAGCCGATGCCGTGACGCGCGGCGGAATCCTGCTCGCCTGCCACCACGGCCTCAACAACGAACAGGTCGCGCACATCCACGCGACGTTTCGCAGCTTTGCCGAGCGTCACGCGTCGGCCGTGTCGTGCGTGGCATGAATTTTCCGATCGATCGAAAAGGATCTCAAATGGAACGACTGCAGCACTGCCGGGCGTGCCTTGCGCCAAGTCCGTATCTGTTCCTGCCGATGGGCCGGCATCCGCCGGCCAACATGTTCGTTCGTCCCGACGAGCATGACGCGGAGCAGCCGGCATTCTCGCTGAACACCGAGGTCTGCCTGAATTGCGGCCTGATCGAGATCGCCGACCAGATCCCGGCCGACTTCTTCCGTCACTATCTCTACGTCCCTTCCGGCGCGACGACGATGCACAAGCACTTCGAAGCACTGGCCGGGATTCTCGGAGAAGCGGCCGCAGGCGGGCTGATCGTCGACATCGGCTGCAACGACGGGCTGCTGCTCGCCGCTTGCAACGCGCGCGGCGAGAAGACCCTGGGGATCGATCCGGCCGCCAACCTGGCCGAGACCGCCACGGAGCGCGGCGTCGAGGTGCACGTCGCCTATTTCGACCCGGATACGGCCGATGAAGTCCGCGAGGTCCATGGGCGTGCGAAGATCATCGTCACCACCAACACCTTCAACCATATCGGCGACCTGCATCGCTTCATGGAAGGCGTCACCCGCCTGTTGGCCGATGATGGCGCCTTCGTGGTCGAGGTGCCCTGGGCCAAGGAGCTGCTCGACCGCAACGAGTTCGACACCGTCTACCAGGAGCATGTCTCCGAGTTCAGCCTGCTTTCGATGAAGAAGCTCGGCGCGTTCTTCGATCTAGACGTGGTCGACGTCCATCGCCTGCCCATTCACGGCGGCTCGATGCGCGTATTCTTCCGCAAGAGCGGCACCGCCAAACCCACGCCGGAGGTCCAGGCGATGCTCGACGAGGAGCTTGCCGGGGGCATGCTCGAGCCCGAGACCTACGAACGTTTCGCCGAGCGGGTCGAGGCCGTGGGCGTGCGCCTGCTCGCGATGCTCGACGAGCTCAAGGCGCAGGGCAAGAAGATCGCCGGCTATGGCGCGCCGGCGAAGGGCAACACCCTGCTCAACTATTTCGGGATCGGACCCGACCGGCTGGACTTCCTGGTCGATCGCAATCCGCTGAAGCAGGGGCTCTATTCGCCCGGCATGAAGATCTCGATCAAGTCCGTCGATGCAATCGCCGAGGAGAAGCCCGACATCCTGATGGTGCTCGCCTGGAACTTCTTCGACGAGATCCGCGAGCAGCAGTCGGACTTCGTCGCGCGCGGCGGCCGTTTTCTCGTGCCGTTGCCCGAGCCCGTGCTCGTCGGCTGAAGCGGGGCCCGCCGATGCCCGAGCGCGTGCTGATCACTGGCGGGGCCGGCTTCATCGGTTCGCATCTCGCCGCAAGCCACCTCGACTGCGGTGACGAGGTGCACCTGATCGTGCGACCGGCGGGAGCCGCGCACACCGGGCGGATCCGTCCCGGCGCGATCGTCCATGCGGTGGACCTGAAGGACTTGCCTCAGGTGCGGGAATGCTTCGGCCGGGCCAATCCCACGATATTCTATCATCTGGCGAGCGCTACCGGGCGCGATCCGGGCATTCCCGACCCTGCCGAATGGCCGGTAATGACGCGCGATCTGGATCAGTTGCTGATCGTGCTTGCCGCCGCCGCCGAAAGCCCAGACCTGCGCATCATGATTCGCGCGGGCTCGCTCGCGGAATACGGCAATCAGCCCACGCCTTCGCCCGAGACCCGGCGCGAGCTGCCGCGCACGGTCTACACCGCAGCCATGGCAGCCGGGGCACTTTACTGTGCGATGGTGCAGCCGCGGCTTGCCTTTCCGGTGCTCACGGCGCGCCTCGGGCTCACCTATGGCCCGGGCCAGTCGGAAGATTTCCTGCTGCCCGCGCTGCTGCGCCGGTGCCTTTCGGGCGAGACGATGGTGATCCGTCAGCCGGACGATCGACGCGACATGGTCTATATCGACGATATCGTCGCCGGCCTTCGCGCGATGGCGCGATCGAACCTGCCGGGCGGCACGATCATCAACCTGTCGAGCGGGCAGGCCCCGAAAGTTCGCGAGATCGTCGAACTTGTGCTGCGGGTGACCGGCACGCCCGCAGATCGCGTCCGGATGGAAGCCGGCGAGCGATCCAACTTGCGCATCGACACGGTTTGCGGCGTGCCGGACCTGGCGGCATTGGTTCTGGGCTGGCGCGCCCGCACGTCGCTGGAGGAGGGTATCGCCCTGACCTCCCGCTCGCTTGTGGAGGTCATCGCATGACTTCCGCCACACTCGTTTCCGTGATCGTGCCGGCGTTCAACGAAGAGGCCACGGTCGAACGCGCCTATCGCAGCATCGTGGAGGTGTTCCGGAACCTGCCGGGCTATGCGCTCGAGCTGATCTTCATGGACAATCACTCGACCGACGAGACCTTCCCGATCCTGCAGGCGATCGCCGCCACCGACCCGCGCGTTCGCGTGGTGCGCTTCTCGCGCAACAACGGCTATCAGCGTTCGCTGCTCGTCGGCTATCAACGCGCCAGCGGGGCCTGTGCGGTGCAGATCGACTGCGACCTTCAGGACCCGCCCGGGCTGATCCCGGACATGCTCGCGCTCTGGCGACAGGGTCATCAGGTCGTCTACGGCGTTCGCCGCTCGCTGCCCGACGGGCCGGTCACGGCGCAGTTCCGCAGGGCCTTCTATGCCGGAATGCGGGCGCTGAGCGACGACGACCTGCCGCGCGACGCGGGCGAGTTCCGCCTCGTCGACGCCTGCATCCTGGCCGAGCTGCGCAAGGTCGACGACACCAGCCCCTATCTGCGCGGGCTCATCAGCGCGATGGGGTTCTCGCAAGTCGGATTGCCCTATGACCGCGAGGCGCGCGTCGCGGGGCAGAGCAAGTTCCCGCTGAGCAAGATGCTGAGCCTCGCGCTCGACGGCCTGCTCAACCACTCGCTGGTGCCGCTGCGGGTCGCCTCGATCACGGGGCTGACGGTCGGCATCTGCACCTTCGTCCTGACCTTGGTCTATCTCGCCGGGCGGCTGGTCTTCGGGCAGAGCTGGCCGGCCGGGTTCGCGACGACGACGATGCTTCTCCTGCTCGGGATCACGCTCAACGCGATCTTCCTCGGCATCATCGGCGAGTATCTCGGCCGCATCTTCCGGCAGGTCAAAGGGCGGCCCACGCCGATCGTCGAAACCGAGATCGGGCAGGCAGGGCAACGACGGCTGCGTCCGATTGACAGGAAGGACTCGCGCGTCGAGCTGCTAGACCAGGCGCGCAGCTGATCAGCGCGGCAGGTACAGGCGAACCCGCTCGGCATCCTCGACGTTCTTCAGGGAAAGTGGAATCACGCGATAGCCGCGGTCTCTGGCGAACGCGTCCAGTGCGGCTTCGGTGTCGCCGTCCATCCCGGTCAGGATCGCCGCCGGCGGCTGCGCGGCGAGCAGCGAAGGAATTGCGCCGGGCGTGACGAAATAGGCATAATGGCGCCGCTCGTCCTCCGGCACCCATTGCGCGGCGCGAACCATGAACTGCCCGAGCGCGAAGTGCGGGTAGATCGGCAAATGACCCTCCAGCGCATGGATCGGCGAGAGCGTCGCCACCGGACCGTTGCCCGGCTGCTTCCGGACCAACGTTGCGATCGCGGCGCCGTCGCGCGCCACGCGGATGCCCGTCCATCCGCCGGGACTGGCGAGCCCGGCGAGCGAAGGCAGCAGCAACGGCGCGCCGGTGACCGCCGTCAGCGCCAGCACCGCCGCCACCAGCGGGCGCGTGAGATTGCGGCCCGGCGGGTCGAGCGCGCCGAACAACAGCCCGATCAGGACGATGGCAAAAGGCAGCGGCGGCGCGAAATATTGCGCAAATGATGGCGTCGGCACGAAGGAGATGATCGCGCCGATCGCGGCGAGTCCGGCGACGAGCAGATGCGGCCAGCGCAGGATCAAAGTCTCGCGCCGGACAAAGGCGATCGTGAGGAACGACAGCAGCAGGACGAGCATGAGCATCGGCACGCCGGACAGCCACAGCCGGTGCGCCAGCAGCAGCTTGCCGGCGATGCCGATCACCTTGGGATCGGTGGGATCGGGGTGCGCCGCCCAATAGCCGAGCTGCGGCCCGCGATGGGCGCTGAAGACATGGGTGACGAAGCCCTGCGGGTCGTCCAGCGCGTATATGATGGACGGGAGGCCTCCGACGATCCCGCCGACCAGCAGCGGCAGCGCCACGCGCAGCAGCCGGCTACGCAGCGGCAGGTCTGGGGGCACCAGGAGCGCGGCGACCCCGAACGGGATCAGCAGCAGCACATAATTGGCCTTGAACCCCGCCGCCACGGCGAGGAGGAACCCGCTCGCAAGGGCTAGCGCCGGCGCGGGTTGGCTGCGGTCGGCGGCGCGCAGGAACAGGTACAGGCCGAACAGCATGAACGGCACCGGCAGGAAATTGTTAGTCGCCGCCATCCCGGTCGCGTTGAGGAACATCGGATTGAGGACGAGCAGGGCGATCATCAGCCCGCCGATCAGCGCACTCCGCACATAAGTCCGCGCGATCAGCAGCAACGCGGCAAAAGTCGCAACCCATGCCGCGAAGGTCAGGAGCCGGCCGATGAGCAGATAATGCGCGTCACCGAACAGCGCGAAGGCGCCCGCATAGAGCAGGGCGATGTTGGGAAGGTGCGTGAACCCGATCCCGGAATAGAGCGGATATTGGCCGAACAGGACACCGGCGGACACGTAGAATTGCTCGTCATGCTGCAACGGATAAGTCATGATCCGCGCGAACAGGGCGAGCAGGCACAAGGCGCCGGCCGCCCATGCCGCGATGCGCCACGCGCGATCGAGCCTATCGGGCGATGTCACGTCGCGAAACTCTGCGGTTTCTCGGAAAGCAGTTTTCAGCATCATGATCGTCCCGCTGAATGTGGCGCCAATGGATAGCTCGAACTGTCCGAAAGAGCGGGTGGGCAGGAGGAGTACCCCGAGCGTTCCCCCCACCAGCGCCGCGCCGGATGCTAGGTCGAAAGGCGAGCCCGGCCTGACCGGGTGCCGCCGGGAGCCGAACCACCGTGCATTGTGCCAGCGCATTCTTCGCCGCCGCGCCGGAGCGGATCACCGCCCGCGACGAGGCGCGCTTCTTCGGGCGGCTCAAGACCGCCAACAACACGTTCAAACGCACCGAGCCGTCGCGGCTGGCCGGGATCGACGCGGCGCTGGTCGCGACCCTCGCGGCACATTGCAGCCGGGTCGACACCGCGCTCGATCTCGGCATCTCCTCCGGCGTCACCACGCTCGAGCTGATGGAAGCGCTGCGTGCCGCGGACCATGCGGTCGAGGTGACCGGCACCGACCGGTCGCTGCGCGCGCGGCTCGTCGCGCTTCCTCATGGTTGCCGGGCGCTGGTCGAGCCCAACGGCCATGTGCTGCAATATGAGGTGCTCGGGCGAGCGGTCCGTCCCTGGGAGCGGCGGCTCGACCGCTGGACCGGGATGGCGGCCGTGCGCGCCCTGGTCGAATGGCGGCTGCGTGAACCCGCCATGGCGCGCGCCGCGGCCGGCGACGGCGAGGAAGTGGCGCTGCTCAGCCCGCGGCTGCGGCGTGCTGGCGCGTTCCGCTGGCACGAGGACGATATCACGCGGCGCAACGACGCCTTCGTCGCACGGTTCGATCTGGTACGCGCGGCCAACCTGCTCAACCGCCATTATTTCGCGCCGGATACGCTTCGCGACGCGGTCGCCAACACGATCGCCTATCTCCGCGGCCCGAGGGCATGGCTGCTTGTCCTGCGCACGCATGGCGCGTCCGATCACCGCGGCACGCTGTTCCGGATGGGCGAGGGACGGCGGCTGGCGATCATCGACCGCTACGGTACGGGGTCCGAGGTCGAGGATCTGGTGATGGAGCTTGCCGGCTGACCTAGCGCACGACGCGTCCCGCCAGCCGCGTCTCGTGGGCGTAGTTCAGGAACTCCTCGAGATTGGCCCAGCCATTGCCGTCGGCGTCTCCCCACGCGTCGTTGCGCGCGGGATCGAGCTTGCGGTGGCGCTCCCACGCATCGGACATGCCGTCGCCATCGGCATCGGCATAGGGCGTGCCGGCGCGCAGCACCGGAAGGACGCGATTTTCGCGCCCGATCTTGCCCGTGCGCGAGCGGACCTCGTCCGCGATCCGAACATCGACCGCATCGCGGGGAAAGGCCCCCGCCCCGCCGAGCACTTGCGCATAGGCCGCGCGCGCGTCCAGCACCGCGCTCCGCAGCGGGCAGACCGGCGTCGCGACGAACGCCTCCTGCGCGATCGGGGCGAAGGTCACGCGATCGCCGTCGATCACATTGCCGGCCTGGTAGATGCGCGCCCTGCCGGTCGATCCGACCAGCGGCCGGTCGATGGCGTAGGCGCGGCCGGCCGTGCTCGGGCCCTGCCGGTAATAGTTGCCGACGATGTTCGCCGGCGTGCCGCCATAGCTCTCCCACACTTCGGTGAACTGCGAGCTGGCGTTGTACAGCACGTTGTTGATCACCTCGACGCACGAGCCGGGCGGGAAGTTCACGTCCGGGTTGCGGTCGCCATTGTGTGCGCAGAGGTTGCGGATGAAGCTCAGCTGTTGCGGCCCCTTGGGATCGCTCGACAGCAGCGCGCACTTGTCGTGGCGCGGCACGCCCTCGGCGAAGATCGACCAGGAGATGGTAATCGCATCGTTCTGGGCATAGCCGCCGACATTCTCGTCGAGCGCCCAGGACGCGCTGACATGGTCGAGGATCACGTTGCGGCTGTTCTCGATGATGAACGCGCTGTTGGCGCCGCGCTGCTCGCCCGGCAGATCGGTGCGCACGCGGATGTGGCGGACGATCACGTCGTGCGTGTTCTTGACGACGAAGGGGGTGAAGGCGTGCTCCCCGCCCGAATGGGTGATCAGGATGCCGTCGCCCGGCGCGGTCTCGCCGGCGATGGTGATATTGGGGTGCACGATGATCGGCCGCTCGCGGACATAGCGGATCACGCCGCCGACCCGGAACACACAGACGCGTGGGCCCGCCGCCTCGATGCAGGCGCGCAGCGAACCAGCCCCCTCATCGGCGAGCGTCGTCACCTGGATGATTCGCCCGTCGCGGCCGCCGCGCGCGAAGCGGCCATGGCCTTCGGCGCCGGGGAAGGCCGGCCGGTCCGCCTGCGTCACGCGTGCGAGCGGGCGCTCGACGATCGGCTCGTCCTCGGCCGCCTGGCAAGCCGCGGTCAACGAGCAGCAGAGGACGACCGCTGCAGGCCGCGCCAGCCGGAAGAAGGACCTGACAGAGGAGCTGAATGTCGTCATGGTCATCAAAAGCGCGCGCGAAGCCCGACCTGGACATGCGCGCGCGAAAACTCCTCCAGCGGATCGCGCGCGCTGCGCCGCGCATAGTCCGCACCGGCGAAGATCGAGAAGGTGCGGTTGACGAGATACTCGCCCTCGGCCGCGAGGCTCCATGTGTTCAGCGTGTCGGAGCCCACTCCGCGATATTTGCTCTGGGTCCAGCCCGCGCGGCCATGGAGCAGCACATTGTGATAGGCCTCCTGGCTGACCGTCACCGCGACGCGCGTGTCGGTGCGCCCGCTCGCCCCGGCACGCGCGGTGGCGACGTCGCCGCGGAAGACCTGCGCCGTCACCGCGGTGCGCGTGCGCGGATTCCAGGTGAGGTCACCGCTCAGCGCGAAGCCGGTATAGCCGTCGAGCGCGCCATCGTCGGGATCGAAGCGGAACAGGCCGGCACCGATCCGCCCGCGCAGCCGCGCACTCACCTCGCGGCTGACGCCGGCGAGCACACCATAGGTGGTGGCGTCGCGGTTGACCCCGCTGATGTCGAACGCGGTGCGGAAGTTGCGCCGGTTGGCATAGCCTTCGACGAAGAACGAGACCGGCGCCGCCGGCCGCCAGGTCGCGCGCGCCGAACCGCGCAGCATCGTGAAGTCGCGGTCGCCCTCCGCCGGGTCGAGGAAATCGAACTTCTGCACGCCCCCTGTAAGGTTGAGCCCGATGCGCGTGCCGGTGAGCGCATAGCCGATCTCGCTCGTCAGGATGTTGATCTTGCGCGGCGGGAGCAGGATGCTGGCGCGTGCTTCCGGGTCGGCCCGGTTCTCGACCGCGCGATCGAAGCGCAGCTCGGTCGAGAGGCTATGGTTGCGTGCCGGCGCCATCCGCCCGGACACCGCCGCGCCGAAACTGGTCGCGCTTTCACGGCCCTGGTCGAGATAGCGCCGCGTGTCGGCATAGGCCTCGCCGTGCAGCTCGGCGTTGGCCGACTGCCAGTCGATCTCGACTCGCGGCCGCGCGACCAGCGCGATGTCGTCGATCTCGTCCTGCGAAGTCGAATAGACATTAGTGTCGTAGATCGAGGCGATCTCGACATCGATCCGCATCTCCGCCGGACCGACGCGGATCGGGCGGCGCTCATATCCCGGGCGCGGAAGGTCGAGCGGCGAGGCGCCGCGCCGGACCTCCTGCGCGCCAAGGGGCGCAGTCCCGGCCAGGGCAACCGCGATCAGCGGCAGCGCCCGGCACGCCGGGACGGATCGGCGCTTGGCCATGACCGGCCCCTCAGAACCAGGCTTCGGGAACGACGATGGTGTCGCCGGGCAGCACCTGCGAATCGGCATCGAGCCGCGCCTTGCTCCGCGCGCTGCCATTCATCCGGTCGACACTGGCAACCCGCTTGTTGGCGCGGAAGGTATAGCCGCCGGCGATCGACACCGCGGTGAGTACCGTCATGCCCGGCACATAGGGATATTGGCCGGGCCGCTGGACCTCGCCCAGGATATAGAAGGGGCGGTATTTCTCCACCTGCACGCTGACATTGGCGTTGGGCGCGAGGTCGCGCGTGCGCAGCACGCTCGCGATCTCGGTCTCGAGCTCGGGCGCCGACTTGCCGGCGACCTGGAGCGTGCTCAGCATGGGGAGCGAGATGGTCCCGGCATCGCTGACGGTATAGCTCCCGGCCATCGCGTCGAAGCCATAGACCGCGACCTTGATCGAGTCGCCCGGTCCCAGCGTGTAACGCGCGGTCGAACCCGCGCTCGCGACCGGCAGGTCGGAATAGGCACTCGAGCATGCGGCCACGGGCAACACGAAGATGCCACTCAACAGCGTTCGGCGGTTCACGGCAATTCCCCCTTCCTGATTGCAGGGCAGTGACGCGAGTTTACCGTTTCGACCTGTCCCTTGGGGAACGCATGGTGGGCAGCGCACGCCCCAAATGGGTTAGCCCTCGCGGACGGGCACCACCTCGTTGGAAGGTCGGGTGAGCGCGATCCCGAGCGCCAGGATCAGCGGCACCACCCAGCTGCGCGCGTACATGTGCGGCGCGGCGTTGGAGAAGATCAGGAACGGCAGCGTCACCGCGATGACCAGCGCGGCGGCCGCCCGGTCCTGGACGAACGTCCGCATGGCGATCGACAGCGGCACGAGCATCATCAGCAGCCAGCCGATCAGCGACAGCAGCCCGCCTTCGGCCCATGCGAGCAGATAGATGTTGTGCACCGGCGCCCGGTCGGCGCTGACGACGCGATACTGGTCGACGCCGAGCCCGACCACCGTGGTGTCGCCGACAATGCCCCAGGCTTCCTCCACCAGCTCCATCCGGCCTGCGAAGGTGCCCGCCCGGCTGATGTCGCCTGCCTCGAGCGCGGTCGCCACGCGGTTCTGGAACGCCGTCGGGAGCGCGACTCCGGTGGCGAGGATCGCGCCGCCGAGCGCGAGGATGCCGAGGAGCATGCCGATCGATCTTTTGCCCCAGTCGAGCAGCAGGAACGCCAGCACGCCGATCGCGGTGCTGGTGAATCCGGTGAACGATCCCGACAGCAGCAGGCCCGAGCCGAGGATGCCGAGCGCAGCAAAGGCGACGATCATGTTCAGCCGCCCGATCCGCGCGAGATAGAGCACGAACGGCGTCGTCATCGCGATCATCGCCGCGTTCCAGTTGGCATCGGCCATGAAGGCACCGAGCCGGTGCGCGCCGGTGATGAACTCGAAGCCGAAGCGTTTGGCCGCCTCATAGGAGGCGCCGGTCGCATGGTAGACGACCGACCCGAACAGCTCCATCGCGGTGACGCCCGCCACCAGCGCCAGCGCAGCCGCGACCAGCGATCCCCGCCGCTCGCGCAGCAACAGCGCGGGCAGCACCGCGAAAGCGAAGCCATATTGCACCGCGACGATGATCCAGCGCAGCGGATCGCCGTTGACGACGCTGCCGATAAAGAAGCCGAGCAGCAGGCCGCTCAGTCCGAACATCCACAGCGCCCACCAGCCTTGCAGCGGCCGGATCGCGATCCCGCGCCCGGCAAGCAGCAGCACCGCCGCGACGCAGAACAGCGCGTCGCTGAACGTGAACAGGTACGGCGGCACGATGCGCCAGGTGACGTAAGGCGCCAGGAAGACCGCAGCCAGCAGGACCGGCCCGGCCAGGCGAAGCATCGCATGATGGTACGGCGTGCGGTCCTGATCCTCGATCACCCAGGCGGGCGATGCGATGCTGCCATAAGTCATGACGCGGCCGGCGCCGGGTTCGTCCAGGCGCCGAGGTCCCGCCCCAGCGTCCGGCCGAGCTGCTCGACATCGTCGCGGTAGAAGTCGGCGAGCCGCCTGCGCGTGTCGTCGGTCAGCGGCGGATAGTGCACCGGGCGCGCGATCATCCGGCGCGCGCGCTCGAATAGCGGGTTGCCCCGCAACGGATCGGCGAGCCGTTTCACCGGCGCCGGCAGCCGCCGCAGCGCGAGCGGGACGACCGGTGATGCACCGTCGTTCACGCGCCGCTCGATCGCCTCGCCGTCGATGCGCGGCGGCAGGCCGAGCATGCGCAGCAGGTTCGCGGTCACCGCCGCGGGGTCGCGCTTGATCTCGTCGTGCAGGATGATCTCGAGCTGCTCCTGCGGGAAATGATCGAGGAAACGCTGGATGTGCCGGCCGTAGAGCCCGTCCTCCAGGAAACGCCGCTCGGGCGCGCGCGCGCCGTCGAGATGGCGATCGACGTCGCCGTCGACCTGCCCGCGGCGGAACAGCATGCAATAGTCCGAATAGGCGCGCTCCACCGGATTGCGCAGCTGGGCGATCAGCCGGACCGAAGGAAGCAGCGCCGCGATCCGCGCCGGCGCCTCGGCGTGTGCGAGATAGTCCGCGGACTTCTCGGCCACCAGCTGGCCCGGCCGCGCGCCGGCGAACAGCGATCGGTACCACTGCTCGCCCCGGTCGAACTCGCGACTGAAATAATGCGGCTCGGGCCCCGGCATGCACACGTCGGGCCGGGTGCGGAGCTGGTGGGCGATCCAGGTCGTCGCCGCCTTGGCAGCGCCGATCACGATCAGCTGGGGAAGCGGCGGCGAATCCATTCAGGCCCCCTGAATTCAAATCCCGCCCTCAGGCGGTGGCGCGTTCGATCACCGATGCGACGATCGCTCCCATCCGCTCGACCGTATCGGCGTCGAGCGTCGGATCCACCGGCAGCATCAGGCTGGTCTCGCCCAACCTTCGGGAAACGGGCAGCGGATTCAACGGTACGGACGGGCTACCGACAAAGGCTTGCTCGCGATAGATTTCGGGGCAGCTGCCGGTGCCGCACGGCACGCCAGCGGCGATGCATTCGCCGACGATGCGATCGCGCGTCCAGCCCGGCGCCAGCCGCTCGGGATGCACGAAGGCATAATATTTGTAATAGGCATGGTGGACGTTCGACGGCGGGAAGGTCAGCCGCACCGCGGCCAGCGGTGCCAGCGCGGCATTGAGAATCCGCGCATTGCGCTGCCGCGCCGCGATCCACGAGTCGAGCTTGGCGAGCTGGCACAACCCGATCGCCGACTGCATCTCGGTCGCGCGATAGTTGCTGCCGAGGCTGCCGTGCAGCCAGCGGAAGGTGCCGGGCGGGCCCATCACCGCGCCGGCATGCGGCGACTTGCCATGATCCTTGTACGCCCAGGCGCGCTCCCACACCGCGGCGTCATGCAGCACCAGCATACCACCCTCGCCACCCGTCGAGATGATCTTGTCGGTGCAGAAGGAAAAAGCAGCGGCATCGCCGCACGATCCGACCGGCGCACCGTCGTGCATCGCGCCATGCGCCTGCGCGCAATCCTCGATTACGAGCAGTCCCATCGCCCGCGCGAGCACCATGATCTCCTGCATCGGCGCGGGCCAGCCGGCGAGGTGCACGACGATGATCGCGCGCGTCCGCGGCGTGAGCGCGGCGGCGATCGTGTGCGGGTTGATCGCCTGCGAGTCGAGATCGATATCGGCAAAGACCGGCGTCGCGCCCACGGCGGCAGCGCAGCTCGCCGAAGCCATGAAGCTGCGCGCCGGCACGACCACCTCATCCCCGACCCCCACGCCGAGCGCGCGGAGTGCCAGCTCCAGCGCCAGCGTGCCGTTCGCCACCGCGATGGCGTGAGATGCGCGGCAGCGCTCGGCGAACGCCTGCTCGAAGGCGCGGGTCTGCTCGCCATGATGCAGGGCATTCACCTTGCCGCTGCGCAGCACGGCGGTGACGGCAGCGATCTCGTCTTCGGCATAGACCGGCCAGCGCGATCGGATGGGGCCGACATCCCGCGCGACGACGGGACGCGGCGCCGTCAGGCGGGCGGCGGGACGCCGCTGAGCGGCGACGGATACAGCCACCTCAGCCATGTGCCGCGATCCGCGTCCGGCTTGCCGGGATCGCCGCCACCTCGGCAAGCAGCGCCTCCTTCCGGTCAAGCAGGCCCGTTGCAATGACGACGCACGCCCTGTCGTCGGCTTCGTCGCTGGCGCGCTCAAGCGCATCGAACGCTTCGTTCAGCGTCCGCAGCGGGATCGGGCGCGGTTCCGCCTCGAACACGCCCGGGATCGAGGACGGCAGCCGTTCCTCCTCGACATCGAACAGCTCCTCGTAGAGCTTCTCGCCCGGCCGCAGCCCGATGATGTCGATCCCGACATCGAGCTCGGGGTCGAGCCCGGCAAGCCGGATCATCCGGCGCGCGATGTCGATCACGCGAATCGGATCGCCCATGTCGAGCACGAAGATCCGGCCATGATGCATGCCGTCGCGCAGGCCGCGCGACGCGCTTTGCAGGATCAGCTGCACCGCCTCGTGCACAGTCATGAAGAAGCGCTCGATCTCCGGGTGCGTGACGGTGAGCGGCCCGCCGCGGCTCAGCTGGCGCTGGAACAGCGGGATCAGTGAGCCACTCGACCCCAGCACGTTACCGAACCGTACGGTGATGAAGCGCGGCGCGTCGGGATCGCCCCGGCTCGCCATGTCCAGCGCCTGGCAATAGAGTTCGCCCAGCCGCTTGGTGACGCCCATGAACCCGACCGGATTGACCGCCTTATCGGTCGACACCTGCACCATCGCCCGCACGCCGTAGCGGCGCGCCGCATCGGCCACGTTGCGTGTGCCCAGCACGTTGGTCTGGACCCCCGCCAAAGGATGCATCTCGACGAGCGGCACATGCTTCAGCGCCGCGGCGTGGAAGACCAGCTCCGGGCGATGGTCGGCGAAGACCTGCATCACCTGCCTGCGCTGGCGGATCGAGCAGAGCACCGGCGTACGCGCGACCTGCGGATGGCTCTCCCGCAGCTCCAGATCGACGTCGTAAAGGTTGAACTCGTTCGCATCGAGCAGCACGAGCTGCGCCGGCTCGAATTCGGCGATCTGCCGCACCAGCTCGCGCCCGATCGTGCCGCCCGCACCGGTGACGAGGATTCGCCGCCCGCTGATCATGCCCGCGACGATGCGGCCGTCGAGCGGCGCCTGCGGCCGCCCCAGGAGATCCGCGACGTTGAGGAAGCGGAAGTCGAGGCTGGCGCCAGGCTCGGGCGCGAAGCCGATGAAGCCGGGGCGATAGGCGATCTCCAGCTCGAGGCTCTGCGCCTGTGCGATGATGTCGACCATCGCCATCCGCTGCAGCCGTTCGACCGGCCCGGCGAAGATCAGGCACGCCGGGCGCTCGTCCCTGGCGGCGAGGCTGCCGACGACTCGCGACAGATCCGCCGGCCGCCCCATCACGGGCACGCCGCGCACACGCGCGCCGGTATGCGCGCCAGCCTCGTCGAGGATCCCGACCGCGCGGAACGCCGCGTCGGGTTCGCGTTCGAGCTGCCGCAGCAGCTGTTCGATATCGTCGCTTGAGCCGAACAGCAGCGCCGGACGCTTCATGCTTTCCGGGCTCGCCGCCGACGCGGGCGGATGGAAGCGCCCGCCCAGATATTCCGCGGCAAGGCGCCGCGCCATCCGCGCCCCGCCCATCAGCACCACCAGCACGAGCCACTGGATGACCGGGATCGAGCGCGGCAGCCACCCCGCGCCGCCGATCACGATCAGCAGCGCGACATAGGAGAACACGGCAATGCTCGCCGCCTTGATGATCTCGAAAATCTCGTCGGTCGAGGAATAGCGCCACACCCGCCGGTGCAGCCGCATCGCCGCGAAGGTGACCAGCGCGACGGCGACGAACAGGGGCAGTGTCGCGCGGTGTTCTTCCAGCACCTCCCCGGCGCGCAGCGACCCCACGCGAAGGCTGATCGCGGCCGCCAGCGAAACACCCGCGATCAACCCGTCGATCAGGTAGATCGACGCGGCACGGACCAAAGATGAGGAACGGTTTTCGAAAGTTATGATCATCTGTTGCCCCCGTCAGACTTGGGTGGTCTTCCCGCGGGATTCCCGTGACCGGAAAGCTAACCTCGAAGCAGGGGGGCAATAAGTCGGGCATCGAGGTTCGTTCGAAAGGACAGCACGCGCACCGCTTGCGCCGCGGCCTACCCCTTCTTGATCGGACGCAGGACAAAGGAGCAGCCAGTCCACGGCGCTGATTCCTTTGGGCAGTGTCCGAAGTTGCCGTGGCGGGTGCGGGTTCGATGCGCGACAACCCCTCGCTGTCTGAGCAGGGGCCGAGCGATCGATGATGATCGAACGACGCACAACCACCATACAAGAAGGCATCGCGGCGCTCGCCGCGCAGGGGCATGGCACCCGCGCGCATCCGGCCTATTCGATGCGCACGCGGATCTGCTTTCCGTTCGCCGGCGGGCTGATCGGGGGAAGCCATGTGTCGGCGCTCAAGCTCGTCCAGTCGCTCGATTCGACCGAGTTCGAACCGCTCGTCCTCCTGCACAGCCTGGAGGGTCCGCTGCGCGATTTCGTCGAGCGCGAAGGCATCCGCTTCGAGCTTGCTCCCCCGGTGCATGTCTGGCGGCCGGGCGATCGCGCCGCGGCGCGCGAGGTCATCCGGTACCTCCCGGACGTGCTGCGCATGCGCGCCTATCTGAAGGAACGCGACATCCGCATCGTCCATACCAATGAAGGGCCGATGCACGCGACCTGGGCGTTGCCCACGCGGCTCGCCGGCGCGCGCCACATCTGGCACCATCGCGGCCATCCCCGCGCCCGCGGCCTGCGCGTCCAGGCGCCGCTATTGGCGAGCCGCGTGCTGTGCGTCTCCAACTACGCCGCCCCCGACCCGGGCTTCTGGTCGGCGCGCCGCAAGTCCTCCGCCGTCTACAGCCCGTTCGACACCTCGATCGCCGAGATCGATCGCGAGGCGGCGCGCGCCGCGCTCGAATCCCGTCTCGGCATCGGTCCGGAGACCGTCGTCCTGGCCTTTCTGGGCCATTTCTCCGCACGCAAGCGCCCGCTCATCTTCGTCGAGACGATCGCCGCGCTGCGTCAGCGGCGGCCGAACCTCCCGCTGGTCGCGCTGATGTTTGGCGAGGAGTTCGAGCCCGGGATCGAGGCACGTCTCCGCGCGCGGATCGATGAAGTCGGGGTCGCCGACCTCGTCCGGATCATCGGGTTCGTCCAGCCCGTCGAGCCCTGGCTCGCGGCCAGCGACGCGCTCGTGGTTCCCGCCGTGGACGAGCCCTTCGGGCGCACGCTCGTCGAAGCGATGCTGGTCGGCACGCCGGTCGTGGCGGCAGCATCCGGCGGCAATCTCGAGGCGATCCGCAATCGCGGCAATGGCCTGCTCGCGCGCGTCGACGATCCCGCCGATCTGGCGGCGCACATACTCGAGCTGATCGATCACCCCGAGCTGGCGGCCACGATCGCCCATCGCGCCAAGCAGGAAGCGCTGCTGAAGTTCAGCGTCGGGCATCACGTCAAGAAGGTCACGGCAATCTATCGGGAGGTGCTCGCAGCATGATCGCGCCATCCTATCGTGCCGCTTCGGCGATGCCGGGGCTCGTACAGCATGTCACGACCAGCCTCGACGTCGGCGGCGCGCAGACGATGCTCGTCAAGCTGGTCGAGGCCGGCGTCGCCAAGCGCAAATGCGCGCGGCCCGCGGTGCTCTCGCTGATGCGGCCCGGCACGCTCGCGCCGCGGCTGCGGGACACCGGCTGCCCGACCTACACGCTGGGCATGTCGCGCGGGTTCCCCGGCCCGGTCGCGACGCTGCGGCTGCTGCGGATCACGGCCATGCTGCGGCCCGACATCCTCCAGGGCTGGATGTACCACGGCAATCTCGCCGCGAGCGTCGCCGGCCTCGCGGCGGGGCGAAAAGTGCCGGTGTTCTGGAACGTGCGCCACTCGGTCGCCGACCCGAGAGTCGAGAAACGCAGCAACCGGGCGCTGTTCGCACTCAGCGCGCGGTTGTCGCGATCCGTGGACGGCATCATCTACAATTCGCGCGTCGCGGCCATGGAACATGCCGCGATCGGCTTCGATCCCTCGCGTGCGATCCACATCCCCAACGGTTTCGACCTGTCGCGCTACCACCCCGATCCCGCGGCGCGCGGGCGGCTGCGGATGCTGTTCGATCTTCCCGGCGACGGAATCCTCGTGGGGATGATCGCGCGCAACCATCCGATGAAGGACCATGCGATGCTGGTCCATGCGATCGCGCGCGCGCGCGCTGCAGGCCACGACCTGCGGCTGCTCCTCGTCGGACCCGGGATGGACCGGCCTGACGCCGCGTTGCGGCAGGCGATCGCGGCGTGCCTGCCGCCCGAGGCGGTGACGCTGGCGGGCGAGCGAACCGATATCGCCGATTGGCTGCCGGGACTCGATCTGCTCGCGCTCTCCTCCGCCTGGGGTGAGGCGTTTCCCAACATCCTGGGCGAAGCGATGGCGTGCGGCGTGCCCTGCATCGCCACCGATGTCGGCGACAGCGCCTGGGTGCTCGGCGAGGGGGGCCTGATCGTCCCGCCGCGCGATGCCGAGGCGATGGGCGCCGCGCTCGAGCGGATCGCGGCGCTGGACGGGGACGCGCGGCGGAGCCTCGGCGCGGCGGGCCGTGCGCGCGCCATCGCCCATTTCGACATCAACGACATCGCCGTCCAATACCGCCGGCTCTACGCCAGCGCCGTGCAGCGGATCACGCGAGACACCGCGCGCGCCAGCGCGAGCACGCTGGCGAGCGATGCGGGAGTTAGCCAGGCATGAAGGTCCTCGTGCTCGCGAGCCTCGCTTACTCCCTGGTCAACTTCCGGGGCGCCTTGCTGCGCGAGATGATCGCCGAGGGTCACGACGTGGTCGCATGCGCGCCGGACGAAGACCCCGCGACGATCGCCAAGCTGTCGGCGATGGGCGTCCGCTTCCGGCAGGTGCCGATGGACCGCACGGGGACCAATCCGTGGCGCGATCTCCGCACGCTGCGCGCGATGGTGAGGACCATCCGCGCCGAGGCGCCCGACATCATCCTCGCCTATACGCAGAAGCCGATCGTCTATGGCGGCATCGCCGCGCGGCTGGCGGGCGGAGGCGCGCGTTTCTTCGCGATGGTGAGCGGCCTGGGGCACGTCTATTCGGAGGACGGGCCGGCGTCCTGGACTCGCGCCACGCTGCGGCGGCTGACGTCGCTACTCTACCGCGTGGCGGTTGCACGTGCGGCCGGCATCTTCGTCTTCAACGCCGACGATGCGGACGAGATGCGCCGCCATGGCATTGTCGGACGCGGCCGCCGCATCGTCCAGGTTCCCGGCTCGGGGATCGACACCACCGACTTCCGGCACGTCCCGGTTCCGGAGGGGGCGCCTGTGTTCCTCCTGATCGCACGGCTGATGCGCAACAAGGGCATTGGCGAGTTCGTCGAGGCTGCGGCGTCGGTCCGGGACCTCTATCCCGATGCGCGGTTCCAGATCCTCGGCCCGCACGAATCGGGGCCGGCGGGGTTCGCCGCCGAGGAGGTCGAAACGTGGCGCGCGCGCGGGATCGAGTATCTCGGCGCGACGCGCGACGTTCGCCCCTGGCTCGCCCAGGCGAGCGTGTTCGTGCTGCCGACCTGGTATCGCGAGGGGCTGCCGCGGACGATCCTCGAAGCCATGGCGACCGGTCGGCCGATCATCACCACCGATATGCCGGGCTGCCGCGAAACGGTGGTGCCGGGCGAGAACGGCTTGCTCATTCCCCCGCGCGACGCGCCCGCGCTGGCGCAGGCGATGGCGCAGCTCGCCGCCGATCCCGCACTGGTCCGGTCGATGGGCGCGCACTCGCGGCAGCTGGCGCAGCAGCGCTTCCGCGTCGACAAGGTCAACGCGCAACTGCTCGGCGAGATGAGCCTGACCGGCGCGCCGCCCGTGCCACACCCGCGGCGCGCGCTGAGCGACTACCGGCTTGCGGAACGCGGGCTCGCGATGCTGACGCTGGTCGCGGCGGCGCCGCTCCTGCTGCTGGTCGCCGGCGCGGTCGCGCTGATGCTCGGCCGGCCGGTGCTGTTCCGCCAGCGCCGCGCGGGCCAGGGCGGACGGACATTCCAGCTGGTCAAGTTCCGCTCCATGTCCCACGCGAGCACCGGGGACGGGCGACTCCTCCCCGACGCGGCGCGCCTCACCGGCTTCAGCCGCCTGTTGCGGCGCAGCCGGCTCGACGAGCTGCCCGAGCTGTGGAACATCGCGCGCGGCGAGATGAGCTTCGTCGGCCCGCGCCCGCTGCTCCCCGAGACGGTGGACGCGATGGGCGAGCGCGGCAAGCGCCGCGGCGCGGTGCGGCCGGGCCTCACCGGCTGGGCGCAGGTGAACGGCAACGCGCTGCTCAGCGACGCCGACAAGCTCGCGCTCGATCTCTGGTATATCGACAACCGCTCGCTCGCGCGCGACGCCAAGATCGTCCTGCGCACCCTGGCAATGCTCACCCATGGCGAACGCATCAGCGACCTCAACATCGGGAGGGCTTATGCGCGCACTGCTGATCGGCGCGGTTGAGGGCACGCGCGTCGCAGCCGACGCCATCGCCGCCACGCCGGGCTGGGAGCTCGCCGCCATCGCGACGCTGCCGCCCGAGCTTGCCGCGCGGCACTCCGATTTCATCGACCTCGCCCCGGTCGCCGCGCGCCACGGCGCATCGCTGCTTCCTGTCGCGCAGTGCAACGCGCCGGCCTTTCTCGAGGAGATGCGAGGGCTCGCCGCCGACATCGTGTTCGTGATCGGCTGGTCGCAGATCTGCGGCCCCGAGTTCCGCGCCGCTGCGGGAGGCCGCGTGGTCGGCTATCACCCCGCTCCCCTGCCCCGGCTGCGTGGGCGGGCAGTGATCCCGTGGACGATCCTGCTCGACGAGAAGATCACCGCCTCGAGCCTGTTCTGGATCGACGACGGGGTCGACAGCGGCCCGCTGCTCGCCCAGCGCTTCTTCCATGTCGCGCCCGGCGAGACCGCCGCAACGCTCTACGCCAAGCATATGACCGCGCTCGACGCGATGCTGCGCGAGTTGCTCCCGCAGCTGGCCGAGGGTCCGGTCCCCGGTGACGCGCAGGACGAGGCGGTTGCCACCTGGGCGACGCGCCGCCGTCCGGCGGACGGGCGGATCGACTGGCGCGAGCCCGCGGACCAGGTCGAGCGGCTGGTGCGCGCGGTCGGCCGGCCCTATCCGGGCGCCTTCACCGAGGCCTCCGGTGAGCGCGTCACGATCTGGGCGGCTCGCGCCTGCGCCTGCGCCGACCGCCAGCATGCCAGCCCAGGTCAGGTCGTCCTGCGCGATGCGACCGGCTTCGCGGTCCGTTGCGGCGACGGCCGCGCGCTCCATGTTCTGGACTTCGAAACCGCGGCGTCCGGCGCGCCGATGCTGCACAGCGTGCTCGGGGGCGGCACATGACCGATCCCCTGGCGCGCATGGGGACCGTCCTGGTCGTCGCGCCGCACCCCGATGACGAGATTCTCGGATGCGGCGGCACGATCGCGCGCCTCGCCGCGGCCGGTCACGACGTCCATGTCGCGATCGCGACCCGGGGAACGCCGCCGCGCTATAGCGAAGAGGATGTCGAGCGAGTCCGGCAGGAGGCTTCGGCCGCGCATGCGCTGCTCGGCGTCGCGCAAACCCACCATCTCGACCATCCCGCCGCCGGGCTCGACCGCGTCCCCCATGCCGAGCTCAACGCGACGATGAGCGCGCTGTTCGCGGCAGTGGAGCCGGATACGCTGTTCCTGCCGTTCGTGGGCGACATTCATCTCGATCACCAGCTGATCTTCCGCTCCGCGCTCGTCGCCGCGCGGCCGCACAGCTGGAACTATCCCGTCCGAATCTACGCCTATGAGACGCTGTCGGAGACCAACTGGTCGGCGCCGCACCTCGACCCCTCGTTCGTGCCCAACATCTTCGTCGACATCCACGAGATGCTCGAGCGCAAGCTCGACGCCTTCGCCTGCTACCAGTCGCAATGCCGCGCCTTTCCGAACGAGCGTTCGCCCGAAGCCTTGCGCGCGCTCGCGACCCTGCGCGGGGCCACGGTCCATCGGCGGGCGGCGGAAGCCTTCCTGCTCATCCGGGAGATAATCTGATGCACCAGCTCATTAGGGACCAGGCGCTGGAGATCCCGCCAATCACGGGCCACGACCGGCAGCTGACGATGCTGCTCTGTTCGGCGGGGCGGCGCGTTGGCCTGTTGCGTGCGTTCCGCCGCGCTGCCGCCAATCTCCACGTCGATCTGCGCATCATCGCCTGCGACGTGCAGCCCGAATGGAGCGCCGCCTGCCGGCTCTCCGACCTGGCGGTGCGCGTGCCCTATGCGGACGATCCGGACTACATCCCGGCCATTGAGGCGATCTGCCGCGAATATAATGTCGGGCTCGTCGTGCCCACGATCGACCCCGAACTGCTGCCGCTCGCGGAAGCGCGCGAGCGGCTTGCGGCGGTCGGCACGACGGTGGCGGTGGGCGATCGTCGAGTGATCGAGATCTGCCGGGACAAGCTGCGGACCGCCACCTTCCTCGCCGAGCACGGGATTCCGGTTCCGCGGACCATCGACCTGGCACTGGCGGACCGGCGGGACTGGAACGGACCCGCGATCGTCAAGCCCCGAAGCGGAAGCGCGGGACGCGCGATCACGCGGGTCGACGATCTCGGCGCACTGACCGGGATCGCGCCGGAGCCGATGGTCGTGCAGGAGCTGCTCGAGGGCGAGGAATGGACGGTCAATATCTATTTCGACCGCGCGGGCGCCCTGCGTTCGGTCGTGCCGCATCGCCGCGTGCAGGTTCGCGCCGGTGAAGTCGAGAAGGGCGTGACCGGGCGGCAGGATCAGCTGATGGAAATCGCCGGGCAAATGGCCGCCTGCCTGCCCGGCCCCTATGGCGCGCTCTGCTATCAGGCGATCATCGCCGCCGACGGCTCCGCCAAGGTGTTCGAGATCAACGCGCGCTTCGGCGGCGGCTACCCGCTCGCCGACTATGCCGGCGCGAACTTCGCGCAATGGCTGATCGAGGAGCGGCTCGCACTTCCCAGCACCGCCGCGAACGAATGGACCGCCGGCGTCGCGATGCTGCGGTTCGATGCGGCGATCTTCGTCCGGCTATGAACACGACGATCGTCTTCGACCTCGACGATACGCTCTATCGCGAGTCCGAGTATGTCCGCAGCGGCATCCGTTCGGTCGACATTTGGGTTCAATGGCAGCTCGGCGTGCCCGGGTTTGCCGCCACGGCGATCAGGCTCTGGAACGCCGGCCGCCGCGAGCTGCTGTTCGACGCGACGCTGGCGGAGCTGGGCGCGCCGGCCGATCCGTCGACGATCGCGGCGATGGTGGCTGTCTACCGCGATCATGTCCCCCGCATCCGGCTCGCCACGGACGCGCGTGTGTTTCTCGCCGGCGATCACGGGTTCAGCCTTGCGTTGATCAGCGACGGTTTCGGCAAGACGCAGCGGCGCAAGGCCGCCGTGCTCGGACTGCCGCGCTACCCCTTCGACCCGCTCATCTTCACCGACGACTGGGGCCGGGACTATTGGAAGCCGCACCGGCGCGCCTTCGAAGCGGTCGAGGCTGCCCATCGCGGCCGGTCGAGCCGGTTCGTCTATGTCGCGGACAATCCGGCCAAGGATTTCCTCGCGCCGCGCGCGCTCGGCTGGGCAACGGTGCAAATCGACCGGCCCAGCGCGGTCCATCCCCGCAACCCGCCGAGCGAGCGGCATCACGCCGACACGCGCATCCGGTCGCTGCGCGACCTGACGCGGCAGCGAGTCGAGAGCCTGTTCGACCCGGTTTTCATGAAGCTGCGCGCATGAACGTGGCGTTCGTCCTGTCGGCTCTGGAAGCGGGTGGGGCAGAACGGGTCCTCAGCGAGATCGCCAGCGCGGCGATCGCCCGCGGGTGGCGCGTCACGCTGATCACTTTCGACGCGCCCGGCGATCCAGTCTTCCACAAGATCGATCCGCGCGTCGAACTCGTGCGTCTCGCACTGCCCGCGGGGGGCGAGGGATTGTCCCGGTTCGGCAGGAGCATCCGTCGCCTGATCGCGCTTCGGCGCGCGCTTTCCGGCGGGCGATTCGACGTCGTCATATCGTTCCTCACCAAGATCAATGTGCTGACCTTGCTGGCCATGCTCGGCAGGCGCACACCCGTCATCGTCTCCGAGCGCAACAATCCGGATCGGCAGCCCGCACACCCGCTTTGGCGCGTGATGCTCCACCATCTCTATCCCCGCGCCACCGCGATCGTGATGCTGACCGAGCGCGGCAAGGCGCGGCTGCCGGTTGCGGAACGATCGCGTGCGATCGTCATTCCGAATCCGATTCCCACGCTCGCATTCCGGCCGCGCGAGACGGGCGCGCCGCAGCTGGTGGCCGTGGGCCGCCTGACCGAGCAGAAAGGGTTCGACCTGCTCATCCGGGCATTCGCCCGGATCGCGAATCGCTTCCCCGACTGGAGCCTGCTCATCTTCGGCGAGGGGCCGGAGCGGCCGCGGCTCGAGGCGATGGTCCGGGAACACCGGCTCCAGGACCGCGTGCGCCTTCCCGGCAGAACCGAGCGGCATGGCGAATGGATCGCCGCCGCCAGCATGTTCGCGCTCTCCTCCCGCTATGAAGGATTCGCCAACGTCGTCGGGGAAGCCATGCAGGCGGGGTTGGCCGTGGTCGCCAGCGATTGCGACTTCGGGCCGTCGGACATGATCGAACCCGAGGTCAGCGGCATCCTGGTGCCGCCGGAGGATGTCGGGCAGTTCGCGGATCGGTTGGCGGAGATCATGTCCTCGGAGGCGCGGCGCCGGCAATTGGGTGCCAAGGCCATCGAACGCGCCCGTCAATTCGGTGAAGCTATCATTCTCGACCGCTGGCTGCGCCTGATCGCCAATCCAGTGGCCTGCCTGTCCAATGGCGCGAGCGACATCACCCATGTGAGGGGTCACGGGCTTGAAGAGGGTTTTTCGTGATCCCGAAAGGGAATGGCGGCCCCTCGCGAAGCCGCCATCCGAGTTCAGAACATTGCCGGGCGGCAATGTTCCGGTCGCGTCCCAAGTTTAGCGCGGACCCGGCTGAGTCGAACTGAGGGATTCTACTGAGACGATGGATCGCCCGCCTGCGTTGAATGGCCCAACGAACAATATTCCATTTTGACACACTTGCGCATGCCTTTAGCCGCACAATGGGTTAATATCGGCATAGATATCTTAGTATATATTAAAGTAGGATATTTTTTGTTCCAACTTTGGACATATAAGGAGAAATTGGGTCGCCCCAGTGAAATAGAAGTAATCCGGTCGATGAACCGGGTTCGCTATCACAGACCAACAGGGAGGCGACTAATGTCGAGTGAAGCCATTCACGTAAACATCGTTGGCAAGAACGAGATCGTCCGGGAAGGACTGAAGCGCATTCTCGCCGAACAGGATTTTCTGGTGGACTGCGCCGTATCCTGTGTCGACGACATGGATATGGAGAGCGAACCGTCCGTCGTGATCGTCGATGCCAATGACATCGACGAAGGCCTCGGCGTCTGCGCCGACGTCCGCGAACGCTGTCCCAAGCCACGCATCGTGATCATGGCCGATGGATACAGCATGGAAGATGTCTCGCGGGCCTTCGCGACGGGCGCCGTCGACGCCTATCTCGTGAAGGAGATTTCGTGCGATCCGCTGGCGGGCGCGCTGCGTCTCACCGCGCTCGGCGAAAAGGTGCTGCCCTCGCAGATCGCCGGATCGCTCGCGAGTGCGCCCTCGAGCGCGATTTCCCGCTGTTGGGACGTCGGCGCGAGCGGCACCAACCTGTCCGCACGTGAAGTGGATATCCTGCGGTGCCTGGTCGACGGGGAACCCAACAAGGTCATCTCGCGCCGGCTCAATATCGCCGACGCCACGGTCAAGGTGCACATCAAGGCGATCCTGCGCAAGCTGCGCGTCCGCAACCGCACGCAGGCGGCGATCTGGGCGGTCAGCAGGGGGCTGGCGGGCGAAGCGCCGCGGCAGCCGCTGCCGCTTCCCGCGTTGCGGCCAGCGCACGTTCCCGTCGCAATGTCCGCGCATAGAGCGCCAGACATGCAACTAGCCATATGAGGTTGAAGATGATGTGAGCAACGCCGGCGCCGCTCACGCCCAGCGCCGGCGTTGCCACATAAAGCGCCGCGAAGAATGCGGCTGCCGCGACGACCGCGGTCGCGAACACCTTCGGCTGCAACCCCATGGTCATCAGGGCCGGCCGCAGGGCGCTGCCCGCAAGGAACAGCAGCGCCGCGACCGACTGGACGATCAGCGGCCCTGCCGCATCCTCGAACTCGGGCCCCGCGATCAACCGGATGGCGATGTCGCCCGCGAACACCGCACCGGCGACGAACAGGATCGCGACGCCGAGCGTGAGCAGCTCGACTTGCCGGATCGCCATCGCGAAGCCGTCGAGATCGCGCCGCGCCCAAAGCCGGGCGAGATCGGGAAAGACCACTTGCTGGAGCATCGCCCCGGCCTTCATCGCCGCCAGCGTGAACTTGCGGACCAGCTGATAGACGCCGGCGCCGATCGGACCGGCGACCGCTCCGACGGCCAGGATATCGAGCTCCTGGGTGCTCTTGCGCACCAGCACCGCGCCATTGGCCGACAGGATGAAGGCCCAGATTCCCCGGAACTTGCGCGCGTCCGCCAGCGCGCCGAGCCGTGGCCGGCACCGGTATCCGCGCCGGCGAAGCTCGCGCCACGCCGCAGCTGCCAAGCATACGCGCTGGAGACACGGCACCGCGATCGTGATCGCCAGCAACTCCCATATCGAGCCGTCGAAGACCCACACCAACACTACGGCAATCAGCCGTAGCACGGCGAGCGCAGGATCGATCCACGCGATCAGCGCGAAACGATCGAACAGGCGGAGGATGCCGGTCGGGGTCGACGAGATGCCGAACGCGACGGCGATGGCGTAGAAACTCGCCATCAACCGGGCCTCCGCTCCCCACCCGACCCAGTCACCGACCAGCGGAATCGCAAGCAGCGCGACCGCGCCCGCGGCGAGCGCCCCGATGATATCGAGCGCGATCCCGAAGCCGACCAGCTCGACAAAGCGTCGTTCGTTCCCCGCCTCGAGCGCCTCGGAGCCATAGCGGATCACGGCCTGCCAAGTCTCGAGACGGACGACCTGGTCCACGAAGCGGCCATAGGCTTCGACCATGGCGAGCAAGCCGAGCAATGCCGGCCCCAGCATCTGCGCCATCAGCGCAAGAGTCACCATGCCGATTGCGATCGCCGTGGCGTTGCCGGACGCGAGATGCGCGGCTTGCCGGAGGATCCACCCCATGGGGCGGCGGCGCGGGGCGTCCTCCGCGAAGGGTGCGGCTTCCTTGTCGCCGCCGCCGATGCCGGGGCTGCGTCCGGACTGTGAGGCCTGAGGCTGCACGACCCTCGCTCGTTTTGTAGGATCTTGGGTCTGCCGCTCGCTGAGGGCGATTCCTAGGCGAGCAAGCGGGATAGCTCCACGGGGGTAGCCAACCGGGCCAGGTGCGCATTCCTGCCCGGGTGCCTACCCGAAATCGCTCCACTTCCCCCTTCTGACCAATATCCGTGGATCAAGGGCGGCCTAAGCTCCTTCGCAAATCGCGGAGCTGGGAGTCTGGCCAATGAACATGCAGGAACATGCATTGATGGAGATGCGACCGGGCGCGGTAGCCGTCCCGCAGCACGCGTCAGGCGTCGATTTTCTGCGCGTCCTGCGCCGCCACCAGGGACGGCTGGTCGTCACCTTCCTAGTGGTGATCGGGCTCGCGGCGTTGGCGCTTGCGTTCATCGAGCCGCGCTACCAGGCGACGGCGGTGATGCGCGTCGACGTCGAGGAATCGGCGCTGCGCGGAGAGGAAGAGACCGCCGCCTCGATCCGCGACGCGGAGCTGCGGCGCGAACACCAGATCGAAACGCAGATCCAGCTGCTGCAATCGCGCCCGGTGGCGCGGCAGGTGGTGCGCGACCTCGCTCTGCACGACGACCCCGAGTTCAACCCCGACTCCGATCCAGACAAGAAGACCGGTTGGGACCGGTTCTTTGACCGTCTGCGATTCTGGGACCGGGGCGGCGTCACGGCGACACCGTCGGCCACCGGCGTGGTCTCGCCCCAGCTCGTCGAACGCACCACCGACCGGCTGCTCGAAATGCTCGACGTGGCGCAGGACGGCCAGTCCAGCTTCATCGACGTGACGGTGACCTCGCGGAATCCCGAAAAGGCGGCGGTGATCGCGAACAAGGTCACGCGAGTCTATGTGAAGACCCAGGTCGAGGAGCGCCAGGCGGCGATCCGGCGGCGCATCCAGACGCTCGGCGAGCGAGTCGCGGAACTGCGCGGCCAGCTCGTTTCCACCGAGCAGACGATCGCGGCGTATCGCCGCTCACGCGGTCTCGATGCCGGCGCGGGCAGCCAGGCCAGCGCAGCCCAGATGGGGCGCGCGGCGGCCGAACTCGCCGCGGTCCGCGGGCAGCGGGCGGAAACCGAGCAGCGCAGCGGCTCGGCAGGCCAGATCATGTCGCCGCTGCTGGCGGATCTGCGCAGCCAGCAGACCACGACTCAGCGGCGGCTCGGCGAGCTCAGCACTCTCTATGGCAACGCCCATCCGGATGTGCGCAAGGCGCGGGCCGAGCTGGATCAGCTGGCCGGCAGCATCGCCCAGGAAGCCGGGCGTGTCCGCGCGCAGCTCGCGAACGAAGCCTCGGCGCAGCGCTCGCGCGAGGCGCAGCTCGCGGGCGACCTGTCCTCGCTCCGCGCCCGCTCGCTCGCCGACATCGTCGAGGGCGTGCCGCTGGCCGATCTCGAGCGCAACGCGACGGCCACGCAGACGGTCTATCTCGCGCTGCTCGGGCGGTTGACGGAGATCAGCCGCAACGAGCGGAACGTCAAGGCCGACGCGGCGATCGCATCGCCCGCGCTGCAGCCAACGCAACCGAGCTTCCCGCGCCGGACGCAGATCATGGCAGCGGCCGCCGCTGCGGCGGTCATCTTCGGCATGATCATCGTCATGCTGAGCGAAGCGCTCGACACGCAGGTGCGAAGCGCCGCGCAGGTGTGGGCGATCGCCGGTCTCGCGACGCTCGGCATGGTCCCGGAGCTCAAGAAGGCGCGGCGGCGGATTCCCACCCATCTGCGCGTGATCGGCCAGCCCTATACGATCTTTGCCGAAGCGATCCGTTCGATCGAGACGCGGCTGGGGCGCAATGCGCCGCGCACGACGGGGAATATCGTGCTGGTGACGTCGCCGCTTCCCGACGAAGGTAAGACGAGCATCTCGATCGGCCTTGCCGCGGCGGCCGTGGCCCGCGGACGCCGCGCCGTCGTCGTCGACTTCGACCTGCGCCGGCCGGGCCTCGCCAGTTTGCTCGATGACGCATCGGGCGGGAAGGACCTGCTGGACTATATCCGGGGCGAGGCGGAAATCGACGAGATCATCCTTCCAAGCGGCTCGAACCCGGCGGTGCACGGCGTGATGGCGCACCGGCCGGCGCCGGATCCCGGCGCGGCGATCGCCTCGCCGCGCGTCGATGCATTATTCGCCATTCTTCGCGCGCGTTATGATCTGATCGTCGTCAACACGCCCCCGGTGCTCGCGGTGAGCGATGCCCAGCAACTGGCGCGCTTCGCGGAGCAATCCATCCTCGTCCTGCGCTGGGGACGCACCACGCCGGACCTGCTGCGATCGGCGATCCTGCAGTTCGGGGAGACGCTGACCGGCGTCGTCTTCAACCGCGTACGCTATGGAAAGCACGCGAGGTTCTATTACGGCGACGGCATTCAGCAATATCATCGCTATGCGCGCGACGCTCAACCGGCGTTGCTGCGCCTTCCGATCCTGCGACTGCTCGGCCGCCGTTCGGAGCCAGCCTGAACGGGTCATTCGCACGGTGACCACTCGAACACCAGTCGCGCCTCGTGAAGAGTCAGGCCGTTGACCGCGAACCTGCGCGCGATCAGCGGGGGGCGGAACGTGGGCCGTCCCGGTTCCGACGAACTGTATCTGCTGGTGATCGATCCCCGATCCCTGACCCGCGATTGCCTGGTGGCGGCGCTGGAAGGGGTCGGGGACCTGGGCTCGGTGATCGCCGCCGGAAGTGCCGAGGAGGCGGCGGCGATCCTGGCCGGGATCGACGGGCGCACCGCAGCGCTGCTCAACCTCGCGTCGGACGCCTTCGATCATCCGACGCTCTCGCGCATGATCGAGCCGTTGCGCCAAGCGGCACCTGGCAGCATCCTCGTCCTGACGACGCATGTCGACGCCGAGCATGCGCGCGCCGCGCTGAGCCTCGGGATCGCCGGCTTCCTCAGCGCCGACATGTCGTTCGACCTCACGGTCGAAGCGATCCGGATCGTCAGCCGCGGCTGGATCGCCTATCCCCGATCGATCCTCGAGCAGCCGGCAACCCAGTCGATCATGCTGTCGCCGGGCGCACGCCGCAGCTATGATGCGATGCTCACCGGGCGCCAGCGCCAGGTTCTCGAGGGTTTGTCCCGCGGCCTCACCAACCGGCAGATCGCGACGAGCTTGAGAGTCACCGAACGCACGGTGAAGGCGCATGTGAAGGAACTGATGCGCCGGCTGGGGGCGAGCAATCGCACGCAGGTCGTCGCGATCACCAGCGCTTATCCTTAGATCTAAACAAGCCACCCCGGACAAGTAAGTTATGCACACTGTCCTAAAGGACAATGTGCATTTGTTCAATATTTACCCCGCGACCTATAAGGTGAATTGGGTAAAAATCGCGATCGAATTCATTTTCTTTAAACCAGTGCCGTAGTAGGTCGCGCCTAATAAGAGCACGATTTACTTATCAGCCATGTCAACGACAGGGCGACAAACTCATGTTTTCTATAAATATCATTGAACTATGCATCGACCTTCAAATCATAGTTAACTGATATTTACTAAAAAGAGGTCGCGTATCATGTTTGTCCTCCCACGGCGCAACCTGGTGCCTGTCTTGTCTGCCACCGCCATCGCATCGATCGCCGTCGCGGTGGTGACCGCTCGCGCTGCTCCGATTGCGATCGGATCGGGCGTGGAGCTGACCGCCAAGTTTCGGGTCATGACGCGAGACCTGCTAACCGGCGCCGGCATACAGGCCGCAGGCGCGACCGGCCGAGTCGTCGAAGGGCCGGTCACGCGTTCCGGAGACCGGTGGTGGCGCATTGATTTCGGCGCCGGCGCCGATGGCTGGGTGAACGAGGCGGTGTTGCGCGCGAGCGGGGTGATCGTGACGCCCAGCCCCAGTCCGACGCCGGCTCCCGGACCTGCTCCCTCCCCTCAGCCTACGCCCACACCTTCGGCCGGTGCGGCCGCCGCCTTCGCCAATCCCGACAATGGCAACATCCCCGACCGGGCGCTCCACCCGCTCGCCTTTCCGACCGCGACCGGCTTCGGAAAGCGCACCAGCGTGCGCAGCGCCAACGCCGTGGTCTACAAGATCAACACGCTGGAGGATGTCGCCAGCGCGGGGGACGGCAAGATCAGCTACCGCGAATGCGCGCTCGCCCTGGCGGTGACGAGCCCCTATAGCATCCCAGCGAACCGGCCGCGCTACTGCGTCTTCGACGTCGCCGGGGCGATCGTCCTGCAGTCCTCGGCATTCATCACCAAGCCGCAAATCTATATCGCCGGACAGACTTCGCCGGGCGGGATCGAATTCCGGCTGGGCGACCGCTACAGCCCGGTGGACTCGCTGATCGACACCCGCCACGGCGGCAACCACATGATCCTGCGCCATGTGCGCACGCGCACCGGCCCGCATCTCGGCCGCCTCTCGGAAAATGGCGATCCGATCCGGCTACAGGGCACCAACAATCAGATCCTCGATCACGTATCGACGATGTTCGGCACCGACGAGAGCCTGGACATGGCGTGCGTCGACTGCACGGTGCAATGGTCGATCATCGGGCCCAATATCTGCCGCAACGGCGGGCACGTCGGGGCGCTGCACTGCAAGACCTTCTTCCTCAAGCCCGCCTCGCGCATCACCATCGCGCACAACCTCTCGCAGCATGGCGAGCAGCGCGGCATCAACATCGCCGTCGGAACCAACCCGGCGACCGCTGGTGCGACAGGTCAGGTCGATGTGGTCAACAACGTCCTCTACCACTTCATCGCGGAGGCGGGGCTCGTCTCGAACCAGTTCGGCAGCGTCTATGCCAACTATGTCAACAACGTCTATCTGCGCGGGCCGCGCTACAATGCCAGCGACGGCAATTACCTGGTCGGTCTCTACACGCCGGGGAGTTCGTCGGGCTTCGGCTTCAACATCCATTCGACGGGCAATGTGACGCCGCGCACGCGGATCGCCGGGCAGTTCGGATCGGCTACGACGGATCCGTTCCAGAACACCGCCGGTTTCATCGCGCATGTCTCGCCGAGCTCGATCTGCGGCGTCACCAGTACCGGCGCGCGCGATTGCAGCCGCACCGGCCTCGCCACGGTCCAGAACCTCGCTTACGCCCTCATGCCGGGCCTCACCGCACCTTCGTTCGATCCGGCGCGGGTCGTGCCGGCGGAGCAGGCGCTGCGCGACGTCCTCGCCTTCGCCGGCGCCGATCGCTGCCGCGATGGCGTGTGCCGCGACAATGTCGACCAGATGTACGTCGACGACGTGCGCAGCTGCGACTCCGCGCCCTATCTGTTCGCGTCGAGCTGGCCGGGGAGCATCGCGGATGTCGGCGGCTGGGCACGGATCACGGCGGGCGCCGCCAAGCCCGACCGCGACAATGACGGCATGCCCGACGACTGGGAGAGCCGGTTCACCAACACCAACCCCAATGTGTGGGACGCGAACGACGACAAGGACGGCGACGGCTACCCGAACATCGAGGAATATCTGAACGCGCTCGCACAGGATGACGTTCGATATTCCGGCATGGTCGGGGCCGGCACCGGGCGCGTGCCCGCCTATAATTGCGGAAGGCCGATGTTCTGATCCACGCCTACCCCACCCGTGGCCGCCGCGATCGGCCTGTCCGACAGGCAGCACGCTTCAGCCATGTGCCTCAAATTGGGGCATGAAATGGCCCGGCCCGCGGATTCGCGGCGGCCGGACGCACCGGCTTCCGGCAACTGCCCCAAAATGGATGATACGGGGTAGTACGGATTAACAGGTTGGCACCATGCGCTAACAGCATGATCTTCTTTGGTTGTTCCGCCTTGGTGGAAATTTGCTTGGAAGGTGATCGTGCTCAACCCACTCCTCGCCAAGCTCGACAGCAAGATGCGGCTGGGCCCCGAGGAAAGAGGCGCACTTGCCGCATTGATCCAGAACAGGACACATCGCCTGCCGGCGCGGCAGGATCTCTATGTCGAAGGCGATCCGACATCACCGATGATCGTGATCCTCGACGGTTGGGCGTGCCGCTACGATCAGCTGGCCGATGGCCGGCGGCAGATCGTCGAGCTGTTCCTGCCCGGCGACATCCTGGGCCATGATTGCCTGTTCGCGGAGCGCCAGGATCATTCCGCCTGCTCGATCTCGCAGCTCTATTATGCGCAGATTTCCCGGACCGATCTTGACGCGGCGGTCCAGCAATTCCCCGCATTGGGCCGGGCGCTGCTATGGGATGCTTCGGTCGCGGCGGCGATCCACCGGCAATGGATCCGTTCGCTCGGCAGGTTGAGCGCCACGCAGCGGATCGCGCACCTGTTCTGCGAGCTGTTCTACCGTTCCGCACGCGCCGGCCTCGCGCGAGGCACCGCGTTCGACATGCCGATGGGTCAGCGCGATCTTGGCGATGCGCGAGGCCTGAGCGCGGTGCAGGTCAATCGAACGGTGCAACTGCTGCGCTCCGCCGGCTTGCTGGGATGGCGGCGGCGCGTCGTCGAGATTACCGATCTCCCGCGCCTGGCGACGATCGCGATGTTCAGGCCGCATTATCTCGACGTCGAACCCGCCGGCGAACGGCTCGCGTCGCCTTCTGGCGCCGCCGCGGCGCCCAATATTCGCCCTCTGCCGGAGGAACGCGACCTGCCTCTGTTCAGATAGCGACGGTAGCCCGCGCGGTTTCCCCGCCGTCGCGTGCCCGCGACACCCCATGATAGCGGCAATACCAGTCCACGAAGGCGGCGACGCCGTCAGCGATACCGGTACTCGGAACATAGCAGGTCAGCGCGCGCAGCAGCGACGGGTCCGCCGCCGTGAGCGGCACGTCCCCCGCCTGCATCGGCAGCATGTCGAGGCGCGCCTGCCTGCCGATACAGGCTTCCACGGTTCGAATGAAGTCCATGAGCTCGACGGGATGCCCCCCGGCGATGTTCACGACCCGGTAGGACGCGACCGGCGAAAGGCTGTCGACGACGCCTCCCGCATCGGCCGGCGCGCCTTGCACCGGCATGGCGTCGACCAGCCGGACGATCGCCTCGACCAGATCGTCGACATAGGTGAAGTCCCGCGCCATCCGGCCATTGCCGTACACCTCGATCGGCCGGCCGGCGAGGATGGCGCTGGTGAACTTGAACAGCGCCATGTCCGGGCGTCCCCACGGCCCATAGACGGTGAAGAAGCGGAACAGCGTGCTCGGGATCGCGAACAGATGCGCATAGGCATGCGCCATCGCCTCCATGCCTTTCTTGGTCGCGGCATAGAGGCTCATCGGATGGTCGGCGCGGTCGGTTTCGCCGAACGGCACCTTCTCGTTCGCGCCATAGGCGGACGAGGTCGACGCCATCAGCAGATGCCGGGGGCGAACCGCGCGCGCCAGCTCCAGCACCGCCCAGGACCCCGTCAGGTTGCTCGACACATAGGTCGCCGGCGCGTCGATCGAGTAGCGCACGCCCGCCTGCGCCGCGAGGTGGACGATCACTTCGGGCGGACGCTTCTCGGCCGCGCGCATCAGCTCGTCCCGGTCCTCCAGCAGTGCCTCGGTAAAGCTGTAGCCGGGATACGCCTCAAGGATGGCATTGCGCGCCCGCTTGAGCGCGGGGTCGTAATAGTTGGTGAGCGCGTCATAGCCGGTCACCTGATGCCCTTCGGCGAGTAGCCGCCGCGCAAGGTGGAAGCCGATGAAGCCCGCGCTGCCGGTGACCAGGAACTGGGTCATTCGGCTGCCTCCAACAGCGGCTCCGCCTCGCCCGGCATCGGCCGCCCGATACCCGCATAGACGAACCCGGCGCGCTCGACCTCCTCCGGCTTGTAGATGTTGCGCAGGTCGACGAGCACCGCACGCGCCATCGCCGCGTGCAGCCGAGCCAGGTCGAGCGCGCGGAACGCGTCCCATTCGGTGACGATCACCAGCGCCGATGCGCCCTCCGCGGCGTCATAGGCCGAACGCGCGAAGCTGACGTCGGGAAGCAGTGGCCCGGCCGCCTCCATGCCCTGCGGATCATAGGCGCGGATCGTGGCGCCTGCGTCCTGCAGCGCCTGGATGATCGTCAGCGCCGGCGCCTCGCGGATGTCGTCGGTATTCGGCTTGAAGGTCAGGCCGAGCACGGCGGCGGTCCTGCCCCGCAGGTCGCCGCCAGCCGCCTGGAGCACCTTGCGCGCCATCGCGCGCTTGCGCGCATCGTTGACCGCGACCGTCGCCTCGACCAGCCGCAGCGGCGCGCCATGGTCCTGCGCGGTCTTCATCAGCGCCAGCGTGTCCTTGGGAAAGCAGGAGCCGCCATAGCCGGGCCCGGCATGGAGGAATTTCGGCCCGATGCGATTGTCGAGCCCGATGCCGCGCGCGACCTCCTGCACATCGGCACCCGCCTGCTCGCACAGATCCGCGATCTCGTTGATGAAGGTGATCTTCATCGCGAGGAACGCGTTCGCGGCATATTTGATCAGCTCGCTCGTCCGGCGCCGCGTGAAGAGGATGGGCGAGCGGTTGAGGAAGAGCGGGCGATAGACTTCCTCGAGCACCGCACGGGCGCGCGCGTCCTCGATGCCGATCACGATGCGGTCGGGGCGCTTGAAGTCCTCGATCGCGGCACCCTCGCGCAGGAATTCGGGGTTCGATGCGACGGCGAAGTCGGCGCCGGGATTGGTCTCGCGGATGATCCGCTCGACCTCGTCCCCCGTGCCGACCGGAACCGTCGACTTGGTCACCACCACGGTGAACCCGGCGAGGTTCCGCGCGATCTCGCGCGCCGCTCCATGGACATAGGAGAGGTCCGCATGCCCGTCGCCGCGCCGCGCCGGGGTGCCGACGCCGATGAACACGACCTCGGCCTCACGCACGGCCTCGGCCAGCTCGGTCGTGAACGAGAGGCGGCCGGCGGCGACGTTGCGCGCGACGAGCTGGTCGAGCATCGGCTCGTAGATCGGGATGCGGCCGGCGCGCAGCGTCGCCACCTTCGCCGCATCCTTGTCGACGCACACCACCTCATGCCCGAAATCGGCGAAGCACGCCCCGGAAACCAGTCCCACATAGCCGGAGCCGATCATCACCAACCGCATCGTGAACCCTCCTCTTCGAGACAGCATCGGTGGGTAGCGGATCGGCACGCGCGCGTGCGGGGCGCATTGGAGGGAGCGCCTGACCCTTACTGGCGCTCGCGATCCGCGGCGCGGCGCGATCACTACTTCCGGGCTACCCCGCGTTCCCCGGCCGCTCAGCGGGCTTGGCAATATTCAGCGCGACAAGGACCCGCCATGCTGCGTGCGAGCCTGAACTGACCGACGGAAACACCATGCGCCTGACGCAACCGCTTTCACCTACTCTCACGCATCTCGAACGGCTCGAGGCCGAAAGCATCCATATCCTGCGCGAGGTGGTCGCCCAGGCCGAGCGGCCGGTCATGCTCTATTCGGCGGGCAAGGATTCGGCGGTCATGCTGCATCTCGCGCTGAAAGCCTTTTATCCCGCCCCACCGCCTTTCCCGCTGCTCCATGTCGACACGACTTGGAAGTTCCGCGCCATGTACGAATATCGCGACCGTGCCGCGGCCGCGGCGGGAATGGAGCTGATCGTCCATCGCAACCCCGAAGCGGTGGCGCGCGGGATCAACCCGTTTGATCATGGCAGCCTCCACACCGAGATGTGGAAGACCGAGGGGCTCAAGCAAGCGCTCGACGCGCACGGCTTCGACGCGGCGTTCGGCGGCGCCCGGCGCGACGAGGAGAAGAGCCGCGCCAAGGAACGGGTTTTCAGCTTCCGCGACCGCAATCACCGGTGGGAACCCCGCGACCAGCGCCCCGAATTGTGGCGGCTCTACAACGCCCGGGTCGCCAAGGGGCAAAGCCTGCGCGTCTTCCCGCTCTCCAACTGGACCGAGCTCGACGTCTGGCAATACATCCTCGCCGAAGGGATCGAAATCGTCCCGCTCTACTTCGCGGCACCGCGGCCGACGGTGGTGCGCGACGGTATGATCCTGATGGTCGACGACGAACGCTTCCCGTTGAACGGCGAAACGCCGGTCGAGCGCTCGATCCGCTTCCGCACGCTCGGCTGCTACCCGCTCAGCGGCGCGGTGGAGAGCAAGGCCACGACCCTGCCCGAGCTGATCCAGGAAACGCTGCTCGCGACGACGAGCGAGCGCCAGGGCCGGGCGATCGATCAGGAGGGCGACGCGAGCATGGAGCGCAAGAAGCAGGAAGGATATTTCTGATGGCCGAACCCTATCGGCTGGTCGCCCCAAACTTCGACGCCTGTATCGCACAGCATCAGGAGCGCTCCCTGCTGCGCTTTCTGACCTGCGGGTCGGTCGACGACGGCAAGTCAACGCTGATCGGCCGCCTGCTCTATGATTCCAAGCTGATCCTGGAGGACCAGCTCGCCAGCCTCGAGGCAGTGTCGAGCGGTAGGCAATCGATCGACTTCGCTTCCTTGGTCGACGGGCTCGCTGCCGAGCGCGAGCAGGGCATCACGATCGACGTCGCCTATCGCTTCTTCGCGACCGGGAAACGCAAGTTCATCGTCGCCGACACGCCCGGGCACGAGCAATATACGCGCAACATGGTCACCGGCGCGTCGACCGCCGACCTCGCGGTGATCCTGATCGACGCGCGCAAGGGCGTGCTGACCCAGACCCGACGCCACAGCTACATCGTCCAGTTGCTCGGGATCCGTCACATCGTGCTGGCGGTAAACAAGATGGACCTGGTCGGCTACCAGCAAGCGGCGTTCGACGCGGTGGTCGAGGACTATGCGGCCTTCGCGCGGCAGATCGGCATTCGCGATTTCACCGCCATTCCCATCTCGGGCCGAAACGGCGACAATATCGCCGGCCGGTCGGATGCGATGCCGTGGTATTCGGGCCCGGCGTTGCTCGAGCATCTCGAGACCGTGGAGGTCGATGTCGAGGCCGACGCGACGAAGCCGTTCCGGATGCCGGTCCAATGGGTCAATCGCGCCGGTCAGGACTTCCGCGGCCTCGCGGGCACGATCCCCAGCGGGGTCGTGCGGCCAGGCGACCCTGTGCGCATCCTGCCTTCGGGACGGACCAGCAGGATCGCACGGATTGTGACGTTGGCCGGCGACCTCGAGCTTGCCCGTGCCGGCCAGTCGGTGACGGTGACCCTGGCGGACGAGATCGACTGCTCCCGCGGCGACGTCATCGCCGCCGCCGACGCGCCGTTGCAGGTTTCCGACCAGTTCGAGGCCTCGCTGGTCTGGCTGGACGAGGCGCCGCTGCTGCCAGGCCGCCGCTATCTGCTGCAGACGGCAAGCACGACCATCGGCGCGACGGTGATGCAGATCAAGCATGCGGTGGATCTGGAAACGCTTGGCGAGGCGCCCGCGCGCACGCTGGCCTGCAACCAGATCGCCGTGGCCACGCTACGGCTCGACCGCGCGATCCCCTTCGCCGCCTATGCCGAATGCCGCACGCTCGGCAGCTTCGTCCTGGTCGACCGCGAAAGCCATCGCACGCTGGCGGGCGGCACCTTCCATTTCTCGCTGCGCCGCGCCGACAACATCCATTGGCAACCGCTCGAGGTGCGCCGCGAGCAGCGCGCGGCGATGAAGGCGCAAGTGCCCAAGGTCCTGTGGTTCACCGGCCTGTCGGGAGCGGGCAAGTCGACCATCGCCAATCAGGTCGAGCGCAAGCTGCATGCGCTCGGCTACCACACCTTCCTGCTCGACGGCGACAATGTGCGGCATCGGCTGAACGGCGATCTCGGCTTCACCGACGCCGACCGGGTCGAGAATATCCGCCGCGTCGGCGAGGTTGCGGCGCTGATGGCCGATGCCGGCCTGGTCGTGCTCGCCGCCTTCATCTCGCCCTTCCGCGCGGAGCGCGAGATGGTGCGTGCGATGGTCCCGGAGGGCGAGTTCGTGGAGATCTTCATCGACACCCCGCTCGGCGAAGCCGAGGCGCGCGACGTGAAAGGCCTCTACCAGAAGGCCCGGCGCGGCGAACTCGTCAACTTCACCGGCATCGACAGTCCATACGAGCCGCCTCTGGAGCCCGACCTGCAGATCGACACCATGCGGTGCTCGTCGGAGCAGGCAGCCGACCAGATTCTCGCAGCCCTGTTCCCCTGAACTGACCGGCGCCTGGATCAGGGGAAGCATGCGCTCAGGCGCGGTCTTCGCCCATGCCGGCTGCAAAGGCGATGCGCAGCGCCCCGGACAGGCTGCGCGCCTTGAGTTTGATCATGATGTTCGCGCGATGCACCTCGACGGTGCGCGGCGAGATGCCGAGATAATAGGCGATGGTCTTGTTGGGATGACCTTGCGCCAGCCCCTCGAGCACCTCGCGCTCGCGATCGCTCAGCACGCCGAGCACGACCTCCGCGTCGGCCGCACGGACCATGATGCTCTTCTCCGCGGCAAGCCGCTCGAATGCGCGGCGGATCGCATCCTCGAGCGCGTCGGTCTCGAAGGGCTTCTCCAGGAAATCGACCGCGCCCGCCTTCATCGCCTTCACCGCCACGGCGATATCGCCATGGCCAGTCAGTACGATGACCGGCATCGTCACGCCGCGGTCGTTGAGCTGCTGCTGGACCTCCAGGCCGTCAATCTCGGGCATGCCGATATCGAGCAGGATGCAACCGCATTCGATGTGGCGCACCTCCTTGAGAAATCCCGCCCCCGATTCCCAGGTGCGCACGGCATAGCCGATGCTCTTGAGGTAGAAGCTCGTTCCACGGCGGACGCTTTCCTCGTCGTCGATGACGTGAACCAGGGGCCTGTCGGTCATTCGGACACCTCCGCATCGGCACGGATTAGGGTGAAATGGAAACGCGCGCCTCCCTCGAGCTGCGGCTCCATCCAGATACGCCCGCCATTGGCCTCGACGATGGTGCGGCAGATCGACAGGCCGAGGCCGAGGCCGTCGCGCTTGGTGCTGTTGAAGGCGCGAAACAGATTCTCGGTGATCTCCGGAGCAACCCCCGGTCCGGTATCGGCCACGGTCACGCGCAGGAAGCCGTCATCGTCGGACGCGCTCGAAACCGTCAGCAGGCGCGACGGCGACTGGCCCATCGCCTCGATCGCGTTGCGCATGAGGTTGATCAGCACCTGCTGGATCTGGATCTTGTCGACGAGCACCTGGCGCACCGCATGGTCGAGCTCGATCTGCGTCCGGATGCCCTTTTCCCGCGCGTCGAGCAGAGCGAGCTTCGAGGCTTCTTCGACCAGCTCCACCAGGTCGGCGACCGACTTCTCGACCTCGCCGCGCGCGACGAACTCGCGCAGGCGGCGGACGATCGCCCCCGCGCGCAGCGCCTCCTCATAGGCACCGTCGAGCCCGTCCTCGATCATGCCGCGATCATCGAGTTTGTCCTCGTGCAGCAAGTTGCGGGCGCCGCGCACGAAGGTGGCGACGGCGGTGATCGGCTGGTTGAGCTCATGCGCCAGCGTCGAGGCCATGGTTCCCATCGCGCTGACCCGCGCCGCGTGGACCAGGTCGCCGCGCAGCTCGTTGATGCGCCGTTCGGCGGCCTGCTTTTCGGTGAGATCCCGGATGAAGCCGGTGAACACACGCGTGCCGTCCGAGATCGCTTCGCCGATGGCGAGCTCGATCGGAAAGGTGGTGCCGTCGCGCTTTTGCCCGATCACGCTCCGCCCGATCCCGATCACCCGTTTCTCGCCGGTGATGAGGTGGCGTTTGATATAGCCGTCATGGCGCTCGCGGTCGGGCGAGGGCATGAGCCGGCTCACGTTCAAGCCGATGACCTCGGCTTCGGCATAACCGAACAGCCGCTCGGCAGCGGCGCTGAACCAGAGGATCTTGCCGGTCTCGTTGATGACGACCATCGCGTCGGGAACGGTGGCGAGGATCGAGCGGAAGTGCGACGCGCTCGCCGCGAGCTTCTGCTCGGCGGCACGCTGTTCGGTCACGTCGCGGATGACCTTGCCGAACCCCTTGAGCTCGCCCTGCTTGTCGTACAACGCGGTGAGGGTGACGTGCGCGAGGAACTCCGATCCGTTCTTGCGGACGCGCCAGTCCTCCTTCTCGAGCCGCCCGTCTTCGCGCGCGCGCGCAAGATCGAGTTGCGGCTTGCCTGCCGCGACCGCGGCTTCGGGATAGAATAGCGAGAAGTGACGGCCGACCACCTCGGCCTCGCGCCAGCCCTTCAGGCGCTCCGCCGCCTTGCTCCAGATCGTCACATTTCCATCGGGGTCGAGCATGTAGATGCCGTAGCCGGTGGCGCCGTCGATCAGCAGGTTGAGCTCCTCGGCAAGCTCGTCGGCGAGCTCGGCACGCCGCTCGGCACGCCGCTCGCTCTCTTGCGATTTGCGGCGAAGCCAGGTCATGTGCCCGGCGATCAGGATCGTCAGGCTCGCCGCAACAGCGAAGATCAGCAGGCTCAGCGACCAGAACGGTCCCGGCGCCCATCCCATTGCCCGGACGGCGGCAACCGCAAGCAGCGCCGTGAGGATCGCCGGCCCGCGCCCCGCGAATACGCAGACGACGAGAACGCCAATGGCGAAGGACAAATAATATGCGCGCCCCTGCAGCCAGGGGTCCAGGATCAAGCGCACCAGCGTGGCGACGGCCACAACCAGGATGGCGAATCCATAGCCGCGCCAAGCTCGAGTGCTGATGGTATCCCCTTCAGCGTTCATGTGGCCCCCGCCGGACGGTTCAAGTGCCGGCCAGCGGTCGCAACATAACATATGTTCGATATCGAGCAAAAATTCGCCGGCTCAAGCGTTTGGCCGGGATTGCCCCTTTAATCCGCGACCGGCGCGCCGCGCGCCAATGCGTCGAGCAGCTCGGTGTCGCGGAATGGCTTCGGGAGGACCGCGGCAAAGCCGGCGGCGACCGCCGTGTCACGCAGTTGCCGGGAATAGAAGGCGGTGACCAGCACGGCGCATCCATTCCATCCATGCGACTGGAGGAAGCGCAAGGCCTCGATCCCGTCCGCCTCGGGCAGGACATAGTCGATGACCAGATGGCTCGCGGTGATCGCCGTGGAATCGGCAAGGGCAAGCGCCGCGCGAGAGAATGCGTGGACCTGATATCCTTGCCCGGTCAGCAGCAGTTGAAGCCCGCGCCGCACGGCATCGTCATCCTCAACGAGCAGCAGGCGTGGTGCCAGCGAGCTCCGGGCGGTCGAGTTCATACCGAGTCACGCCTTCAGTTGTTGGAGCACTCCAGGCCCGCCTGCGCCAGCGAGCCGCCACCGGTGTCAAGCGGAAGAGTGCGTTACCGCCGGCCTGTTGCAGTTCGCGTAAAGCTTGACCGGGTCGCCCCGTGACTCGGCATGCGAAATCATCCCCTCGCCGGCCACTGCCACCCGCGCGTAAACCTAATGGGCGCGTCCCGAACGCTCGATTGGGGTTAGTACGTAGGCCGTAGACTCATAAGCTCGGACCCCAGCGTATTGAAGCGAGCTGGACCGTGGCAAGGAAGTTGGCGGCGAGCTTCTCGTAGCGGGTGGCGAAGCGGCGGAAGTTCTTCAGCTTGGAGAAGTATCGCTCGCTGAGGCTACGCAGGCGGTAGAGCCGCTTGCTGAAGACAGGGCTTCCAGCGTCGATTACTCTTGGGTGGGATGTTGGGCATAGCGCTCTGGTCGTGGATAACTCCCGGAGGCGGTCGGCGTCGTAGGCTTTGTTCGCCAGCACGATGGTGCGCGGGCTGAGGTGGTCGAGTAGCGTATCGGCGACCTGCCCGCCTTGTGTTTGCCCTGTGGTCAGGCTGAGCAGGATCGGGAGCCCCTGCGCGTCGACAACGACACGAATCTTGGTCGTGAGCCCGCCGCGTGATGGACCGAGACAGCGATCTGCCCCCTCTTTGCCGTCGCTGCCTGCCGGTGGACACGAACGGAAGTGCTGTCGATCATCTGGATATCGCCCTCGTGCGCTTCAGTGATGGCCTCCATCAGCCAGTCTCACACGCCTGCCTTCCGCTATCGGACGAAGCGGTTGTGGCAGGTGGTGCGCGGGCCATAGCGCTCGGTCAGGTCACACCATGGCGCACCGGAGCGGAGTACTCCGTTCAGCACACGCCTGTCATCGACGCGTGGCAATATCACGTCGGCCTACCGTCGTCGGCCTTTATGAGTACACAACCCTGTTCTAAAACGACAATCCTCTCGATGACTGAGGGCCACTTATCATGTCATTGTCCAGTCAGCCCAAACATAACGACAGTACCGTAGAAGGCCTTGATCGCGATTTGCCAATCCAAAGCCGACGCCGCGCGCTGTTGACGTTGATGGGCGTCGGCGTCGCGGGGCTGGTTCCCGGAAGCGGATGCTTGTCCGCCGCCTCACGTTCCCGCATGGCGGGTGCTCAAATCGGACCCACATCCAGCCCCACAATTATCCCAGCGCCAAGCGGACGCTCGGTCATGGAGCGATCCCTTTCAAGGGCAGGCGCAGTCGGGAATGGAAAAACCGACGATACGAATGCTATCCAAGCTGCAATTAGTGAAATCGAGCGCAATACCCGATTTGAGACCGATGGTAGCAACACACCATTTCTGGGGATTGGCGAGTTAGTGTGGCCTCAAGGTCTTTTTATCGTCAGTGGTTCAATTCTTATTCAACGCAGTCTTCGACTGCTAGGAGAGGGTCAGGCGGAATATTCTAGTGGCGCGCGCATAGAACAGCAGCGTCCCGGACACGATCTCTTTAGAGTCGAACCGATCGCGCAGGGCTGTTCATTTGGACTGAACAATTTAGTGTTGCGTGCCAACGGCGGGGGTGGGTCGGGTGGAGCTTTGCTTCGTATAGTCAAGACCAAAGGTCAATGTAACTCGATCCGAATTCTCGATACAGTCTTTGCTACGCCGCAAACCCATGCGATCGATATTACTCATGGTGACGATATCCTGATCGATCGATGTCTCTTCGACGTATCGGCGCAGGAATGTATCCGGATCGGCCAGGGGGCTACGGGCGGACGGGTTTCAAATGTCAGGATCACCAGAAACAACTTCTACGCGATTGCTAGTGAGTGCATCGTCCTTGGCGGTGCTCGATCAGTCGTAATTGAGAGCAATAATGCTTTTACGGATCGCGCGACGCGCACCTTCGTGCGTATTGGGGACGACGCCGGCCAGAATCAGACGATCACTATCCGTGGCAATACGCTAAAGACCGTCGATTGTGCGGTCGATGCCACGACAGTGACAGGACTGGTCGTAGAAGGGAACAATGGCGAAGCGATCGGCGGTGGGGTAGCGCCGCGCCGAGCGGCGGTCACCCTTGCTGGTGCTTGTACAGGTGTGGTCGTGGTTGGAAATCACTTTTCGGGTCAAGGAACCCTAGGACTATACAACGATGCCGCAGCCCGCGTAACTGATGCAGTTATCGTTGCGAATGGCTTTATCGCTCAATCAGCACAAGGCGCAGCGCTCAATGTCGCAAACACCAGTGGGCGGATTGGTGACAATCAGGTGAGTGGCGCGCCGCGCCCCGCAGTTGGCCATCGCTGGTCGACCAGCAGAAACGCCGCAGCTCCGGGAGTGATCGAAGCATATGGTTCGCGCACGATCTCCCTCCCAGTTGCTGGTGCTTTGCCGCGCGATCATGCGGCCGTGGATCCCGATCGGCCCTTGCCCGACGCGATCGCTGTCGCAGCGCGGGCGAAGGATCACGCGATCGATGTCCGATATGCGAATGCTACGCCACGGCCTGTCCCAGTTCCACCGCACGACTTGACTGTCCTGGTCACGCGGTAGGAACCAAAGAGAGGCGGGGGCGCTTCGCTAACTTGGCGAGCTACTATTGTTGCGCCGCCGAAGGGGATATGTCAAATCCGATCACGCCGGTGCTCAGAGTGGAGTTTTGTCGCTCGATCTGAAAACAAAGGTGGCAACGACGAGCTTAGCGGTGCAAGGGGTGCGCATGGGGCAGAGCAAGGATCTTTCTTCGGTGCGCTTGTCTGCTGGATGGTTTACGGCTGCGGCGGAAGCGCTGGCGAAGGCCCTGTTGTCGCTGCCTCGCAGGACAAAATGGGTTATCGCGATCACTTGCGACGCCCTTGCCTGTGTATTTTCTGTCCTGGTCGCCTTCTATCTGCGTTTAAGCGAGCTGCCGGAGCTGACATTCGGGGTATGGTGCGCCTTATTGTTGGCGCCGGTCATCTCACTGCCGGTCTTCCATCTCTTTGGGCTGCATCGCGAGGTCTTCCGCCACGCCGGATCGCAGGCGATGATGCTCGTGACCTATGCTGTCGCTTGTGCCGCGCTGCCCGGCTTCGTGGTGTTCACGCTGATCACCGTGCCGGGCGTGCCTCGCACGGTTGCGATCATCCAGCCCATTATCTTGCTGCTCATCATGCTGCTGTCGCGGCTCGCCGCGCGCGAGTGGTTCGGTCGCTCTGCAGGAATAACAAATGTCCGCGGACGCGTCGCCATTTATGGCGCGGGCACTACCGGGCGCCAGTTGGCGCTGGCGCTGTCGGCGACGCAGGACATGATTGTGTCGATGTTCGTCGACGACGACGTGACGTTACAGGGCCGGACACTGAACGGCGTGACGATCAAGCGGCCCGAGGAAATGATCGCGGCGATCCGTTCAGGGATTATCACCGACGTCCTGCTGGCCATGCCAAGCGCAACGCGCAAGCGCCGCAACGAAATCATCGCCGGTCTTCGTGGGCTGCAGGTAAAGGTTCAAACTATTCCGGACATGTTGGATTTGGCAAAGGGCCGGATCAGCATAAAAGATGTTCGTGATCTCGACATTGATGATTTGCTAGGCCGTGCGGCCGTACCCCCCGAGCCGGATCTTCTTGCACGTACCGTGGCCCAGCAAATCGTGATGGTAACTGGTGCAGGGGGATCAATCGGCAGCGAGTTGTGCCGACAGATCCTGGACCAACAGCCTGCAAAGCTGCTGCTGGTCGAGCAGAACGAGTTCGCGCTCTATCAGATCCATGCAGAGCTCAGTAGCCGCTCGGTCGGTGAGATCGAGATCATCCCCCTGCTCGCCTCAGTTCGCGACCGAGCTCGAATCGATGAGATCTTGGCCGCCTGGCAACCCCACACTATTTATCATGCTGCCGCGTACAAGCATGTGCCGCTGGTTGAGCACAATGTGCTCGACGGTGTCGCCAACAATGTCTTCGGGACGCAGGTGATGGCCGATCTCGCCATTCTGCATGGGGTTGCGCATTTCGTGCTGATTAGCACCGATAAGGCGGTTCGCCCGACCAATATAATGGGCGCGACAAAACGTCTCGCTGAGATGGTGCTGCAGATGGCAGCGCGCGCGAATCCTCCTACCTGCATGTCGATGGTACGATTTGGAAACGTCTTAAACTCAAGTGGGTCGGTCGTGCCGTTGTTTCGACGCCAGATCGACGAGGGCGGACCTATTACTATTACCCATCCCGAGATCACCCGCTATTTTATGACTATTCCCGAAGCAGCCCAGCTCGTTGTTCAAGCCGCTGGTCTTGCGCAGGGCGGCGAGGTTTTCGTCTTGGACATGGGAGAGCCGGTTAAGATTTGGGATCTGGCACGCAACATGATTCTTCTGTCGGGTCTCCGTCCCCGCGACGAAACCAATCCCGACGGGGACATTGCGATCGAAGTTGTCGGGTTGCGTCCGGGAGAAAAGCTTTACGAGGAACTGCTGATCGGCAACCATCCGATGCCGACCGCGCATGAGCGGATCATGAAGGCGAACGAACCTCTGCCGTTCACGCCGGCGGCTTTTAACAAGCTCATGAATGACATGGCAGCTCTGGTCCAGTCGCGCGACGTGGCGGGCGCGCGCACGCTTCTAGCGACGCTGGTCACCGATTACCGTCTTGACAAGAAAATTGTTGATTGGGTTCACTATGAGCGCGTGGCAGAGATGATATCCGGAGATTTACGGCCGAACGTCGTCATACAGGCATGATCATCGAAGCGATCCAAGTACGCTATGACGTCTGCTGAGACACGCGGACCGGTGCCGACAGTCTAGGTCGTGTTGACAAAAGAGATTTCTCATGTGGCCCTAGTTCTGATTCAAGGCCGCTCTTTGGGGAGCATTCATGGGCCGTGGAAACTTGTCGGACGAAGAATGGGAACTGGTCGGTCCACTACTTCCATCTGAGCGGGGACGATGGGCGTGACCAGCGGGCGATAACCGACGGTTTCTCAACGGGATGCTCTATGTCTTGGGGGTTGGCTGCCCTTGGCGCGACATGCATGAGCGCTACGGTAAGTGGAACTCCGTCTATGTGCGGTTCCGGCGCTGCGCCGAGCAAGGCGTCTGGGATGCACTGCTGAAAACGCTGGTCGACCTGGCACTGACCAACGACTGGCAGCACATGATCGACAGCACTACGGTTCGCGGCCATGCTTCGGCGGCGGCGGAAAAGGGGATGTTGCGCAGGCTTTTGGCGATCACGCGGCGGCTTTACGAGCAAATCCACGCCCGCTGCGACAATCAAGGACTGCCTATCGGCTTCACTGACCGGTGGCGAGGCATCGGACTACACGGCCTCAGACGGCCTGATGGCCCTGCCGTTACCCAAGCCCAAAGGGGGTGCTCGCCGACAAGGGCTACGATGACGACAGGTTTCGGGAAAAAACCTGCTCATGCGTGGCATCCTGCCCGTTATCCCGCGCGCTTGACCGAAGCGCGCCCTCCGTCCCGATTATCGCCGCTGCAAAGATCGCAACCGCATCGAGCGCATGCTAGCAAGCTCAAACAGCAACGCCGTATTGCCACGCGTTACGACAAGCCAGCCTCTCGTTCGAAAGCTTCCTCAACCTCGCCGACGCTCGCCTATGGCTCAAGTCTTTTGTCAACGCGGTCTGGCCCGTGATGACGCTGGCGCTTGCACAGAAATCTGGGCACTCACGCTTGAAACAATGAAAGGTTGACACCCTCTAAACACGTGACAGGGGCCTTTTTAGACCAGCGCTTATTAGCGACGCGTTCGTCCAGCTACCTTGGCCTGATCCGCCGCCACCCCGAACGGCGATGTCGCATTCGCGCGCGGATCGTAAAAACGGTCGATCCGGCTCCGCAGGCGGTTCTGCACGCGATTGGCGATGCGGTTGCTGATCCGCGCCATCGGTTCGATTCCGGTTTCGCGAGCGGCGTCCTCTCGGGTCTGGCGCTGGCCGATCCGCCCTGCGTCGGTTTCCGCCGTCCGGGCAGCCCGCGGATCGACAATGACGAGCGGCGTTTCCTCTTCCACGGGGACGGGCCGGTTCTGCGCCTGGACCGCGGATGGGACAATCCCCGTCAAAAGCGCCAGCGCCACGCCGATTCGCCGCCTGTGCTTCGCGCCGAACCCTGAAAGGTGCGTCGTCATTGAGCGTCTCCCAAAGGTTGCAATGCAACCTCATCGATCTGGCCAGATACGCCGGATACAATGTTGGACGGCCGCGCGACAAGCCGCAATTGTTGGGTCGGGCAATCCCCACTCACGGAGAAGCTCCCACGAAACCGCCCGCTCGCTTCGGTTGAATTGGGGAGATCGACCCGCCCCAATTCGCGGCCATCGACGCAGACCAGCGACCAATAGGGACGCGCCCCGCGAGGCTGGTCGATTCCAGTACTGCGTCCTTCGATCCGATAGCGGCCCGGCGGGAGAAACTGCATCTGCTGCAGGATCACGCCCCCAACCGTGGGCGGCGTCGCGAAATCGAACACGCCGTCCCGATCGTTACGCTGGATTGTCGCGGCGATGCCGGGGGTGTCGGTCACCGGCACCCAGTCGAACGCGGTCGGCGTTTCGAGCTGGGCGGTGAAATGCGGATCTCTCGAGCGCCGCCGATCGGCAGACGCATGCAATGTGCGGTAGTAGCCCCAGGCCGCCTCATGCGCGTTGGCGGCGACTAGCGCATTCACCACATTTACCTCAGCGGCTTGGGGAATTGCGATACGGCGCGCTTTCAACGTCCGAAAGAATCGCGCGCGAACCTTGGGATCGAGGCCCGATCCGGCGACATGGGTGAGAAACGCATCGCCCCAAGGTGGCCGGCTCGCCAACACGGGTGCTAGTGCGGCCGCGATACTAGGATCTGCGATCGCGGACGAAAGCACCGGAAACAATATTTCAGGAGCCTGGCGCGATGCGCGTAACGCCAGATCGTAATTGCGAATGGCACCCGGAACGTCCTCACGTGCGACCGCGTCTTCGATCGCCCAGAGGCGCGTCTGTAGATCGCGCCGCGACAGTCGGCTCGAATGCGCGAACAGACGCCGCGCTCGCGGAAGATCTCCTCGCAATTGTGCATGCAGGCCTAGTGTCACGATCGCGGGAATGGCGAGCGGCTCGCGGCGCAGGGCGTCTTGCGCGAGTTGCTCGGCCCGGCGGCGCTGGGCATCGCCAGTCGCGGTCGTCAAGAGCTTCATCGCCAGTTGCGCCTCGATGCGCCCATCCGACGGTGAGAGCGTATGGGCGCGTTCCGGATCGGCCGAGCGCACAGAATAGGCAAGCGTCTGCTTGACCGAAACATAGCCGGCGGCAACCGCCGCCAGCGCGAGAACACCCCGCGCCAACCACTCGCGGGGGGTCCGCCCAAATGCTGGCGAACGAAATGTCCGGCGCGCCATCAGGCGGCGGTATCCGCTTTCCCGTCGCGGCCATAGCCATAGCCATATTCATAGCCGTAGCCATAATGGGCCTTGCGCACCTCGAACTTAGTGAGAATGCCGCCGAGGATGTGGGCGTTGGCGGCAGCGAGCCGAGCGAGGGCGGTTTTGACCAGGCTCGAGCGGATACGATGGGATTCGACCGTGTAGACGACGCCTTCGACCCGGCTCGCGATGAGCGGCGCGTCGGCAAGTCCCATCACCGGCGGAGAGTCGATCACGATATGGTCATAACTCTCAAGCAGTCGAGCGATCAGCAACTGAAGGCGATTGCCGGTTAGAAGTTCGGCGGCATTGGGCGGGATCGGGCCCGCCGACATCGCCGTGAAACCCAGATCACGCATCTCGAAGGTGAGTTGCGCGATATCGTCGTGGCCCGACAGGAAGTTGCTGAGCCCGCGATCATGGTCAACTCCGCCCAGCTGATGGATCGAAGGCGAACGCATGTCGCCATCGACGAGAATGACCTTCTTTTGCGCGCGCGCCAGCATCGTCGCGATGGCGAGCGCGGTAGTCGACTTGCCTTCTGCGGGCCTCGTCGAGGTTACGGCAAGCGATCGCGGCACGCCATGCTCGGTGGTGAAACCAAGGCTCGTCTGGATGGCAAGATAGGCATCGACCAGATCGGACTTGCGATCGAGAAGCGCTTCGCGCGGCGATTCGTTTTCGACCTTGGGCACCGACCCCAGAAGCGGCAGGCCGAGCCGCCGCTCAACCTCCATTGGATCGGCGATCGCTTCGTCCATTTGTTCGAGTGCGAAGGCCAGAGCGGCGCCGAGACCTAGTCCCGCCAATAGCGCGATCGCAAGATTGAGCAGCAGGCGCGGGCTCGAAGGCCTTTGCGGCACGTCGGCGGTATCGACGACCGAGATGTTGTTGACACCAACGCCGCGAGCGACGCCGATTTCCTTAAAGCGTTGCAACAGCCCGTCATAAAGTGCGCGGTTGGTGTCCACTTCCTGCTGATAGATGTTATACTGGATGCTGCGGCGCCGCAGATCGAGGAAATTTACTTTCAGCTGCTCGACCCGCCGGCGTAATTCATTCTCGCGTTCCTGGGCCTGACGATATTCGGCCTGTACCGAACCGGAGACTCGACCTTCCTCGCGCGCGATCGAGCGGTCGAGCTGGTCGATCTGCGATTTAAGCGCTCGCGCTTGGGGATAGCCCGGCTCGAACTGTACCATCAGCCGCTCATAATCAGCGGCGAGTTCCGCGCGGCGCTGACGCAAGGTATTGATCGCCTGGTTGCGAAGCGCTTCGCTCGATTGGCCGTTGCGTCCAGCCTCGCGGAAGCGCGCTTCGGCCGCGATTCGGTCTGCGGTGGCTTGGGACAAGGCCGAGTTAAGCGTCGCCAGTTCGTCCGCGACGATCGAACGCTCGGCAGTCGTTTTGCCGTCTCCCGCGCTCTGGCTGGGCAGGTTGATGATGCGCTGTTGCTCGGCATAAGTGACGAGCTGGCGCTGCGATTCGTCGAGGCGTTCCTTGGCCTGGACAAGTTCGCGCTGAAGCAGGTTACGGCCATAGGAGGTCGCCTGCACCTTGCGCTCAAGATTGATTTGAATGAAATTCTCGGACCATGCATTTGCAACGCGCGCCGAGAATGCGGCATCGGGGCTCATCACGCGGATCTCGACGAGACGTGAGAGACGGGTTGGTGCGATGTCGATGTTGTCGAGCAGGAATTCGCCGGCGATGCGCTGGCGGGTCGCCCGGCCGCTCGCCGAATAACGGCCATTGACCTGCTGAAATGCCGGATCTTCCTGATCGACGCCGAACCGTTCGAAAAATGCTCTGTCGTCAACGAGACGAAGCTGCGCGGCGACGCGTTCGGCGAGCGTGCGTGAGCGCAGCAGCCCATATTGGGTCTGGTAGAATTCCTGATCCGCGACGCCCGTCTCACGCTCCATTCCTTGGAAGTTCGTAACCTGGTTGGATTCGCGAGCGATTTCGATCGTCGCGGCAGCGGTATATTGAGGCGTCATCAGGAGCGTCGCGATCAGGCCCAGAATAAGGCATGCCGCCGCGGCGCCGAGGATCAGGTAGCGCCAGCGCATCGCGATGCGCAGATACTGGCGGATGATCGGCATCGGCTCGCCGCCGCCCGCAGGTGCGCCCACGCCGACCGCCGGACTTGCCGGCACTCCGGCACGCAGATTGGGATTGACCAGGTTCATGGTGGTTCGCCTTATTGCAGCACGGCGATAAGCGGCGACGCAAGCAACGGCGACAGCGCGACAAAATCGCGGAACAGTCGGCGCTGCGGAGAGTCGCCGACAATGATGACGTCGTTGGCATAAACCGGCGGGTCCTCATAGGCGCCCCGGCGGATTGCCGCGATGTTGTACAGTCCGGCCATTTTCCGATCGCCAACCTTGCGCAGGATCACGACATCCTCTTGCCGCGCGAACTCGGAAAGGCCCTTGGCCGACGCGATCACGCGCATCAGCGTCATCTGATTGGTGACCGGATAAAGCCCCGGCTCGACGACCTGCCCATCGATCGTCACGACTTGGCTGACCGAGCTTTTGATGTTCACCGTCACCTCGGGATCGCGGACATAGCGCGCGCGCAAGGCTATCTCGATCGCCGCAGCGAGTTCCTGCGCGGTCTTGCCGCGCGCATCGATGGTACCGGCGAGCGGCATCGCGATGCGGCCGCTCGCGTCAACCTGCATTTCGCGGCTGAGGTTTTCGATACCGAAGACATCGACCTCGATCGTATCGAGAGGGCCGATCAGGGCGGGCCGGTCGGCTGCGGTCAAGTCGCTGCGATCGGGTGCAGGCAAAACCTGGCTTCCTTCGATGACCGTCAGACTCGCGCTGGATCGAATGGGCTCGGGGGCACCGCAGCTTGTGACTGCCAGCGCAACACATAGAATGGGGATCGGAAAACGCATGTGGGCGGAGGTTCTTCCAAAGAAAGGAAACGACGAGGGCTATAGGTCCCTGACGCCCGTCGGTAAAGCAGCGTGAGGCTTGGCGGCGCTCCCCCGTGCCAGCCATACGGCAGCGATTGTTGCGAGCGCCATAATTATGGGCGTGCGCGCCGGATAATCGGTCGCGCTCGCCACCAAGATGAGGAAGAGCGTCGCGGAGCCTAAACGCGCGAAGGTGATGGTTTTACTTGCTGGCATACGCCACATGCGGACGGTTGCGATCAGCCACCATCCGATCGCCGCGCCAAGCACGGCAAGAGCCAGCAAACCGCCGTCGAGCGCGATACCCAGAAAGTCGTTATGCGCCTGATTGAAATAGGTGAATTTCAGCAGCGCGAGCGGCTCATGAATCCGGAATACTGGGTCGAACCCCCCGAAACCCGATCCGAACGGAAAATAAGCGCGGATCATCGTCAGCACACTGGGGAGCGCTCGTGCACGCATATCTTCATTCGTTTCAAGATGGATCAGCCGGTCAATCGATTCGGCGCGATCGGCCGCGAAGCTCAACCATACGAAGCCGCCAATTGTGATCAGCCCCAAACAGAGCACCGCCGGCAACACCCAGGCCGGGGCGTGCTTGAGGCGGCGCCGCAGATGGTGACCGATCAATATCGGCGCGATCACAAGCGCAATCGCGCCAAGCAGCATGCCGCTCCGCGACCCGGTTGCAAGGATCGTAAGCACGAATAGCAGAATGAGCCCACCAGCGACCGGAGCTCGCCAGCCCGGCGCGTCGCGCGTACTGAACGCCCAGACCGGCGCAAGTAGGCAGCCGATCGCCAGCAGCAGCGCAAAATGGTTGCGATTGGCGAATATGCTGCTGACTTGCCCAGGTACATCGTTCAGCAATGGGTTGTCGAAGCGGGCGCCGGAAAATTGCAGAAGGCCGAGCAGTACGGCCGATCCTATCATCGCAAGCAGAATCGATGGCAGCCAGCCGCGAGCTGTTTCATCAGCTTGCGCGAGCAACAATAGCGTCGCCGCCGGGACGACGAGCGACGCCAGTGCATTGCGCGTGGCGGCGGGGGTCATTGTCCAGGGGCGGAAAGACGGTGGTTCGCCGGGGAGGAGCAAAATATCGCGGCCCGGCAATGCCTGCCACCAGGCAGGCGGAAGCGGGATCAGCTGGATGATCGGTAGGGCGATGGTGGCGACGAGAAGGATGAGGACCGGCCGGATCCCACCCAGCGCCGGTCGCGGCCCGGCAAATATGGCGACGGCGATGACCATCCAGGCCCCAGCCCGTACGATCACCTGCCCAGTCGCGTCCCCACGCGAGGCCCCGCCGGCGAGCCACAAAAGGCCGAGCAAAACCGCCAGCAGCGTGAGCGGCAAGCTGAAGCGGTGGTCGGGGCTTCGAATTGGACGTGCGTTACGCATCGGCGCTCATTAGTAGATTGCCGATGCGCGGGAACGCGGCGCGAGCGATAGCTTGCTGATATTGCGCAGAATTGCCGCAATGGCGTTCGCTTGCCCCGTCAGCAAATCAAACCACACGCACCGGATAAAAAAACGGCAGCCTCTCGGCTGCCGTTTCGAAACCTTGCGCAAAACCGCTTACGGGCTGTCGGGCGAATCGTCATCGTCCACAAGGACGATGATGCCGCCGATAACCGCCACAACAGCGATCAGGGGGATCAGAAAGCCGCCGGCAGCTTCGCTCGAGCGACCCGCATCGGTCGACGCGCGGACGTTCGAAAGCGACAGCTTCGAAGCCGCCGACGAGGCAATCGCCGGAGACACCGCAAGCGAGCAGGCCGCAATGGCCGTCATCATCTTCGCCAACCGCATCTATATACTCCCTTTTTTCTTTACGACGGTTCAAGTGCAGACGCCTATTGGCATAGCCGAACAAAGCCTGCAACCCAAAACCTGCAGCGCACAACAAACCAAATCTGAGCGTTGCATAGGCACAACACCGATTCGGACCACAGGTTCCACCGCCAATATAGGGGCGGGCAGGCGCACGGCAAGAAGGTCAGCGCAAGGCGCGCGGGCCGTTCGTCTGCAATATCCAACGCTCTGCGCCTTCGAACCCCATCGCGGTCAGCCGGCCGCTTGCATAGGCGCCGGTGTCGATACCGATGCGCCACGGCCCCTGCTCCACTTCGTCGGCAATGGTATGGCCGTGAATCACGATCTTCTCGAACGGGCCGCCGCTGTTCAGGAATTCCTCGCGGATCCAGCGCAGCGTTTCGGGCTTCTGTGCATCCAGCGGCACGCCGGGCCGAATCCCCGCATGAACGAACGCGTAGTCGCCGATCACGACGACATCCTCGAACGAGGACAGGAAATCCAGATGCGCCCGCGGAACCCGCTCGCGCAACAGGGCGAGCAGCTCGGGATAGTCGCACTTATTATACTCCGCTTCGCCCACCCCGTAGCTCAGGATCGTTTCCTTGCCCCCGATCCGCAGGAAGAAAGGCAATGCTTTGCTTTCACCAGCGATCGACCTGAGAAACACCTCCTCATGATTGCCCAGGAGAAAGCGAACCTTTTCGGCTCCCGCGCCGATCTCCAGCAGGCGCTGCACGACCCCCGCCGAGTCCGGGCCCCGGTCGATCAGGTCGCCGAGGAAGATCACGGTCGTGTCGGCAGGGCCGCGCGAGGCATTGTCGACTTCCATTCGGCGAAGTAGATCGTCGAGCAGGTCGAGCCGGCCGTGAATATCCCCCACGGCATATACGCGCGCGCCTGCAGGCACAGATCCGGTCGGCTGCGGTGGGGCGGCGCCTTTCCGGGCGAACGCTGAAAGAAGGTTGCGAAGCATGATGGTACCGTCGGTGGCGCGTCCATAGCGCCGCCCCGCTTTCGCACGCAACCATCATCGTTCATAGGGCGAGGCATGAAGGAACGGATCGAGTCCTGGCCAGGCGGCATCGCTTTCGCTCTTGCCGCCTGGGCATTCGCCTTCCCGACCTCGGCTCTTCAGGCGCAGGATCGCGATGCTTTCGAAGCCATGCGCTCGGCCGATATGCGCCTGGCCGCCATCGGCTATCGGCTGAGCCGTGCGGCCGCGCCCATGTGCGACCGGCTCGAGCCGGCGACGGGCCTCCAGTTGCATACGCTTGCACAATATGCCCCGGGCTCGCGCGAGGCGATCCGCACCCATTTCAGAATGTCAGGCGTCGTCGCGGCCGAAGGCGTCATCGCGGGAAGCCCGGCTGATCGAGCCGGCATCCGGCCCGACGATGTCATCGTGCGCATCGGCGCGATCGCCCCCCCCTCTGTATCTCCACCGGACGCATCGACCGCCGTACTCGAGTCGCTCTATGCGCAGCTTTCGGCATTGCCGCCACAGAGCGGTATCGAGGTGATCGTCCAGCGCGATGGCCGCGAACGCAGCTTTCAAGTACAACCCGAGCCGGCCTGCCGGACTCGATATGAGTTGCGTATCGCTGACACATTCGATGCGCGGGCCAATGGCGAACTAGTTCAGCTGACGTCAAAATATCTCCAGACCGGGGATCCCGAACTGCTGCCTGCCGTGGTCGCGCACGAGCTGGCACATAATATCCTGCGGCACCGTGAGCGACTCGATGCCGCGGGCGCGGAATTTGGCCTCGCCTCGGGCTTCGGGCGCAATGTCGGCCTCTTCCGCCAGACCGAGATCGAGGCGGACCTCCTCTCGGTCCATATCCTTGCGCGCGCTGGCTATCCCCTGTCGATCGCCGGACGCTTCTGGCGGGAGATCGGACCGCAGCTGCTGCGCGGCAGGATTCGCAGCCGCTCACATCCGCCGCTCGAGGATCGTGTTGCGACCGTGGAAGCGGAAGCCGCCAAGCTCGCGGCAGCCGGCCCCTCCGCTTCGCTCCCGGCCTTTTTCGCGGGACGCCACGCGCCGTTGGACGGGAACTGGCAGCCTTTGTTGGTGCGCGCGCGATAGACCACTATCCCCCGCTACATTGCCCGCCTGACAATCGTCGGATGAGCAGTATCGCCAGTACGACGGCTCTCGACTGCCGCATTCAACCGTCGTAGCGCAGCGCCATGCTCTTCTACGCCGCAATTAAGGACGCTATCGCTGATGATACCGGTCTTGGAAACACGATCCTCCATATCCATGCGGGTATGCTGATCCTGCTAGTCGCCCGCCTGATCTCGGGCCGCTCACTTCCCACGTTTGTGCCATTCGCCGCGGTGCTCGCGCTCGAACTGGCGAACGAAGGGATCGACCGGGTCAACCACGGAACGTGGCGATGGGTCGATACAACCGGCGACATGGTGAGTACATTGTTCTGGCCGTTCGTCTTGAGCCTCGCCACTCGCCTCCGGCCGATCCGCGAAAGCGCCAGCCCGCCCGAAGCGGGAAATAGAGATTAGGTCAACGGTCTAGCGAACGATCCTCTGCGCGGGCCATCTCGTCCACAGGCGTGCCTTTCTGGTCTGGCGAGGATTGATCACGCTCCGCATCTTTCTGCTCGGCGCACTCAGCAACCTCGAAAGGGACATATTCCCAGCCATCGAACATCATGGGAATCGCCGGTCGATTGTCAGCCGGCGTGAGCTCGCCCGCATAGCGCTGCATGAGTCGCTCCATTTGATGACGCGCTTTCATACCGCCGATGTGCGGCAAAGTTAAGCTGACAGAAACGGTCTTTTCAACGGTATGACGAGGCGAACGAGCTCACGATAGCCAGTAGCGGATGATCGCGGCGACCAGTCCCAGAATGGCGACGCTGGCGGCCCAGATCGCGGCCATCCACGCCAGCCGCTTCCATAGCGGACCGGGTGCCTCGTCCGTACTCAATGATAGCCCTCCGCGCCGACCTTGCCGCGAAACACCCAATAGGACCAGGCGGTGTAGGCGAGGATGATCGGGATCAGCAGCCCCGCCCCGATCAGCATGAAGCCCTGGCTCGCCGCGGGCGCGGCGGCGTCGAGGATGGTGACGCTGCGCGGGATGACATAGGGCCACATGCTGATCCCGAGGCCGATGAAGCCCATCAGGAACAGCCCGAGCGCGAGGAAGAAGGGCCGCACCTCGCGCTTCTTCTTGAGCGAGCGATGGAAGGCGAAGGCGGTGATCGCGGTGAGCAGCGGCACCTGCGCGGTCGCCAGCACCTGCGGGAAGTCGAGCCAGCGTTGGTAATAGCCGTGTGACAGGAAGAGCGTCGCGATGCTGACCGCGATAATCGCCGCCAGGGTTGCGAGGCCGAACCAGCCGGCGAGACGATAGGCATGTTCCTGGCCGCGCCCGTCGGTCTTCCAGATCAGCCAGGTCGCGCCGAGCAGCGCGTAGCCCGCAACCACACTGATCCCCGTAAGCAAGGTGAACGGGGTCAGCCAGTCGAGCCAGCCGCCGCCATAGGCGCGGTCGGCGACCGTGATTCCCTGCAGCAGCGCGCCGAGGATGATCCCCTGGCTCAGCGCCGCGACGAACGAGCCCGCGGTGAAGCTCAGGTCCCACCATCGGCGATGCCCCGGATCGCGCCAGCGGAACTCGAAGGCGACGCCGCGGAAGACGAGCGCCAGCAGCATCGCGATGATCGGCGGATAGAGCGCGGGCAGCACGATCGCATAGGCCAGCGGAAAGGCCGCCATCAGCCCCCCGCCGCCGAGCACCAGCCACGTCTCGTTGCCGTCCCACACCGGCGCGATCGAGTTCATCGCCTTGTCGCGCTCCTCCCCCACCTCGAAGGCCGGGAAGAGGATGCCGATGCCGAGATCGAACCCGTCCATCACCACATAGGCGAAGACTGCGAAGGCGATCAGGAACGCCCAGACCATCGCGAGGATGGGATCAACGGCCATCGGGCAGCTCCCCCTGCTCCTTGAGTTCTTTTTGGGCAGGCCCCGGCACGATCCCCGCGGTGCGGATCGGCGCGTCATCGGTGATCTCGGGCTCGTGCGGCTGCGCACCCTTGGCCATCAGCTTGAGGATATACCAGGTGCCGAAGCCGAACACCGCGAAATAGACCACCACGAACGCAACCAGCGAGGCGCCGACCGCGGGCGCGGCCAGCGGCGAGGCGCTGTCAGCGGTGCGCAGCAGGTTATAGACGGTGAAGGGTTGGCGCCCGACCTCGGTCGTCACCCAGCCGGCGATCACCGCGACGAAGCCCGAGGGACCCATCAGGATCGCTGCGCGATGCAGCAGCGGCCATTCGTAGAGCTTGCCCCGCCAGCGCGCGATGAGGCTCCACAGGCCGAGCCCGAGCATCAGCAGGCCGATGCCGACCATGATGCGGAACGACCAGAAGACGATCCATACCGGCGGCTCGTCCGCGTCGGGGATCGTGTCGAGCCCGGCGAGCGGCGCGTTCGGATCATGCTTGAGGATCAGCGACCCCGCCTTGGGGATCTCGATCGCATAGTCGACGCGCTTTTCCTTGCTGTTGGGGATACCGAACAGGATCAGCGGCGCGCCCTCGGGATGGCTGTGATAATGCCCCTCCATCGCCATCACCTTCTGCGGCTGATGCTCGAGGGTGTTGAGGCCGTGCTGGTCGCCGGCGAAGATCTGCACCGGGGCGACCAGCGCCGCCATCCACATCGCCATGCTGAACATTTTCCGCGCATGCGGATCGGTCTTGTCGCGGAGCAGGTGCCAGGCGCCGACCGCGCCGACCACCAGCGCGGTGGTGAGATAGGCGGCGGTCACCGTGTGAACCAGGCGGTAGGGGAAGCTCGGGTTGAACACGATGTCCCACCACGGCGCGGCGGGGACGAACTGCCCGGCTTCGTTGACCGCATAGCCGACCGGGGTCTGCATCCAGCTGTTGACGCTGAGGATCCAGAAGGCCGAGATGAAGGTGCCGACCGCGACCATGCAGGTGGCGGCGAAGTGCAGCTTGCGCCCCACCTTGCTCATCCCGAACAGCATCACGCCGAGGAAGCCCGCCTCGAGGAAGAAGGCGGTGAGCACCTCATAGGCCATCAGCGGCCCGATCACCGGCCCCGCCTTGTCCGAGAACACCGCCCAGTTGGTGCCGAACTGGTAGGACATGACGATGCCCGAAACCACGCCCATCGCGAAGGTTACGGCGAAGATCTTGATCCAGTATTTGAAGAGGTCGAGATAGAGCTGCTTGCCGGTGCGCAGCCACAGCCCCTCCAGCACCATCAGATAGCTGGCCAGCCCGATCGAGAAGGCTGGGAAGATGAAATGGAAGCTGACCGTGAACGCGAACTGGATTCGCGCCAGGATGATCGGGTCGAATGCGTCGAACACGTTGCCCTCCGCCCGGGGCTAGTGCGCCTTCTTTTTCGACATCGCAAGTACGTGAAGCGCAACCGCGCTTGCACGCAATTCCCGGAAGGAAGCTTGTTTTGAGAAGGCCGCACCAGCCCGCTCCCCCACCCGGCCACCCAGCGGTAGCATCATATGGGGGCCGGGTGGGGGAGCGGGCTGGTGCGGCGAATGCGCCGCTAAGGCGCATTCCAAACAGGTTCTAAATCAGCGGCCCTGCGGGGGCCCGGCGCCCGGGGGCGGGCCCCCGGGCATGCCGCCGCCCATCTGCTGCTGTTGCTGCATCATCTGCATGAACTGCGCCTGCGGCATGAACTCGAACAGCTCGACCTCGAACACCAGCAGCGAGTTGGCGGGGATTACTTCCTTGCCAGCCTGATCCTTGCGCGCCTCGGCGCCATAGCCCAGCTCGGGCTTGATCCAGATGCGGTACTTGCCGCCCTTCTTCATCAGCTTGAGCGCTTCGGTGAAGCCGGGAATCATCCCGGTGACGGGCAGCGGGGTCGGCTGCTGGCTGGCGTCGAACTGAGTGCCGTCGCGCAGCGTGCCCTTGTACATGGCGAGCGTGATGTCACCATCGGTTGGGCTGGCGCCAGTGCCTTGCTTGAGCACTTCATACTGCAGGCCCGAGGCGGTCTCGATCACGCCCGACTGTCGCTTGTTCGCGGCCAGGAACTTGTCGTTGGGCAGCGAGGCGCGGACGGCCTCGGTCGAGGTGCCGACCCAGGCCAGCGCCGCCGCGGCGGCGACCGCCACGGCGATGCCGATCCACAGCCAGACGAGATAGCTGCGCTTGGTCGGCGCAATCGGCACGGCGGTGACGGTCGACATGGCTCAGCTATCCCGGGTAGCCGCGCGGAGTAGGCGGCGGAAAGTCACAAAAGTCACGCCACCCACGCGCGAGCGCAGATGGCGCCACAGGCCTTAACGGGCGCCGTCGCGCCCGCCAAACTCACCGCGCGCCGTCGCGCTCCATGCGCTTGCGCTCGAGCTTGCGCGCGCGGCGGACCGCGGCGGCGCGCTCGCGGGCGCGCTTCTCGCTCGGCTTCTCGTAGTGACGGCGCAGCTTCATCTCGCGATAGACGCCCTCACGCTGCAGCTTCTTCTTGAGCGCCCGCAGCGCCTGGTCGACGTTATTGTCGCGAACGATGATTTGCATAAAGCCGTTCAACTCCGAATCATATTCAATAGAAAAGGGTTCGCCGAGGCACCTGCCCCGGGCGTTGGGACGCGCCACTAGCAGGGAGAGGGCGGAAAGACAAGGGTGCGACTTCACGGCGGCACCCTCTGGGGCCTCCTCTATGGCCTTGTCTTTTACTCTCGAGTGGAGATGATCGGCGTATCGTTGTGACGCCGGCCCTGCGGATCTGGTTGGCGGCGCGATTCGAACGGGGTAAGGTACTGAAATGATGCGCGTATCCAAGAGTGTCGCCGGCCGGCTGACGGCGATGGCCGCCATCCTCGCGTTGCTCTCCGCCTGTGGCGGAGGCGGCTCCGGCAGCGTCGGCGGCGGCGGAGGTGGCGGCGGGACCGGCGCCACCCCGACGCCGAGCCCGTCGGGCACCTGTTCGCTGCGCGCGCGGCAGGACTGGGTCGCGGCGCGGATGAACGAATGGTATCTGTTTCCCGAGACGCTTCCCACGGGCCTCAACCCGGCCGCCTATTCGACCGTCGAGGCCTATCTCGACGCGCTGACCGCGACCGCACGGGCACAGCGCAAGGACCGGTTTTTCACCTACATCACCTCGATCGCCGAGGAGAATGCCTATTATAATTCGGGCTCGAGCGCGGGCTTCGGCTTCCGCCTCGCGCTCGACGGGTCGAACCGGCTGGTCATCACCGAATCGTTCGAGGGGGCGCCGGCGCTGAACGGCGGGGTCGATCGCGGCGCGGAGATCGTGTCGATCGGCACCAACAGCTCGAACCTGCGCACGGTGAGCTCGATCCTGGCGAGCGAGGGGACGGCCGGCCTCAACAACGCGCTCGGCTCGCCCGCCGTGGGGCTCACCCGCGTGTTCCAGGTGCGCGACGGCGCCGGCACCCGCAACGTCACGCTCGCGATGGCCGATTTCACGCTCACCCCGGTCTCGTCGCGCTACGGCGCCAAGGTGATCGACGATGCCGGGCGCAAGGTCGGCTACGTCAACCTGCGCACCTTCATCAACACGGCCGAGAGCCCGCTGCGCAACGCCTTCGCCAATTTCAGGGCGCAGGGCATCACCGAAGTGATCATCGACCTGCGCTACAATGGAGGCGGGCTCATCTCGATCGCGGATCTCATGAACAACCTGCTCGGGGCAGACCGCACGACGTCGACCGTCGCCAACTATGTGACCTTCCGCCCGTCCAAGGCGTCGGAGAACGAGACCGTCTATTTCGCGCCCCAGGCGCAGTCGATCGCCCCGACGCGCATCGCCTTCATCGGCACCGGCGGCTCGGCATCGGCGAGCGAGCTGGTGATGAACACCTTCATTCCGTATCTCGGCAACCGTTCGGCGCTGGTCGGCACCAACACCTATGGCAAGCCGGTCGGCCAGATCGCGCTCGACCAGGCAGCGTGCGACGACCGGCTGCGCGTCATCGCCTTCGCGCTGGAGAACGCCAATCACCAGGGCGCCTATTATGACGGCCTCGCCGCGTTCATGGGCGCGACCTGCCGCGCGAGCGACGACATCACCCGCCAGATGGGCGACCCGGCCGAAGCCTCGACGCGCGCGGCGCTCGACTTCCTCGCCGGACGCAGCTGCACGGCGATCGCGTCGGCGTCGGCGAGCGCCCCCGGCCTTGCCCCGCAATCCGCCGGTGCGCAGCTCAGCAAGCCGATGGAGCTGGTGACGCCCGATCGGCCGACCACGCCGCAGCGCGAGGTGCCGGGGCTGTTCTAATCCCTTTTCCGTCACCCCGGCCTTGTGCCGGGGTCCACCGGAAGGCAAGCAGCCACATAGAGGCTTGAGGTCAGCCCACCGGGAGCCGTGGGCCCCGGCACAAGGCCGGGGTGACGGTTGAGGAGTGGGGATGACGGTCATAACTGCGAATGAAAACCTGCACACGCGCCAGCGCCTCAAGTCGATCCTGGGCGGATCGGCGGGCAATCTGGTCGAATGGTATGACTGGTACGCCTATGCCGCCTTCACCCTCTATTTCGCGCCGCATTTCTTCCCCAAGGGCGACCAGACCACCCAGCTGCTGAACACCGCCGCGGTGTTCGCGGTCGGCTTTCTGATGCGGCCGATCGGCGGGTGGCTGATGGGGGTCTATGCCGACAAATACGGACGCAAGGCGGGGCTGACGCTGTCGGTCTCGCTGATGTGCGCGGGATCGCTGCTGATCGCGGTGACGCCGGGCTATGAGACGATCGGCTGGGTGGCACCGGCATTGCTGGTGTTCGCCCGGCTGATCCAGGGGCTGTCGATCGGCGGCGAATATGGCGCGAGCGCGACCTATCTCTCCGAGATGGCGGGCAAGAAGCGCCGCGGCTTCTTCTCGAGCTTCCAGTACGTCACCTTGATCTCGGGCCAGCTCATCGCGCTCAGCGTGCTGCTGGTGCTGCAGGCGTCGATGAGCGAGGCGGCGCTGGAGAGCTGGGGCTGGCGCATCCCCTTCTTCATCGGCGGCGCGCTGGCGGTGATCGTGTTCTGGCTGCGGCGGCGCCTCGCGGAGACCGAGAGCTTCCACAATGCCAGGGCGGAGGGGCGCAGGACCGGCGCGCTGGCCTTGCTCAGGGAACATCCGGGCGAGTTCCTGCTGGTGATGGCGCTGACCGCTGGCGGCACGCTCGCCTTCTACGCCTATTCGATCTACCTGCAGAAGTTCCTGGTCAACACCTCGGGCTTCGACCGCGAGACGGCGTCGGAGATCAACGCCGCCGCGCTGTTCGTCTTCATGTGCATCCAGCCGCTGGCGGGCGCACTCTCCGACCGGATCGGGCGCAAGCCGCTGATGGTCGGCTTCGGGGTGCTCGGGGTATTGGGCACTTACCCGATCTTCACTGCGCTGGAGCAGGTGACCAGCGCCTGGGCGGCGTTCGCGCTGATGCTCGGCGCGCTGGTGATCGTCACCGGCTACACCTCGATCAACGCGGTGGTGAAGGCCGAGCTGTTCCCCGCGCATATCCGCACGCTCGGCGTCGCCTTGCCCTATGCACTGGCCAATGCGATCTTCGGCGGGACGGCGGAATATGTTGCCTTGTGGTTCAAGGACGCCGGGTTCGAGCGCGGCTTCTACTGGTATGTGACGGGGATGATCGGGGTATCGCTGGTGGTGTACCTGCGGATGCGCGACACGCGGACGCACAGCCGCATCCTCGAGGATTGATGTCGTGAGGCTGCATGTCGCCCATGCGCGCGCGGCGCTTGTCGTCGCTCCGCATCCCGACGACGAGCTGATCGGCGCGGCTGGGCTTATCGCCTATCTCATTCGACGAGGAACCACGGTGCATGTCGCCGTGGCGACCGATGGCGCGGCATCGCACCCGCACAGCCGCAAATGGCCGCGCCGCCGGCTGATCGCCGCGCGCCAGATGGAAACGCGGCGTGCGCTTCGTCGATTGGGGGTGATGCCCGCGTCGATCCATTTTCTGGGTCTGCCCGATGGAGGGGCGAGCGTGGACGATTGCCGCCGCGCATTGACCAGGCAGATCCGCCGATTGCCGCGGCTCGATCTGATCGTTGGCCCCACACGCGACGATGCGCATCCAGATCACCAGGCGGTCGCCATTGCTCTCGATGCAATTGGCAAGCATGTCCGCCTGCTCGGCTACCGGGTCTGGCCGCCGCATCCGCTACGGCGCGGCCGCCTCTGGACCCTGCCGGTCAATTCAGCGGCGAAACGCTCGCTGATCCGGCTTCATCACACGCAGCTCGGGAGTATCCGCGATGATCCCGAAGGATTTCAAATCATGCCCCGCGAGCTCGACGCCTTTGCGCGCCCGCTGGAACGCTATGTGGCGTTGCGATGATCGTTGAGAGAAGTTCAGAAGCACCGTGAATCGATGGCGGACGATTCCCCTGCCCCTCGATCCGCGCTAAGACCCCCGGATGACTCCCGTGCTCAACGTCCACAGCTCGATCCTCGGCCAGCCCTGGCGCTGGCGCGGGCTGGCGGCGGATGCGCGCGATCCGGGATTCGCGCCCGATGACCTGGTGACTCAGCTGCTGCTCACCCGCGGCTGCGCGCGCGAGGAGCTGGAGGCGCATCGCGCGCCGAGCATCCGCGCCTTCATGCCCGACCCCTCGATCTTCCGCGACATGGACAAGGCGGCCGAGCGGCTGGCCGACGCGGTGCAGCGCGGCGAGGCGGTGACCGTGTTCGGCGACTATGACGTCGACGGCGCGACCTCGGCGGCATTGCTGATCCGGCTGCTGCGCGATCTCGGTCTCGATCCCCGCGCCTATATCCCCGACCGGCTGATGGAGGGCTATGGTCCCTCGGGCGAAGCGCTGGTGCGATTGAAGCGCGAAGGCGCGGACCTGATCATCACGGTCGATTGCGGCGCGATGGCGTTCGACGCACTGGCCGAGGCCAAGGCGGCCGGCGCCGAGGTGATCGTGGTCGATCACCACAAATGCGCCTCCGAGCTGCCGGTCGCATTGGCGCTGGTGAATCCGAATCGCCTCGACGAGGAGGAAGGCCGCGAGCACGGGCATCTCGCTGCTGTCGGCGTCGCCTGGCTGCTCGGGGCGGCTTTGGTGCGCGTGCTGCGCGGGCGCGGCTTCTTCGCGAGCCGCACGGAGCCCAAGCTGCTCGACCTGCTCGACATCGTCGCGCTGGGCACGGTGGCGGATGTGGCGGCGCTCAAGGGGCTCAACCGCGCTTTCGTGGCGCAGGGTCTCAAGGTGATGGCGCAGCGGCGTAACGTCGGCATGAACGCACTGATCGAGGCGAGCCGGCTGACGCGGGCACCGACCTGCTCCGACCTCGGCTTCGCGCTGGGGCCGCGGATCAATGCCGGCGGGCGCGTCGGCAAGTCGGACCTCGGCGTGCGGCTGCTGACGACGGAAGACGCCGACGAGGCGCGCGCGATCGCCGAGGAACTCAACCGCCTCAACGAGGAGCGCCGCGCGATCGAGGGCGAGGTGCAGCAATCGGCCGAGGCGATGTCAGCCAAGGGCGCGGTCGCAGTGGTCGCGGCGCGCGGCTGGCATCCCGGGGTGATCGGGATCGTCGCGGGACGCCTCAAGGAAAAGATCGGCCGGCCCGCGATCGTGATCGCGATCGGCGAGGACGGCATCGGCAAAGGCTCGGGCCGCTCGATCGCAGGGGTCGATCTCGGCGCGGCGATCCTGTCGGCGAAGGAGGCCGGGCTGCTGATCGCGGGCGGCGGGCATGCGATGGCGGCGGGCGTGACCGTGGCCGAGGGACAGATCGCTGCGTTCGCCGCCTTTCTGGAGACCAAGCTGGCCGAGAATGTCGCGCGCGCTTCGGGCGAACGCGCGCTGCTGCTCGACGCGGTGCTCGCGCCGGGCGGGGTCAATCCCGATCTGGTCAACGCGATGGAGGCCGGCGGCCCCTATGGCATGGGCTGGCCCGCGCCGCGCGTCGCGGCGGGGCCGGTGCGGATGATCAAGTGCGGCATCGTCGGCAACGGCCATGTCCGCGCGATCGTCGCGGGCGAGGACGGGCGCAGCATCAAATGCGTGGCGTTCCGCGCCGCCGAGACGCCGCTCGGCCTTGCCCTGCTCGGCGCGCCGCGCGACCGGCGGCTGTGGATCGCCGGCCGGGCCAAGATCGACGACTGGGGCGCGCGGCCCGCGGCGGAGATTCATGTCGAAGATGCCGCCTGGGCGGATTGAGGCGCTGGGAAATTGGAGAGGCCACCCGGCGGCTGTCGCCGCCGTCACCAGCTGGCAGGTCGGAGTTTGTTGAAACGCCACCCGGCGGCTGTTCGCCGCCGTCACCAGCGGCCGAAATCATGCCCCGCATGATTTCGAGTCTGCTGGTGACCCCTACGGAAGTGGTAAACTGCAGGTAAGTAATTGATATCGCAGACAAATGGCTTTTGCGGTGAGTATGATACCATCACACATACCATCAATTTTGCTGGACATTGTGCGATAGAATGGGGCGTTCACCTGCCGCCGCTGGTAAGTGAGGGGAGGGCACGACGCGCGGGCAAGATTGTCCACGGCAGGACTTGGGCCGTCAGCCGCCTGGCAGCTTTGAACCGACGAGCAAGCGATAGCGGACATCGCTGATCTGCTCAGCTGGACGACGGGATTTGGGCCGCTACCGGACCGGCGGCTTCCAGACGAGCAGACTGTTAAAGCGGACACGACCTTGCGAGGCGGCTATCCGCGATCCGTATCAACGAAGGTCATCGTCATCGGCGACCTGGAGAATCTCCACAGAGAGCATGGCCGATTTGAGATTGAATGCCATCGCTAGCACAGTGATCGACATTGCCAGGCGCCGACACCGTAGCGGTACTTTGCTATAGGATCTTCTATCTTGAGTCCGTGGTCAGCGCGAAGTTCTTGAGCTGCGGCGCGTTATCCCTCTCGACGAGGAAACAGTCCATCAGCAGCTTCTCGGGCTGGCCGGTGCTGCCGGTCTTGAGATAGCGGTCGGCGAGATCGATGGCGTATTGCGCCTGGCGCTGCGCCGGCTGGAGCACGGTCGCGCGCATCTTGCCGGCAAGGATCGCGTCGCGCGCGTCGTTCGAACCGTCGAAGCCGACCACCACCACATCGCGGCGCCCGGCGCTCTCCAGCGCCGCGATCGCGCCCAGCGCCATCGTGTCGTTCCCCGCGATCACGCCCTTGATCCCCGGATGCGCCTGCAGCACCGATTGGGTGACCGAGAAGGCCTGCGCCTGATCCCAGTTGGCGCTCTGGCGCGAGACCATCTTCATGCCGGGATATTGATCGAGCACGTCGTGATAGCCGCGCGAGCGGATTCTTGCGTTGGTATCCGATTCGCGTCCGACCAGTTCGAGATAGGCGCCGTTCTCGCCCAACGCCTCGACAAAGGCCTGCGCGCCCAGCGTCGCGCCCTGGTAATTGTTGGAGACGAGTTGCACTTCGGCGGCGCCGCGCGAGGAGATTTCTCGGTCGATCAGGAACACCGGCACGCCGGCGTTCTTCGCGCGCAGCACCGCCGCGACGCTGGCGTCGGCACCGGCATTATCGAGGATGATCGCGGCCGCGTTGCGCGCGATCGCATTGTCGATCAGTTCGCTCTGCTTGTAGGCGTCGTCGCCATGCGAGAATTTCAGTGTCTCATAGCCGAGCGCGCGGGCGCGCTCCTCGGCGCCGATCGCTTCTTGCCCGAAGAAGGGATTGTCGAGCGAGGGCGTGATGATGACGACCAGCTTCGACTGATTCGCCGACGGGATCGCCAGCAGCAACAATGCCGCAGCGGCCGCGACGAGCGCTCCCGCGATGAGGAAGGTCCGGGAGCGCCATTGGATCATGCGATGATTACCTCGATGCCGGCATCGGCGAACGCACGGCGGTCCGCGTCGCGGATGCCGTCGTCCGTGATGAGAACGTGGATATCGTCGATCCCGCCGAGCGATGAGAACGAAGTCTTCCCGATCTTGCTCGAGTCGGCGAGCAGATAGACGCGCGACGCGGCCTCGATCATCGCGCGCTTGACCGTGATGTCGGCGATCGCGGGATAGGTGAGCCCTGCTTCGAACGAGACCGCAGCAGTCGCGAGGAACAGCTTCTCGGCGAACAGGCCCTTGAAATAGTCCGCCGAGCGTTCGCCCGACAGCGACAGCGTCGGCGCCTTGAACTGGCCGCCTGGCATATGGACCGTGCAGGTCGGCATCGCCCCGAGCATCAGCGCGATGTTTAGTGCATTTGTGATCACCGTCAGATGCTCACGGCTGCTGAGATGCATCGCCACCTCTGTGGTGGTCGAGCCTGAATCGAGGATGATCGTCTCGCCGTCCTCGACCAGCGCCGCGGCAGCGCGGCCGATGCGGCGCTTCTGCTCCATGTTGACGAGGTGGTGCAGCGCCATCGCGCGTACCTGCTGGGGCACCGACTTGAGATAGGCGCCCCCATGCTCGCGGACGATATGTCCCTCCGCCTCGAGCCGTTCGAGATCCTGGCGCACCGTCACTTCGGAAACCGAGAAGGCCTCGGCGAGGTCGCGCACGCGCGCGCTGCCCTCCTCCTGGAGCCAGGCGAGCATCTTCATCCGTCGCGGTTCGGCGAGAAGCAAGGCACGGCGGCCCCGCGCCCTCGTTTCGGGGTGTTCCTTTGCGGCCGGACCTGAAGTTGCCGCCGGCGTTGTGCGGCCTTTGATTTTGCGCTGCTGCGCCATCTTGCTCCTCAATCCTTCGCGCCGGCAAGCCGGCTCTGAAGTTGATCGAGTATCACGGCCGCGACAATTACCGTACCTTTGATCACCATCTGCCAGAATTCACTGACGCCCATCATCACCATGCCGTCGCTCAACGTGCCGATGACGCACGCACCGATGATGGTCCCGCCGATTGTGCCGCGTCCGCCGGCGAGCGAGGCGCCGCCCAGCACCACCGCCGCGATTGCGCTGAGCTCGAAGGTCTCGCCGCTCGCCGGATGGGCGGAAACCAGGTCCGAGGCGACGAGCAGCCCGACCAGCGCGGCGCACATGCCAGAGATCACATAGACTGCCGTCTTCACCCGCCCCACACGCACCCCCGATAGCAGCGCCGCGCGCGCATTGCCTCCGACTGCGTAGACATGCCGCCCGAACGGCGTGCGCGAAGCGACCAGGGCTGCGGCTAGCGCGAGCACCAGCACGATCAGCACCGGCAGCGGCACGCCCAGCATGCGGCTGGCGCCCAGCATCGGAAATCCCTCATTCCCATAATCCGGGCTGCCCACCAGATTGGAGAAGGTCGTTCCATCCGACAGCAGCAGCGCGGCGCCGCGCGCGACATAGAGCATGCCCAGCGTGGCGATGAACGGCGCCACGCCGAAGCGCGTGACCAGCGTGCCATTGACCAGTCCGATCAGCCCGCCCAACACCACCACGATCAGGATCACCACGGGGATCGAGGGATAGATGACATAGCCCAGCGGCTCGATCACCAGGCCATTGAGGATCAGCGCGCCCGCGACCATGCCGGACAAACCCGCGATCGATCCCACCGACAGATCAATCCCGCCGGTCAGGATCACATAGCTCATCCCGATGCCCAGGATCGCGATGATCGCGATATGCTTGGCCATGATCAGCATGCTGCCGACCGACAGGAAATTGGGCGCCATCACCGAAAAGAAGGCGAACACCACGAGCAGTGCGATCAGTGCGCGCAGCTTGATCAGCAGCGCGGCAATGCCCGGCCCTTCGGCGCGGGGTCCGCTGAGCGCAGTGGAGGATGCCGTTGTCGCCATGATCGCCTTCAATGCTGGCCGTGCGCGGCCGTCATCGGCGACGCCTGGGAATGGGATTGGAAGATGCCGTTGGCGGCCTGCACCAGCATCGCCTGATCAGCCGCGTCGGCAGCGAAGTCTCCGGTTACCCGGCCACCGGCCATCACCACGATACGATCGGCGATGGTCAGCGCCTCGATCAGATCCGAGGTGGTGAAAGCGATCGCGATCCCCTCGGCGGAGAGCGCTCGCATCGTCTCGAACACCTCGGCGCGCGCGCCCACGTCGATCCCGCGGCTGGGCTCGTCGAGCAGGATCGCGGTAGGTTCGCGCATCAGGCAACGGCCGATCACCACCTTCTGCTGGCTGCCGCCCGAGAGCGCGCCGATCGGCGTCTCGCCCGAGGGCGCCTTGATCCCCAGCCGGCCCATCATCTGCGTGACCGCGCCCTTCTCGGCGGGGAGCGAGAGCAGGCCCAGCCGCGCCAGCCGGTCGAGGAACGACATGCTGAGGTTGCCGCCGACATGGAGATTGGGGAACAGCCCCTCACGCTGGCGATCCTCGGGGACGAGCAGCAGGCGACGCTCGATCCGCTCGGCGATCGACAGCCGGTCGATCCGTTCACCGCACAGCCGGATCACGCCTTCGCCCCCGCGCGCGCCATGGATATATTCGAACAGCTCGGTCCGTCCGGCGCCGAGCAGGCCATAGATCGCGACGATCTCGCCGCCGCGGAAGGTGAGCGACACATCGTCGACCAGTGGCGCGCCATCGGGGCGACGCACCGTCGCATGCTCGATCTCGAGCACGGTCGCGCCCGCTGAGGATATGGGTGGCCGCGGCGCCAACGCGCCTGCTTCGCCGAGCATCTGTTCGACGATCCACGGCACGGAAGCCTCATTCGCGGGCACGGAGGCAACCACCGCGCCATCGCGCATGACGGTGATGTGATCGCCGATCCGCATCAGCTCCTCGAGCCGGTGCGAAATATAGACGATACCGACGCCGTCGCGCTTGAGCTCCGCGATGACGTCGAACAGCACCGCCACCTCGCCCTCGCTCAATGCGGAGGTTGGCTCGTCGAGGATCAGTATGCGGGCGTCCTCGGCGAGGGCACGCGCGATCTCGACGATCTGCTGCTGGCCGATGCGAAGATCGCCGGCGCACGTATCCGGGTCGATGTTCGTGCCGAGCCGTGCCAGCACCTCGGCCGCGCGCTTGCGCTCCGCGGCCTTGTCGATCCGGACGCCGTTGACGATGCTCTGGCCGAGGAAGATGTTCTCGACGACCGAGAGGTTCGGGCAGAGGTTGAGCTCCTGGAAAACGATGCCGATGCCCCGGCGCGCCGCTTCGCGGACCGAAGCGAAGGAAACCGGAACACCGTCGAGCAGCAAGCGGCCGTGATCAGGCCGCTCGACGCCGGCGAGGATGCGCATCAGGGTCGACTTGCCCGCGCCATTCTCGCCGATCAGCACGTTGACCGCTCCAGCATGCACCGCGAAGTCGACGCCGCGCAGCGCACGGGTCGCGCCATAGGATTTGACCATGGCTTCGGCGCGGAGCGGAATCGGGGCGGCAGCCATGGCGCAGTCAGCTTACCGCGCCGATGCTGAGCGCGACCGGCGTCACCACCAGCGGCTCGTCGGGCGCGCGGACATTGACCACGCCGGTGAAGCGGATCGCCTGCCCCGGCCGCAGTTGCGCGATCCCAGGCCGCAGTGTCCGCAAGGCACGCGCGGTGAGCGCGCGGCCGACATCGGCGAAGGCGAGCTGGTTGGCGAAGTCGTTGAACGCGACGAAGGGGAGCGCGTCCCGGATCGCCGTGCCCGAAACCACCGGTCCGATCTGCAGCCGCACGGTACGCGCTGGTACGATCCCGGCCAACGTCACCTCGGCGCCACCGCGCCGCGAGGCGGCATCGACGCTGGACACCACGCCCGTCCCGCTGACGACGAAGGTCCATGCCGACCCTTCGCCGGCGCGTCGGCCCAATTCGACACCCGCACGCTCCAGATCGGCATCGATTGCCGGCACGAGCTTGTCGGCGGGGACTGCCCGCCGGTCGAGCGCGGGAATGGCCTTCGCCGCCCAGATCTCCTCAACATAGCGCGCGGCATCGAAATCGCCGCCGCGGCGCGCGCGCAGGGCGCGATCCTCTTCGATTGTCAGCACCTTGCAGCCGCCAAGCAGGGTCGCGCCGAGGAGTACGGCAAAAAAGGCCGTAAGATCGATGTGGCGCAGCGATGCGATGACCTTCAACTCCCCTCTCCGAGCGCCGCAGAAATTGACGCTTTAGCTTCGGTAATTTTCATTTTGTGTTGCGAGGATGCCCAGTGAATCTCGCCTTGTCAAACCGTCAAAACACAATTCTCGGGATTTCCTCTCGCGAATTAGCGAGATTTCTGCCACCCGAGGAGACCGCCGCTGCCGCGGAAAAACGAAAATAATCGAAGGATTCACTTGTGAGCGCGCCGGGTTCCCGATACATCGGAGTTCCACAGGAGGTTGAGCTTGTTACAGAATCCCATCGCCGGGCAGGGGAGCGGCGACGATTCCGCGATTGCGACGGTCCGCAGCCGCGCGAATTGGATGCGCCGGCGCAGTATCCACATGATTTTCGAGGCGGGGCAGGGCCACCCGGGCGGCGACATGTCCGCCACCGATGTGCTCGCGGCTCTCTATTTTGGCGTGATGCGCTACGATCCGGCCAATCCGCTCCATCCCGCGCGCGATCGCTTCGTGATGAGCAAGGGCCATTGCACCGGCGCGCTCTACACCGCGCTCGCCGGGGCGGGGTTCTTCCCCGAAGAGGAACTGTCGACTTATCTTCAGCCCAATTCGCGGCTGAACGGCCATCCCAACCGCATGTACCTGCCCGGGGTCGAGACCAACACCGGCCCGCTTGGACACGGGCTTCCGGTCGCGGTGGGCATCGCCATCGCCGGCCAGATTGACCGCGCTGACTATCGCGTCTTCGTCCTCACCGGCGATGGCGAGCTACAGGAGGGCAGCATGTGGGAAGCGGCGATGCTCGCCGGCCACCGCAAGCTCGACAAGCTCACCGTCATTGTTGACCGCAACCGGCTCCAGCAGGGCGCGCGTACCGAGGATACCAACGGGCTCGAGCCGCTCGGCGACAAATGGCGCGCCTTCGGCTGGGACGTGGTCGAGGTCGACGGTCATGACCATTCCGCGCTGCTCAGCACGCTCGGGGCCGCCGGCTGCGGCAAGCCGCGCTGCGTGATCGCCAACACCTTCAAGGGATATGGAATTTCCTTCATGCACGACCAGGCGAGCTGGCACCATGGCGTGCCTGACGCCGAGCAATATGCCCAGGCGATCGAGGAGCTGACGCTTTCGGAGGCGGAGGCGTGAGCGCTTCCGTCGCAGCTCCCGCCGGCATGTTCGACTGCCGCGATGCCTATGTGCGTACGGTTGAAGCGCTGGCCGCCAACGATCCGCGTATCGTGGCGGTGGTGAACGACAGCGTCGGGTCGAGCAAGCTCGGCAAGTTCCGCGAACGCTTTCCCGATCGGCTGGTGAACGTCGGCATCGCCGAACAGAACATGGTCGGCGTCGGCGCTGGCCTCGCCAATGGCGGCAAGATCCCGTTCGTCAGCGGCGCTTCCTGCTTCCTCACCGCGCGCGCGCTCGAGCAAATCAAGGCCGATGTCGCCTACAGCAATGCCAATGTGAAACTGTGCGGCATTTCCAGCGGCGTCGCTTATGGCGAGTTGGGCGCCACGCATCATTCGACCGAGGATATCGCCTGGTTGCGCGCAATGCGCGGCCTGACTGTGATCGTTCCTGCCGACCCTTCGGAGACTTCGGCAGCCATCCGCGCGGCGGCGGCATATGACGGCCCGGTGTTCATCCGCATCAGCCGCATGCCGGTGCCCGAACTCAAGCATGCCGCGCCGTTCGAGATCGGCAAGGCCGAGACGCTGCGCGACGGCGTCGACCTCACGATCATCGCGGCCGGCACGCTCGTATACCGCGCACTCGCCGCCGCCGAAGTGCTCGCAGCCGAAGGCATAGAGGCCCGCGTGGTCAACATGGCGACGATCGCGCCGCTCGACGAGGCTGCGGTGCTCGCTGCCGCCCGCGAGACCGGCGGGATCGTCACGGCCGAGGAGCATGTCGTTCGCGGCGGCCTGGGCGGCGCAGTTGCGGAGATCGTCGCGACCCGCCAACCCGTGCCGATGCGAATCCTGGGCTTTGACGGGTTCCAACCCACCGGCTCGGCCGAGTGGCTGATGGAGCGCGCCGGCTTGACCGCGGACGGGATCGCCAGCGCCGCACGGGATCTGATCGCGCAAAGGCGCGGTTGATGCCGTCTTCGGCGATCCTGGCGATCGACCAGGGAACGACCAATACCAAAGCGCTGCTGGTCGCGCAGGACGGTACGATCCTGTCGCGCGCGGCCCGGCCGATGACCCTCGCGCATCCGCGCCCTGGCTGGGTCGAGCAACCGGCGGATGACATTTGGACGAGCGTCGCCGGTGCGATCGCCGATCTTGTCGCCGAAAACCCCCATATTGCGGTCGAAGCGCTCGCGATCAGCAACCAGCGCGAGACGATCGTGCTGTGGGACGCAGCTACCGGGATTCCGCTCGCACCCGCGATCAGCTGGCAATGCCGTCGTTCGGCTGACCGCTGTGCAGCGCTACGTGCTGCGGGGCACGAGCCGTTATTGGTCGAGCGCACCGGATTGGGCATCGATCCGCTCTTCTCCGCCGCCAAGCTCGGCTGGCTGCTCGACTCCGTACCCGGGGGCCGTGCTCGCGCCGAAGCCGGCGAGCTTCGCGCCGGTACCGTGGATTCCTGGCTGCTCTGGAAGCTTACTGCCGGCGAAAGCCATGCGACCGATCATAGCAATGCGTCGCGCACCCAGCTGTTCAACCGGCACAGCCTCGACTGGGACGCCGGGCTCGCCGAGCTGTTCCGGATACCGCTTGCCCTCCTGCCGGCCGTCCGGGCTTCGGACAGCTTGTTCGGCACCGCCGCCGCGGGGGTGACCGCGCTGCCGGCCGGCGTGCCGATCCACGCGATTATGGGCGACTCGCACGCGGCCCTGTTCGGCCACGGCATCGATGCGCCGGGCACCGCGAAGGTGACGGTCGGCACGGGCTCCTCGATCATGATGCTCACCGATGCGCCCATCAGCTCGGCCAACGGGTTGTCAGGGACGATCGGCTGGAGTCGCGAGGTGGGCGGCGTCCGGCACGCGTTGGAGGGCAACATCACCGTTTCCGGGCAAGCCGCCGCGTTCGGCATGCGGCTGCTTGGGCTTGCCGACGAAACTGCTTTGTCGGCACTCGCCCAGAGCGTTCCCAATTCGGGCGGCGTGGTGTTCGTGCCGGCGCTCGCTGGTCTCGGCGCGCCATACTGGCAGCCCGACGCGCGCGGGCTGCTGACCGGTCTCACGCTAGCGACAACCCCCGCGCATATCGCGCGCGCGGTGTTCGAGGCGATCGCAATGCAGATCGTCGACGTCTGCCATGCGATGGAGGCCGACCTCGGCGCCGTGATGCCCGGTATCTCGGCTGACGGCGGCGCCACGCGAAACGACTTCCTGCTGCAGCTACTCGCCGACCTGCTCGACCGCCCGGTGACTCGCTGCTCCAGTCCGGAGCTGAGTGCGCTCGGTGCCGCGCGCATGGCCGCCGGGATGCCAGCTCGCGTGCCCGCCGCCGCGCTCGACGACGCAGTCACGTTCGTGCCAGCGATGGACGCTGCTCGACGCGAAGCGGTCCACGCGGATTGGCATGCGGCGGTGCGTCGGACGCTCGCGCAAGTTTGAGGGCGCGCAAGTTTGAGGGAAAGCGCGACGACCTGCGACCGTCCCCGCCGCAGCTGATTCAGGGCGTGACCGCGATCACCGCACGCCGATAGTTAGTCAGCGCCGGAGTGCCCGAATCGGTCACCTCGAGGATGACGTGATAGGCGACCGGCTCCTTGGGGATTGGCACGTTCTCGGCATTAACCTTGAAGGCCGGCGCCGAAAAGCTCGCCTCGGGGGTGTCTGCGCCGTCGATCTTAAGTGTTGGGACGAGGAACCCGGGTGCCGCGCTCGGCTCGGAATATTGCCACCAGCGGTAACTGAGCCGGTCGCCGTCGCGATCCTGCGTGCCCGCCGCGGAGAGCCGCACCGCCGATCCCGCCTTGACCGTCAGGCGGAGCGGCGCGCGCCCGGCCTGCTGGTTCAGCACAACATCGGGATTGTGGTTGGCGCGCTTCACGTCCGGAGAGAGCGTCCAGGCGATGCGCGCGGCGAAATCGTTCTGGAAGGCACGGCGCCAGCGATAGATGGTCGCCTGATTGCCCGACCAGCTCTTGCCCTCGGCATCGGTGAAGCGATCCTGCGCGTCGCCGCGATGGCCGCCGCCTTCGTAGGACGGGAGATAGCGGCCGCCCCAGCCGCCCCATTCGGGATGCTCGGGATCATTGAGGCCGTTGGCGATCAGGCCAAGGAACGACGGCGTGTCGCCTTCCATGATGAAGGCGTGCGGCGGGTACATCATCCCCAGGGGACCGCGGCGGATGTGCTGCGCGAGCCATTCGTTGGTCACCGTCTCGGCCGCGGGCCATTTGCCCGGCGCCATGAGGTCTCCCGAGATGCCGGTCCATGCCGCCATCCCATATTGGCCCCAGCCATGGACGCTGGCGATCCAGAAGAGCTCGGGAAAATTGCGCCGCGCCCAAGGGCCGGCGTCGTCCTGGTCGGAGATGGAATAGACGCGCAGCTTGGCGACGAACGCCTGCACCTGCTCGGGCGTGCGCGTCGCGCGGACGCTCCACAGCGCCTGGGCCAGATCCGCTGCGCCGCCCCAGACCGGGATGTAGACGGGACGCGGATCGGGCCGATCCACCACCTCGATGATCCGCCGCGAGGCAGCGGTATCCCTGCCTTCGCCCACGCCCGCCATGCCGTAGAGCGGCGAGCCTTCGAGGACCACAGCATGGAGCGCCGACGCATCCGGATAGCCCTCGGCGTGGCGCCGCAGGTTCGACAGTACCTTGGCATAAGCGTCGATCCGCTCGCGCAGCAGTTGCGGCTGGACGCGCTTGCGCTGCCAAGTCGAAGTGGTCGCGACAAGCCCCTCGACGTCGAACTGGTTGGCATAGAGCAGGAAGCGGACGAAGCTCTCGGAATCGTCGGGTTCGTTGCCGATATCGGTGAGCACGAGAACGCGGGATTTCTCGCTCGCCGCAGCCTGCGCGCTCCAACTCGTCGTGGCGAGCAGCGCCGCGCCCGCGAGTATCAGTTTCCGTCCCATCTGCTTCATGCGCTTGCTCATATTCGTCACCCTCTCTTCCGGGAGAAAATTACCCGCCGACGCTAGAACGTCGGCGGGCGAGTGGGGATGGATTGGTCAGAACTTGGTACGGATTCCGACCGATATCAGGCGGCCGAGCGTCGAGCCGTTCGCGAAGCCCGTGCCCGAGGTCCGGAAGGGTGGATCCTTATCGAACAGATTGTCGACGTTTAGCGTGAGCATCGCCGATTTCATCAGTGCGATCTTGCCCAGATCGAGGGCGAAGTAGAGGTCGACGGTGTCGAAGGCATTGACGTGCGTCTGCGTCGCATCGAACAGCACCGGGAGACCGCCACGGTGGTTGAGCTGAGCCCGTCCGGTAACCGGACCAACGGTCGCGCCAAGCGCCGCGATGAAGTTGAAGCGGCTGATCGTGCCGTTCGCCAGCTGATCGACATAGACGCCGTTGTTCGCCGGGCTCGACTTGCGACTCAGCGTGTAGGTGCCGCCGAAGCTGGCGTTGATCGAGCCGAAATCGGTGCGCTGGTTCAGCACGGCGTTGAAGTCGATGCCGTCCTGCTTCAGCCTCCCGCGATTGTAGCGCCGCAGGTCAAGCACCGAATAAGGCACGCCCGAATTGGCATAGAGCGACTCGAGCGACGGGAAGTTGTCCGGCGCCAGCCCGCCAGAGAATGCGTTCACCTGCGCGATGGTCGGATTGAGGATGAAGAATGGAGCGTTCTCGGGATCGGCGTAGAAGGCCGTTCCGAAGAAACCACCCGCGTTGACGCTGATGATGTCGGTGAAATCGATATTGTAGTAGGTCGCACTGAGCGTCAGCGAGGGGAAGAAGGACGGCTTGACGTCTGCACCGACCGACCAGGTCTTGGCGGTTTCAGGCCGGAGGGTCGAGCTGCCGCCGGAAATCCAGATGACCGGCCGTCCGGCCGAATAGCCAAAGTTGGTGGACTGGGAGATGCGCGCATCGACGGCGCCGACCGTGTCGGCAAGACTCGGCGCGTGGAAGGACGTACCGTAGTTGCCGCGAATCGTGATACCCTCCACCGGCTTGAAATTGAAGCCGATCTTGGGATTGGTGGTGCCCCCGACATCGTCATAATGGTCGTAGCGGACCGAGCCGGTGAGATCGAGCATCTCGAAGACCGGCACGAAGATTTCGCCGAACACCGATTTGACGTTTCGCGTGGCGAGTGCGGAGTTCCGGAAGGGATTGGAGATCGCGCCGAACGAGACATTCGCCGCGATCTTCTCGAAATGATATTCGGCGCCCACCGCCAGGCGGACATCGCCGGCCGGCAGCGTGAAGAGCCGCCCGTCGGCGACCAGCCGCGCTTCGGCAAGCTCCTGGGTAGCGATCGCACGGTCCCGATAGTCGAGGATGCCGGCAAGAACCGCCGGATTGGTCTGTGCCACATTATAGGGATTCAGCGCCGTCGCGGTGGTCGTTCCCGCCAGCGCCGCGAAGACATTGCCCTGGTTGACGCCGCCCTGATTGGTTTCGTTGTAGCTGCGCCCGTAATTCGCCAGCCCGCGCAGATGCCAGCCGCCGCCGAGATCAGCCTCGAAGGTCGGCGTCACGCCCCAGGAGTCGAACCGTTGCGGGCTGCTCCGGCCGATGCCGAACACCGGCCCGAAATCGAAGAAGACATCATAGCTGGTCTGGCCGGCCGGCCCCGGCCGGAAATAGGGATTCGAGCTGTTGATCGGCCCGCTGCCCGTCAGCGTCGCTTCCGCGGTCAGTGTGTCACGCCGCGAGAAATAGGCGGTGATGTTTGTCGAGATGCTGTCGTTCAGCTGCTGATCGAGCGTGGCTAAGACCGCATGGCGGGTCTCGCGCGGATAGATGGCAACATAGTCGGACGTATCGCAGCGATTCGGCGCGCCGGAAAAGCCGGGCATCGGATAGAAGGTGCCGGCACCCCCGCCGATCCGGATATTGCCGGGCGTGCAGGAGAAGCTGCGATTGTCCCGTCCGCCAAAACCGGTGTGGTTCTGCGTGACGAAATCCCGCTCGATGCCCAGAACGTCATTGTGCCAGGCATAGGCATAGGACACGAAAAGCGATCCCGAGCCCCAGTCCTTGCCGACCGTGATATTCGCGTCGATGCTGTCATATCCGTCAGCGAAGCCATAGCGCGCGTTGGCCTCGATTCCATCGAAGCGCTTGCGCGTGATGAAGTTGATGACGCCGCCGATCGCGTCCGACCCATAGATCGACGATCCCCCGTCGGGGATGACCTCGACGCGCTGGATGATGCCGGGCGGGATGATCTGCGGGTCGACATAGGTCTGCAAAATGCCCGAGCCAACGATGCGATGACCGTTCACAAGTGTCAGCGTTGTCGTGCCGCCCGACGCGCCGAGGTTGCGCAGATTGGTCTGCACGATGGGCTGGCCGAAATTGGCACCGCCGTTCGGGATGGTATTGAAGTTGCTGATCTGGGGAATAGTGGCGAGCAGGTCATTTGACGACTGGGCGCCGGTCGCAACGACATCGGCCTCGGAGATGCTGACGACGTTGGTGCCGACGGGTGCGATGCCGCGAAGCAGCGTCCCGGTCACCACGATCTCGCCTTCGCCCCCCGCTTCCTGCGCCTCGGTCTCGGGAAGGCTCTGCTGGCCGTCGGTCTGCGCTTGGGCAGGGGCGCATGCGAGCACCAGTGCGAGCGCGCTCGCCGAAGCGAATGCAAGACGCCGATATGCGAAAACTTTCATCTTTTTCCCCTCCTTCTAATCGCGATTCCGCGCATTTTTGCTGCGGATCCGGGAGGCTTCACGACCCTCCGGCATCCTTCGTAATAGCTCGAAGACTTACGCATTGCAATTGACTACTTTCGATTTTCTTCATATCGAAAGTTCCAAGCGGCAATCGACCGCCTGCCTCTGGAGGGGAAATTCATGGAGAAGCAGTTCCGGATTACGCGCCGCAGCCTGATAAGCTCAGTCGCCGCGCTGACCGCATTGTCGGCGAGTCGCGTTCTCGCCCGCGACGTGGGCGCCGCCACGGCAGTCGTGAACACGACGAACGGGCCGGTCCGCGGCCGCTTCGAATGGGGACTCGTCCAGTCGTTCAAGGGGCTTCGCTATGCGGCGGCGCCGGTCGGGCCGCTGCGCTTCCGTCCGCCCCAGCCGTTGCAGAAATGGACGGAGGTGGTCGACGCCGACCGGTTTGGCAACGCAGCGATGCAGAGTCCCGGCCAGCCCGACGCCCCGTTCGACGAGAAGCGCAGCGAGGACTGCCTGTTTCTCAACGTGTGGACGAACAATCTCGAAGGCCGCAAGCCGGTGATGGTGTGGCTGCACGGCGGCGCCTTTTCAAGCGGAGCCAGCAGCCGACCAACCTATTGGGGCGACCATTTCGCACGCAGCGGTATCGTGCTGGTGTCGCTCAATCACCGGCTCAACGTGTTCGGCTATACCCAGCTACCCGACAGCTGGGGTCCGGACTATGCGTCGTCGGGCATCGCCGGCATGCTCGACATCGTCGCAGCGCTCGAATGGGTGAAGGCGAACATCGCGCTGTTCGGCGGCGATCCCGACAACGTCACCATCTTCGGCGAGAGCGGCGGGGGGGCGAAGGTCTCGCTGCTCCTCGGCATGCCGCCCGCCAAAGGCCTCTACCACAAGGCGATCATTCAGAGCGGCGCCGCCCTCGACGCCACGCCTCGCGCCTATGCCCTGGCGCTCGGCGGGGCGCTGACCGAGACGCTCGGCGTCAAGCCGGGGGATGTCACCGCGCTGGCGGCGATCGATACGCAGACGATCTTCGCCTGCCAGAAGGCCGCCACCGACAAGGTCATCCATCTCAAGAAGGACGGCTTCCTCATCGGCGACTTCACGCCGAGCATCGACGGCAAATCCCTTCCTCGCGGTCCCTTCATGCCCGAGGCGCCGACGATGGCCGCGGACATTCCGCTCATCATCGGTACCAACAAGGACGAGGGCACGATGTTCGCGCTTGGCGACAAGACGCTCGCCGCCGAGACCGATGCGGGCTTTGAGCAGCGCGTTCGTGCGCGCTATCCCAAGCAAGGCAGCAGGATGGCCGCCGCGCTGCGCGCCGCCTATCCCGGTTACACCCCCGGCGAGCTGGTCACCGCGATGAACGGCAACCGGATGTTCTGGATCGATTCGGTCATTCTTGCAGAGCGCAAGCTGAAGCAGCCCGCGCCGGTTTGGATGTACCGGATGGACCGCGAGATCCCTACCTTCGGCGGCGCGATGAAGGCGGGTCATGCCACCGAACTTTCCTATGTTTTCGGAACCTACGAGAATGTTCGCAGCTTTGTCGGCCCCGGCGCCGATCCGGCGCGCATGTCGGCCCAGATGCACGCCGCCTGGGTGGCGTTCGCGAAGACCGGCGATCCGCAGTCGCCCGCGATTCCCGCCTGGCCGCGCTACGATCTCACAAAGCGCCAGACGATGGTCTTCGACGTGCAGAGCCGGATCGTTAACGATCCTCAATCGGACCTGCGCAAATTGATGCAGGCTTGACCAGCCGGGGCGGGGCGGTCCCGGGCCGCGCCCCTGGCTCTTCACACAAGCAACGGAGTGGCCAATCCATGGCGGCGCGCCCCCTGATCGTCGGCAACTGGAAAATGAACGGCTGCCGGAAGAAGCTCGCCGAGCTCAACGCGATCGAAAGTCATGCCGCCACCGCCTCGGCCGAGGTCTGGATGGCGCTTCCTGCGACACTGGTTGGCCTCGCAGCCATTGGTGCCCGCAACATCACGATCGGCGGGCAGGACGTGCATTTCGCCGATGCCGGTGCCTATACCGGCTCGATTTCCGCCGCGATGCTGCGCGAGGCAGGTGCCTGCTTCACACTCGTTGGTCATAGCGAGCGGCGTGTCGGCCATGGCGAGACCGGCGCGGTCATCCGCGCAAAGGTCGACGCGGCGTGGCGCCATGGGCTAGATGTCGTCCTCTGCGTCGGCGAGACCGCGGAACAGCGCAACGCTGGAACGGGCAAAGAGACGGTGGCAGCTCAGATCCGTGCAGCGGCCGGCGGGCCGATCGCAGGCGGCCTGGCGATCGCTTATGAACCGGTATGGTGCATCGGCGCTCCAACCGCCGCGACACCGGAGCAGGTCGCGGCCATGCACCAGGTCATTCGAGGTACGCTGGGCGCGCTGCATGGCGAGGCCGGGGTAGCGGTTCGGCTGCTCTACGGCGGCGCGGTCGACCCGCAAAGTGCCCCCGCAATCCTGCTCGCCGCCGAGGTCGACGGTGTGCTGGCAGGGCGTGCGAGCCTCGAGGTGCCCGCCTTTTGCGCGCTGATCAACGTCGCCTCGGAGATCGCGGCCTAGAGAATGGACGGCGGGGCGTTGGTCCCGCCGCGCCGCCGTCTCAGCTACCCACGGTGACGACGATCTTCTCGTATCGCGTCAGCGCCGGCGTGCCATCGTCAGTCGCCTCCGCGATCACCTGGATCGTGTCGCCCGGCCTGGCATCGAGCGGAACCAGCAGGGTTGCATCCGCGCCGACGGGCTTGAGACCGGCCGCTCCCTTGTAGCTCCCAGCCTCCTTCCACACCCACCATTTGAGCGCGACAGCATTGCCGTCCGGATCGGAGATCTTCGCCGACAACGCGACGCGCTGACCCGGTTTTGCGGTGCGTATGTTCGGCCCCGCCAACTCGATCCGGGGATTGTGGTTCGCGCCGGCATAGTCCGACGTCACCGCCCATTTGAACCGCGCTGCCCAGTCGCGCTGGGCGGGCGCGAAGAACGGATGCGTGGGCGCGCGCGTGATCGCCCCTCGCGCGCCGGGATTGGCGGCATCGGCCTCGATCCCCGCCAGCGCCTCGCCGAAGCCCGCGAAGCCGCCGCCTGCAGGACCGCTGCGCGCATAGCCGCCCCAGCCGCCGAAGCTGTCGCCGCGATAACCGCGAAGGCCGTTGTCGAGCAGGTTGAAGAAGGTTCCGGTATCGCCTTCGCCGAGATAGTCGCCCTTCGGGCGCGGCGGCGTCCAGACGATATAGCCCTCCTTCCTCAGCTCCTCGCCCGACTTTCCGGCGATGCCGAAATAGTCGAACCGGTCGCCCTTCACCATCTGTTTGCCGTCGCCCCAGACGCGGATGAAAGCGCCAAGCGGCCCCTTGTTCCGCACATTCTCCGCGATCCAGGCCGCTCCCAGATATACGGCGTCCTCGAGGCTCACTCGCTCCTGCGAATTATAGCTGATGCCGACGCCGCCCGCCTGCTGGCGATAGCGGATCTCAGGCCAATTGGGCTGGATGTATTTGGCATAAGTGTCGTCCTGATCGCCCGAGGGGTGGATCACCGCCTTGCGGATGACCTTGGTGCGGATCGCCGCCCATTGCGGTGTGCCCTTGTACTGCTCCTCGATCGACTTGAGCGCGCGCGCGATCGTGCTCTGTCCGCCCCAGGCGTGCAGGTAGATCGGCGCCTCCTCTGGGTCGAGCAGCAGCGCCTTGATCAGGTCCGATCCCGGCGTGTCCTTCTCCATATCGCCATCGAATTGGACATTCCCCCAGCGAATCTTCGACTTGAGATCGCCCGGGGCCGGATAGTCCGGATTGTGGACCTTCAGATTGGGATATGCCTCGGCATAGCGCTCGACGGCTTCGTCGATGAAGCGCTCACCCGGATCCCAGCGCCACGAAGTGCAGGGGCAGAGATTGACGCCGAAGCGATTATATTCGCGCCCCGGCACGCTCAGCTTCGTTCCCTTGCCGTCGCCCGTCCAATGGAATTGGCTGCTGGCATAGATCAGCCCCTCGGTACGGAAGTCGGTGGCGTAGAGCAGATAGCGCACCAGCGAATTCGAATCGTCGAGCTCGGGGTCGGCTGTGATCACCACGCGCGGCTTCTGTCCGGGGGGCGTCTCGAGATATTGAGGCACGGCCTTGCCCGGCATTTCGTTCGTCTGCGCCAGGGCGCCAGTCCATGCGCCGCCCGCCAGCAGGACAGCCGCTATCGTCAACCGAACGCGTTTTGCCATTCGACACCTCTCTTCGTATTTTTTCGTATATCTTCATCCGAAGGAGTGGCCCTTCGGGCTGATCCTGTCAATTCCCGAGGAGCGAGGCGTGGCGACCCAGTTGGGCGGCAGGGACACGTTGCGTTCCATGGTGCGATACGAAGATAAACGAAGATTTCCATTGACGTTTTAACCCCGAAATCGGAAGCTTTCCGTATTCTGCGCATGCCGGACACCTAACGCCTCCGGCCGTAGCGAACGAAATAATGGGGAGAGGGCAGGCGTGACGATCCGTGGGCATCTGCACTGGTTTCCTATCGCGGCTCCAATCTTGCTGCCGGGTCAAGCGCGTTCACGAGCCGACCGAGGCAGGACTGCTCGACGGCATCACCACCCCAGGCTCGCTGATCCGAAGGCCGGTGGCGACTTCCCCGAGGTAGCGCAAAAGATCGCCGACAATGTGGAGGAGCAACCAACATGATGCGTGCAACGACCCTTCTCGCCAGCATTGCACTCGGGTTGCCGACATCAACGCTCGCGCAAACCGTGGCACCTGGAAATCGCATCCCGGAGCTGACGGTCGATGGAAAGCAGTTCCGTGACCTCAATCGCTCGGGGGGGCTCGATCCCTATGAGGATTCGCGCCTCAGCCCCGAACAACGCGCCGACGATCTCGTCCGGCAGATGACGCTGGAGGAAAAGGCCGGCACGATGATGCACGGGACCCTTCCGGGCCTCGGCGGTTTCGCCGGAGCGACAGGGGCGTCAAATCTAGGCTATGACCTCGATCGCGCCAGAGGCATGATCGCCGGCAAGAAGATCACCAGCTTCATCACGCGCCTATCGCTCGATCCGAAGTCGATGGCCGAGCAGTCGAACGCGATCCAGCGGTTGGCCGAGGGAACGCGGCTCGGCATCCCGGTGACGATTAGCACCGATCCGCGCAACCATTTTCAATATGTCCTCGGCGCAACCGCCGAATCCAGGGGCTTCTCGCAATGGCCCGACCCGCTCGGCTTCGGCGCGATCGGCGAAGCGGCGATCGTGAAGCGCTTCAGCGATATTGCACGCCAGGAGTATCGCGCGGTGGGCATTCACATGGCGCTGTCGCCCCAGGCGGACCTCGCGACCGAGCCGCGCTGGAGCCGTGCGACGGGTACATTCGGCTCCAACGCCAAGCGCGTCGCTCCGCTCGTCGGCGCCTATGTCGAGGGCTTTCAGGGCGGCGCCGACGGGCTCATGGCCGATGGCGTGCTCACCGTGGTCAAGCACTGGGTCGGCTATGGCGCGCAGCCCGAGGGCTGGGACGGGCACAACCATTATGGCCGCTTCGCGGTACTCGATGAGGCCGCGTTCGATGAGCATGTCGCCGCATTCAAAGGCGCGTTCGACGCCAAGGTGGCAGGGGTGATGCCGACTTACCCGATCCTCAAGGATCTGAAGCTCGGCGGCAAGCGGACCGAGCAGGTCGCGGTAGGCTTCTCGAAGGAACTGCTCACCGATGTGCTGCGCGGCAATCACGGGTTCGACGGTATCATCGTCTCGGATTGGTTGATCACGCGCGACTGCGACGAGATCTGCCAGCGACCGACCAAGGACAGGCCGCAGGGTTTCGGTGACCTTGGCATGCCGTGGGGCGTCGAACATCTCACCGAGAGCGAGCGCTTCGCCAAGGGCGTTGAAGCGGGCATCGACCAGTTCGGCGGAGTCGACCAACCGGAGAAGATCCTCGACGCGGTCAGGGCGGGCCGGATCAGCGAGGCACGGCTAGATCAATCGGTGCGCCGCGTGATGATCGCGAAGTTCCGCCAAGGTCTGTTCGACAATCCGTTCGTCGATGCCGAGGCGGCTGTTCGCATCGCGGGCAATCCAGAATTCCAGAAGGCGGGCGATGCCGCACAACGCGCGAGCCAGGTGCTACTGCAGAATAATGGAGCTCTGCCGTTCAAGCCGGGCATGAAAGTCTTTGTCCACGGCATGGCCACTGAAGCGGTACGGGCGGCCGGCTTTACGCCGGTGCCGACGCCGGCCGAGGCGGAGGTTGCGATCCTGCGCATGGCGGCGCCCTTCGAGATGCTGCATCCATATTTCGTGTTCGGACGGATGCAGCACGAGGGCAGGCTGGACTATCGCGATGGCGACAAGGATTTCGAGATTCTAAGGACGGTGGCGGCCGCCAAAGTGCCGGCGATCGTCTCGGTCTATCTGGATCGTCCCGCGATATTGAACCGCGTCAAGGAACTCGCGAATGTGCTCCTCGTCAATTTCGGCGCGACTGATGCCGCACTAATGGACGTGATCACTGGTCAGGCCAAGGCGATGGGCAGGCTACCCTTCGAGCTGCCTTCATCGATGGCGGCGGTGGAAGCGCAGAAGCCCGGCGTACCGGATGACAGCGCCCAGCCATTATACCCTGCCGGATTCGGGCTGGGAGCGCCGTAGACTGCCGGACGGTTTAAGCGAACGGCTTCGAATCTCCGATCGATAGCGTTGGAAGCCGGTAAAACCTACCGCGCCAGCAACGGCACAAGATCCTTTACGCGGAAAGCGAGGCAGGCTCGCTGGTGCGGACGGCTCGGCGTAACCGAAATCACCGCGTCCGATCATTCTGGGCACGATCAGCCGCTTCACGCGGCCAGCACCTGACCGGACTTAGCGTGGAGGTAATGCGGATTGACTGGAAAGGCCTTGCGCGGCCGTTTGCTCAACGTCGACCTTATCATGAACATACGACAGGTTCCGGGGACCGTGAGGATGGCGCGGAACGGCGCATGTTGGGGCGCAAAGCCGACACCACTTCAGCGCCCAAGCCCACGTCCTCGCCCGAAGTCGATTCCGTGATTGAACGCCAGTTCCGCTCCAAGCCTGCGACCGGTGTCAATCGTGATCCCGAGCTGCGCCTTGCGGCCTGCGAGGATCGATTCCATCTGCGGGTCTCGTTCGAGGCTCTTCGCCATTCCCGCCATCTCGCTTTGGATGGCTTTGCGGCCCGCCATGTCGCCCACCGCATAGGCGCGGTCAGACTGCTTCTGCAGCTTGCTCCAGCGCGCAACGAACTGGTCGGCGCGCCTGGCTGGATCGGCCCGCACCTCCGCCTCCAACATCATAGCCCGGATCGTCCGTTGTGGCCGCCCGCTCGCAGCCTCATCGATCGTCGTGCGATCGGCGTTGAACACGTTCTGCAGGTCGCGCTTAACACCGGGGCGTAACGCCTCCATTTCAGCGACCGCCTTATCGAGCGCGGCACGCTGGTGCGACAGCTCCGCATATCCTTCCGTCCGCACGCGTACGATGTCGGCGACCGAGCGTGCAACGCGCACCACCGCCCGCTCGAATGGGCTCAACTCCGGAGCATCGGGTGTCACGCGCAGCTTCAACCCCGCGAACCGGTCGTGTGGTGCCCGCCGCTCCTGCGCCGGCTCGGTGGCCAGATAGTCCGATGCCATGTCCTTGCCGCGCTCGCGCGACAGTGTCCGGGTCAACGCATGTCCGTCGGCAAAATCGTCGCGACCATAGTGGAGATCGACGCTGTCGCGGTGGCGTGACAACGCTACGTAAGCGGCATGACGATCGAGCCCTGGCGTCGCCAGCACATGGACGCGATCGACTGTCACACCTTGCGCCTTGTGCACCGTCGCGGCGTACCCGTGATCAACGTTCGCGTAATCCTTGACATCGAACGCGATCGAGCGCCCGTCGTCGAGCAGCACCGCCATGCGCGCCTGAGTGAGAGACTGCACTTGCCCAAGCGTCCCGTTCTTCACGCCAAGGCTGCGCTCATTGCGCAGGAACATCACCCGGTCTCCGGGCGCGAATTCACGCTGTCCCCGCTCGGTCGAGATCATCACATCCTCGCCGAGCTCGCCGTTGGCGCGCAGCCTGTCGCGTGCGGAGGTATTCAGCTCGCGCACCTCGTCATTAGTGTGCGTGAGGATGATCCGCGAGGCGCCGGGCGCCTCCAAACGATCCCGATCCCATCGGTCGATCAGGTCGGCGCGTGCATGCTCACGCGTATCGGCAACATGGATGCGATCGTGCCGACTATAGGCGCTGATCGCTTCCACTGTTCGCTCCGTCGCGAGGTAGCGCGTGGCGTCACGCTGCCAATCCTCGCGCTGGCGGCGGATCTCGGTGATCTCGATACTGCCATGCCGCTCGGCGGTCGCACGGAACGCAGCGCCGGCCTCGATCGCCTGGAGCTGTTCCGGATCGCCGACCAGCACCACCTTGGCGCCGCGCTTTTCGGCTTCGGTAAGCACGCGTTCCATCTGGCGCGTGCCGATCATGCCGGCTTCGTCTATCACCAGCACATCGCGGTTGGTGAGCAACTCGCGGCCTTCCGCCCATTGATGCTCCATGCTGGCGATGGTGCGTGAAGCGATGCCCGAGCCACTCTCCAGATTCTCGGCGGCAATGCCGGATAGCGCTACACCGCGGACCAAATAGCCTCCGCTCTCCCAGGCCTCGCGCGCGACGCCGAGCATCGCCGACTTGCCGGTTCCGGCATAGCCGATGACCACGCCAAGCCCCTGGCCTTTGGTGACATGGTCGAAGGCGCTGCGCTGCTCGCTCGACAACACCAGCCCGCGCATCTCTGCACGCACGAGCGCGAGCTTGCGGTGCTGCTCGTCCACGCCGTGACGGCGGACCGCTTCCAGCCGGACGGTAGCACGCTCGAGCCGTTTCTCGGTCTCGATCATGTCGCGGCTGGTGAAGCGATCCTGGCCGCGTCCGTCCCTGCCAAGCGCGATCAGTTCCGGTGATGCACGCACCGCCGCAATCACGCGGTCGAATTGGTCCTTCCCTTCGCTGTGGCGGTGTACGAACATCGCCAGATCGCGGGTCGTGAAGGTCGCCTGGGTGCGGGTGATCGCGTCGATTGCGGGCGCCGGATTCGCGAGCAGCTTCTTGCCATTGGCGCGCGCGATCGCGTGATGTTCTTCAAGCCGCTCCGAAGCGAGCCCTTGACGCCCCATTCGGGCGGCCGCCGGGCCGATCTTGTTCTGCGGATCGAGGTCGATGCCTTGCGCTTCCAGGGACCGATGATCGATACGCGCATCGATATCCAGTTCGGCCAGGCGTGCATTGACGTGCTCTGCCCAGCGCTCGCGCCATTCCTCCAGAAGATCGGTGCGATTCCAGTCGCGGTTCTTCTTGCCAAATCCTTCCTCATCGACATCGCGAAGGGTCAGCATCACATGCGCGTGCGGCTTGGCCTCGCCATCGGCGCCGACATCCCAGTGCACGTTGAGATCGGCGATCATGCCTCGCGCCACGAACTCGCGCTCGACAAACTCGCGAGCCAGCCGAACGCCCTCGGCCTGGTCCAGTTCGCGCGGAATCGCGAACTCGATCTCACGTGCAAGCTGCGCGTCCTTGCGCAGCTCGGCCACCTCGACAGTGTTCCAGAGTTTTCCCCGATCAGCGAGACGCTCGGGCGCGCCTTCTGGCAGCAGCACTTCGGAATGGACGACGCCTGCCTTGTTCGAGAAGTTGTGATGCCGTTCAAGCCGCTCGTCATAGAGCCGCGATGCCGAGCGATAGGCGGCGGACGCCAGTGCCGATGATCCATTGGCACGGGAGATGATCTTGGCGGAGAAATGGTAGATCGCCATGGCGATCTACCAGTTACTACGCTGAGCGCACGTCGGCACGACGTATAAGCGCGCCCTCACACGAAAAATTCCTGTGAGGGACCGAGCAGTTTCAGACTGTCTCGGCGATCCTACAGCATTGCGATCGTCACTCTATTATCATGTCCGCATCACCCGGCAATGGAGACTGTGATGCGCAAGCCCCGCGACTTCGATTCGGAACTGAAGACACTCGCTGACAAGGCAAAGCAACTCAAGGAACGCCAGGTCCGCCAGTTCGGCGAACTGGTCGTCGCCACCGGCGCTGATGCGCTGGACGCCGATCAGCTCGCTGGCGCACTGCTTGAGGCCGTTGCCACCAAGGACGACGCGACGAAGGAGGGGTGGCGCGAGCGTGGTGCGGCCTTCTTTCGCCCGGCGCGGCGGAGCGCTGCGCGCGGCCCTCAAAGCCGGGCGCGCAGCGCTCCGCCGGACGCAAGCGGCTCACTACCGTTTGGCCGCACGGATCGCGCGTCATGACACGCGAGTCTGGGTCGTGAAGCGCCGCGAGCGCACGCGCCAGTTGATCGAACTCGGCGGCCTCGTCGTGAAGGCCGGTTTGGTCGAGCTGACCGGCGACGATCGCGCCACGCTCTATGGCGCGTTCATCTCGGTCGCGGCCAAGTTGCGAAGCGAGGAGCGTGAGCAAGCGCTGGCGCTATGGCATCGACGCGGCAAGCGGGCATTCGCTTCCGATGCTGAAGGCGATGCGGTCAACGATTGTCGTCCAGTGCACGACACAGATGGATGAGGGCAGCGGCGATATGCGCCTCGACCTCATCGACTTCGATCCCGAGACGAACCGCGATGCGATCATATGGAAGATCGTCGAATCGGTGCATCGCGAAGATGTCGCGGGTCGGTGCCGGCATGCTCGCGAACGCTGCCCGCAGGCGCTCCAAGCGTGCCGGTTGAATATCCCGGCGCTCCCTGTCGAGGCCACTGCGGTCGATGCTTCGCCAATACGCGATCCGTGCGCGAATCTGCAGGGCAGAGAGTCGCATGTTCCTACCTCCGCGGCGATGCTTCACGCGCGTTAAGTGGCGCGTCGCGTGAAGCTCGGTAGAGCGTGATCCCGGCCTCAATCCGGTCGAGGATGAAGTGGTCGCGCTCGGCCCGCGCAGCTCTGACATCCGCCTTGGACAGGATGTTCAGATCGACTGCACAGCGATTGCCAAGCTCGCGCTCGATGATGTTGCGCGCACGGCACCAGCAGCGCTCTTCAGTGAACAGCGGATGGTTGACGATGACCCACAGCTCGTAGTCCGAAAACTGGAGCGTGTGCTTGTCCTCATACCAGCCGCGCCGCGCATAGGGACCGATCAGCAGAATGCGTGTGATGCGCCCTGGCTCGGGCGCCAGCACCTGATCGGGATCGAAGCAGCCGCGCAGGATGCGCGCGATCCGTTCGATCTCATACTGTTTGCGTCGGATGAGATGGCCGACGCGCGCCATCACGACTTCGCGTGCGTAGATGTCGTTCACTGTATCGATCGTCATGGTTTTGCCTGCATGCCGGCGGTCCGCCGCTCAAAGAGGCGGATGATGCAAGCGATGCCCACTGCTCAGCAGCGGCCGTCCGGCCATGACGAGCGGACGTGTTTATGCCTGGCAGGATGATCCCACAGAACGGCTGCCAGCGCTCCGTTCCATGTACGAGACTATGTCTCAAAAGTAGCGAAGGCGCAATCTGGGGATGACGCAAATTGGGCCGTTAGCTGACTGGCAGCTCTCGAGTTCCCGGGACATGAAAGCGGACTGCCGTTCAGCCAGTCGATCAAGCGGGCACCATCAGCGGCGCCGGTCAGCGTGTCGATACCCGCCACGCCGCCGCCATGCGCTGCGGGAGATTATGAACGCCCTAGCATCCTAATCTCGATCCAGGCCGCAAGAATAGTCCTGGTCGGCTGGCGGCACCATAGCCGACCGCCGGGAATCAATCCCAAACCGGTGCCAATCGGCGATCCCGTCAGGAATCCGCGTGGTGCATCTTCTCCTAGTTGATGTGAACGGGATCGATAAACCTGCTTCGTCTACGTTCAGGTTGGCCACGATACTATCGGTCGAGGAGGATCACGCGGATGAAAATGATGGTTTCCACGCTCATTGGTGCCGCCGCAATCGCCGGGGCATGCACGACGAACACTCAGGAGAGCCGGGCCACGCATGTGTGCCGCCCCGAGGCGGCGTCGATGCTGGTCGGGCAGGCCGCACCCGAAGACGCTCAGGTCAGGAAGGTTACGGGCGCGGAGCTGATCCGGCGGATCGCACCCGGCGACGCGGTCACGCACGATTTCCGAGAAAATCGCGTCACGATCGCCGTCGAACCCGCGGGCAAGGTAGTGCAAGCGCTTTGCGGGTGAGTGCAAGTTGCGTTGCTACCATTTCCACCGATCCGCTTCGGAGTCTGTTTCCCAACGCGCGACCCCGGGGCATATGGAGGTTAGCGCGCCGACCGCTTTGCGCCGCGAAATCGGGAATACCGCCGTTCGCATTCTGACGCCGTCTGGGCCGGTTGCTGGCTTTCCGCTTCTAGTCTGTCCAACCGGGAAGCAGACCTAGTGATTTCGAGCGCAAGCTCGGCGATGACGAGCAAGCCAGGGTGCGGCCAAGCATAGCGCGTACAAAGCTAAACCTGGCGTGCTAAGCTTGGTGTGCGGTTGAACCCAGTGTTCAATATCAGACCGCAGCAGCGCGGCCTGCGCTGCGCGCAAACCAGAGCAGCACAAGGCCCAGCCCGATCAGGACGGCATTGACTGTCCAGGCGATCGGATCCTCGCCGCCCCGCAACACCATGTGTGCAAGCGCAAGGGCTATCAACAGGCCCACGGTTGCAATCTTGCCCAAGCGCGACAGCGGTGCAGCGGGCAGCAGCGCGGCGGCAACCAGCGCCGCGACCGTGACGCCGCCCCAGATCGCCAACGCCAGCGACATGCTTACGCCGATCCCGACCAAAGTCACGCCGGCTGCCGCGACCAGTGCGACCGGCTGGCCCCATACCACCGCGGTCCACACGCGCTCCCAGCCCGGTGCCGACCGTCCCTTGTCGCGCCGCCGGGCGAGCCAGATCGTCACACCGCTCGCCGCCAGATACGTGAGACCGAGGCCCAGGAGGCCATAAGCGATCTTGACGACGCTGCCGCCGAACCAGCCGAAATGCAGAACCCCCAGGGAGCCGAGGATCTGCTCGCCGACATTGTTGGCCTCGGCCTTTTTCGAGAAATAGAGTTTGGCGTTGCGATCGAAGGTATAGGCGTCGGTGTGCGACAGTCGGTTCGATCCGTCCTCGACGTTGAACAACGCGGCGCCGCCCATCTCGGTCGGGTGCTCCATGAAGACATAGGCGACCCGGCCGTCGGTCAGCTTCGCGACCTGCGCGAACATCGGCCTCAAATCGAGCGGCGGCGCGGGCGCGGGATTGTCCACGGGATGTGGCGGCACGAACAGCGCGTAGACCTTATTGACGTCACCCTGGAACATCGCGAAGCCAAGCGCGCCGACGATGATCGTGGTTAGGCCGAGCAGCGCACCGGTGAGCGACACCGTGATGTGAAACGGCAGCGCCCAGATGCCCAGCCGGTTGTGCAGATCCGCTTCCTGCAGCCGTCGCGAGCCGCCGAGCCGGAGGTGGAAGGCGTCACGGAAGATGCGCGGATGCGCGAGCAGCCCAGAGATCAGCGATGAGAGCAATGCGACGCCGATCAGCCCGACGAGAAAGATGCCGATCGTACGCGGCAGATGCAGGTTAATGTGCAGCCGGGTGAGGAATTCGGTCCAGGGCGATGATGCCTCGACGATCGTCCCGCGCTCGTCCGCCGCCCAGCTTCGGTAGTGGCCTCCGACATCGGTGGTCACCGTCAGCCGGGGAAGATCCGCGTCCGGCATGGTGATAAAGACATGCTCGACGCCCTTGCCGGTGGCATCGAGCGCAGCCGTATAGCCAGCCTGCACGGCTTCAGGCGATGCCGTCTCCAGCCGCGGCGCGGATGGATTCTCCCAGCGCTCGAATTCGTGCGAGAATACCGCGATCGTGCCCGTGAGGCAGACGAGATAGATGAGCGCCGCGAAGGCGAGGCCCAGCGAGCTATGCCCCTTGAGCACGGCGCGGACGAACTCGGACGGGACCTTCGGCCAGATCGGCTTGCGCATCGGACGCGCGGGTTTTGCCGGTTCCACGTTCATACGAACCCCCTCAGCATCGCCGAACCGAAGCCCAGTATCACGGTCCCGACCAACACGGCGGTTGCGCGCAGGATCCGGTTGTCGGCCAGCGTCCACGCCATCGCGCCGCCCCAGGCGACAGGCACGATCAGCCCCCCGATCACCAGCCGCGTCTGCGGCTCACCCGGCGCGAAGGCGGCATAGGCGATGCCCACCGCCATCGCTGCGATCATCCCGATCGGTCCCGCGAGCAGCCAGCGCAGCACGCCGCGCCATGCCGTCGAGGGGCGCTCGGACGGCTCGGGCGCGAGACTGTCATTGCCGTTCGCACGGCCTGCACGCGCCGCACGCACCTGGATGCCTGTGGCGACGACTACCAGCACGCCGACCGCGATCAGCATCACCGCGATGAACGGCCCGCGCGCGGACCCCAGCACCCAAGCCGGCCACAGCATCGTCGCGAGCAGCAGCGCCCAGCCGCCCCACAACCACGGCCGGCGAGCCTCGATCCGCGCCTGCCACGCCTTGCGCAACAGCCAGCCTGCAACGAGCCCGCCGGCGAGCAATCCGCCGGCGGCCAGCAGAAAGGCACCGCCGCTCAAAGCCGCAGATCCAGCGCCGCGCCGACCACGCGCGGCGCGCCGAGCACCGCGATGCCACGCTGGGCGGTCACGTCATATTGCATGTATCGCTCGTCGAGCAGGTTGCTGACGAACACCGACACGCCCCACTTGTCCTGCGTGTAGCCCAGCCGCGCATTGACCAGCGTACGCGCGCCGACGCGCGAGCCATCCTGTGGCTTGACCGCGTCGGTGAACACCGCACTGCGATGGCTGGTGTTGAGGTTGAAAGCGAACCCGTCGGCGAAGCGGAAATTGGCGCCGCCCGACAGCGTCCAGCGCGGTGTATAGGGGAATTCGATCCCGCTCAGATCGGTGACGGTGCCGACATCGGTGGTGAACTCGTCGAATTTGGTCCGCACATGGCCGAGCGAGGCATACCAGTCGAATGCGCGGTTGACGCGGTGGCTGGCTTCGATCTCGAAACCGTAGAGATGCGACTTGCCGGCGTTGACCGTGTGATAGTCGTAGAGGTTGAGTCCGAAATTCGCTGAGGTCTGCTGGTCCTTCCAGTCGACATAGAAGGCGTTGGCGTTGAGCGTCAGGCGACCGTCGAGCCATTGCGAGCGGAAGGACAGCTCGTAGTTCCAGGTATATTCGGGATCATAGGCAAAGGCCTGGGAGCGTGCGGTGTTGGCGGTCGTGCCGCCCGAGCGATAACCACGCTGGACGACGAAGGCGGTCGAGACATCGTCGGTCCATTGCATCTCGATACCCGCCTTGGGCAGGAATGCCTCGAAGGTGCGTTTGGCCGGCGGCGTCGCGCCCGAGGCCTGGTTGACCAGCCCCTGCACGCCCATGTTGATTCCCGTAACCGCCAGATAGAGCGGCGAGCCGACCGGCCCGAAGGCCGCCGGATCGGGAAAGGTGCCCGCGAATTCGGCGTTCTGGGTCACCTGCACGTGATTGGTCTCGCGGTCGTAGCGGAAGCCGCCGAGGAGCGAGAGCCGGTCGGTTAGCGCCACTTTGCCGTCGCCGAACACCGCCCAGGTCTCGACCTGCATCGGGAAGTCGGAGGAATATTGCACCGGGATCGCCGGCAACGCGGTCACATAGAGATTGGAGACGAACCCCGCAGTGGCGGCATCGAGTCCGTTGCCCATCAACAGCGCGGTGATCGTGCTGCCCGGCGTGGGTACCAGAGTCCGGCTCGCGGTCCGCGAATGCTGATCGCGGTTGTAATAGAACAGGCCGAGCAGCCCGCTCAGCGGCCCGCTCTTGTAGTTGAGCCGCAGTTCCTGCGACCATGTCTGGTAGTCGGCCGGATTCTCGCCATAGCCGATGCTCTCGGGACCGTCGTCGCCGTCATAGGAGCGGCGCATCGCCACTTCGCTGTAGTTGCTGACGCTGGTCAGCGAGAGGCCGCTGGCGATCTCGTAGCTGAGTTCGAGATTGCCTATGTCGGCACGCACCGAACTGGCGTTGGGAAAGTCCGACGCGTTGACGCGGTCTTCCCAGAAGTTGGGCCGGTCCGTCTCGGTATAGGCGAACATATAGGCGCCATCGCCCTCGAAACGGGTATAGCCCGCCCGCGCCTCGAAGCCGGGCAGCGCCGACGGAGTCCATAGCAGCTTGCCGCGGATGTTGAGCGTGTCGACCGGCGCTTCGGGGACGTCGCGGGTGATGTTGCGGACGAAGCCGTCCGAATCGCGCTTGTCGGCGGAGACGCGGAAGGCGAGTTCGCCCGGCACGATCGGCCCGCCCGCGGCGATCGCGAACTGGGTCGTCGAATATTCGGACACGCTGGCGCGAGCGCGGATGTCCCAGTCCATGCCGGGATCGCGCGTGCGGATCACCACGGCGCCGGCGAGGGCGTTGAGGCCCTGCAGCGTCGATTGCGGCCCGCGGAAAATCTCGACCTGCTGCACGTCCCAGCTGTCGGTCGGCGCGGCGGAGAGGATTTCCCTGGGAAGCGCGGTGCCGTCGACATAGACCGTCGCCAGCGGTGCGTCGCCGCCCGCGGCGATCCCCCGGTCGGCGATGCCGCGGATGGTGAAGCCCGAAGCGCCATAGGTCTCCGCCATGTTGGCGGTGCGCTGGTAGATCTCCTGAACGGTCTGGATGTTCTCTTCGTCGATCCGGCGCGCGGTGGTCACCGCGACCGAGCTCACTGTCTCCTGAAGCGAACGCTCGGCCTTTTCGCCTGTGACGACGATCTCGTCCTGTGCCTGCGGATCTGCAACCTGCGCCCGGGCCGAAACCGGCAACAGCGCGAGCGCGCTCACGCTCACCGAGCGGAACAGAAAACTACGGAACATGCGAACCCCTTGCTTTCAGCACGGGCTACCCACATTGCTAATGCAAGTCAATCGCGGTAATTCGAGGAGTAACGATTCTGCTCGATAGGGCTTGGGGTGGATAATAAGCACCTCGCGCCACACAGGCCTGGCCTGTCAGGCAATTGGCTGGGCGGACTAATCGGGTCGTTAAGCCCCGCCTCGCTGGGCGGGCCATCCCGCAGCATCAGAATGCGACGCGATGGGCAGCTGAGAAATGGCCGCTTTCGCAGGACGACAAATTTAGCACGAACGACCGATTTTGGGCGCATAGCAATCACGTAGTTGTGGGCACGAACACGCGCTGCCTAAACCCCACGTCAGCCGCCGCCCGGACCCGATCGACCCCGACTGCGGCTAGCGTCGAATAGACGCTGGGTCGGCGCGCCGACCATGCTATAGTGCGGCAGCGAGTCGATATCGCCGACCTACGACCGGCTCGCGACTGCCCGGACCAGCTTTCATTCCCGCGAGCTTCCCGGTTTCCCCGGAAGGGGCCATTATCATGCATCGAATTGCTCATCCCGACGTCGCGCACAGCCTGGCGCTGGCGATCCTCGCCTCCTCCGATGCGCCTGCGCTGCTGCTCGACGGCAACCTCGCCGTCATTGCCGCCAGCGACTCCTTCTATCGCGCCTTCGCGCTCAAGCCGGAAAATGTGGCCGGGCGCCCGCTGTTCGAGCTCGGCGCGAGCGAGTGGGACGTGCCGCAACTCCGCTCGCTACTCGGCGCCACCCTTTCGGATCTCGCCAGGATTGAAGCCTATGAGATGGATCTCAAGGGCGACGCCGCGCCACGCCGCCTCGTCCTCAATGCCCGGAAGCTCGACTATGGTGATGCCCAGCAGGTCCGCCTGCTCCTGACGATCTGCGATGTCACCGAGGCGCGGATCAGCGCAAAGCTGAAGGACGACCTGCTGCGTGAGAAGGCGATCCTGCTTCAGGAGCTTCAGCATCGCGTCGCCAATAGCCTTCAGATCATCGCCAGTGTGCTGATGCAGAGTGCGCGGCGGGTGCAGTCCGAGGAGGTGCGGGGCCATCTCCACGACGCGCATCACCGGGTGATGTCGATCGCCACCCTCCAGCAGCAATTGGCGGCGTCGCGATTGGGGGATGTGGAACTCCGCGGCTATTTCAGCCAGCTCTGCGCGAGCCTTGGTGCATCAATGATCCACGATCATGATCGGATCGCTATCGCGGTGACCGCCGATCACAGCAGCGTGAATGCAGACATCTCCGTCAGCCTCGGACTGATCGTCACCGAGCTTGTGATCAATGCGCTCAAGCACGCTTTCCCGGGCGACCGCAGTGGTAAGATCCTCGTCGATTATCACGCGCATGGACCGGATTGGACCCTGTCGGTCAGCGATAATGGCGTTGGAACGGCCGAAGCGTTGGCGGCGGCAAGACCGGGCCTCGGCACCAGCATCGTCGAGGCACTCGCCAACCAACTTGACGCTGCCGTTGAGACCGAGGGTGGGTATCCTGGAACGACGGTCTCGATCACGCATACCGAGTTGTCGGTCGTCTGATGCCGCCATAGAAGCCGGGCCGATGGCGTGGCCGCCGTACTCAAAACGCCGCTAGTCCTGGTAGAGCCCTGCGCGTCAACGGCCTAATCCGCGAATTGTTCGTCGCTGACCTCTTTGGCCTGGCCGATAGTTACCGCCGGATCATCCCCTGAATGACGACTTCCAGGATTTGTTGCGAGATGGCTGAACAGCCGAAATAGGGCCGCATGCCGTAAGCGAGGCCAGATCCACCAAGCGGCAGCTCACGACCCCAAGGCAGTCATTCATGGATCTAGGACGTAAACCCATAAACGCAGGGTATGCAGTCGCCATGGTATAACCGGCGAACGGTCGGCGTCGGTTGTAATCAATTGGTCGCCCTTCGGATTTCTTTGCAACCAGCCCAGTTCAATGCACACTGCGCCGAATGCGGAGGCGGCGATGGTTTCGACGGATACACTTAGTGCATTTGAGGATGCCAGCGCGCTGCTCGCCATCGTGCTCGATCAGACTCATGACTGCATCAAGCTTCTCGATCGCGACGGCACGATCCGATATGTGAATGAGCGCGGGGCGATTGCCATGGAGCTTCGCACTCCGTCCGAGCTTCTCGGTTTGAATTGGGTCGAGCGCTGGCCGGCCGAAGCGCGCCCAGTGGTCGAGCGAGCGGCCGACGAGGCGCGCTCGGGGAAAGTCGCGCGGTTCACTGCCTCACGCGTGATCGGGAGCAAGCCCAGCTGGTGGGATGTGACGGTCACGCCGGTTCGGTCGAACCAAGCGGTCGAGCATTTGCTGGTGATCGCCAGAGATATGACCGCCGAAGTCCAGGAGCGCGAGCGGGCTGAGGCTGTGAGCGCCGAGATGCGGCATCGTTTGCGCAATGCCATGACCATCGCATCCGCGCTCGTGCATATGGCCGCGCGTGGCAAATCCGAGCTCCAGGATTTTGCCGGCGAGGTTTCATCCCGGTTTGCACAGCTTGGCCGGGTCCAGGAGCTGATACTCGACCCGACCACCAAAAAGACATTCAGCCAGATCATGACGCTGCTCGGGGATGTTTACGGGCACCTCGAGATTGGTTCGCTGCCTGAAGTGGAGCTGGATGACCGGCTGATGCAGACGATTGCGCTGGCCTTTGGCGAGCTCGCTACCAACAGCTTGAAGTACGGCGCGCTAAAACATGGCGCCCCGGTGCAGGTGAGCGGGCGCATTGCTGACGATGGTCTCGAGCTCATCTGGCGAGAGGAAACCATGTTCGGTCAAGCTCGTGACGGTGGCCAGGGCCTCAATCTCATTGACAGGATCGTTCAGGCCTCTGGGGGCCAGATCGAACGTCGCGTTGAAGGCCGCCAGTTTGTGGCCAAGGCGACTTTCCCGATAACCATGTGACGAGACGCGCGGCTGACGATCAGTCAATCGTCTGAATGGCGTCATCGGTCTGATTTGCGCTGAATGCTCACACCTTTTTCAAAGGGAATTGCTTCAACCTTGTCGAGCTCGGCGATCAGGTCGGCGAATACGTCTTCTTGCTCGACCGGGAAATAGCGGTCAAAGCGCTCTCCCAACAGCCTGAGATCGGCATCCGTGAGGAAGCCGACAGCGACAATGCGATCCTTGCCCATCGGCACCTCCGGCGAACCAACAAGTGCGTCGCCAAATCGTTTCGCCAAGCCGTCGAAATTTCTATGGATGATTTTGAGGTGCGGCTTCGCTCTAGATTAGTTTCTAGTAGGAATCTTTGGTAGCCGCTGCGCTTACAGCAATTTTCGGCGGCTTGCGGCGCGGATCTTCGGCTCACTCGGCTAGAATAAAGTCGGCGAGAACCGCGTGATGCGCCATCTGCCTCGCGGTCCATACTTTAAAGCTCTCCAGAAATCCTTCATCGACCCAGGCCAGCCGGCCAAGACCATCGGTCGCGAACCAGCGCTCTCGCTCGGCATGCGCCATCAGATTGCCGATGTGCGAGCGCGAGACCCGGCATTGACGTGCCAGACTGCGGCAGGAAAGCGATGGCGCATCCGCCTTTGGCGCAAGCGCCGCCGCCATCACTGCCGTAAGCACGATGTAGCCGCAATCCTTGATCGTGAAATGGTTCACGCCGGGGTGCGGATCGAGCAGGCTGCCATGCGCGAACACGAAAGCGGCGGAGCGATAGATCAGTTCGTTCTGGAGCGCGGGATCGGCCTCGAACATCGGCGCGCGCGGGCGCACCGGCGCCTCGATCGTGTCAGCCACGCGGAGAAAGGCGAGCGCCGAGCTTGCGATCGCCGCGGTGAGCGGCGGGGCAGGAGCCAGGATCCGGGCGCGCTGACCGTCCACGGTACCGGGCGCAAGCAACGATCCGGCGCGTAGCCCCGCGACCACGCTCGCGGTCTGGCGCGGGCTGAGGCTGCTGCTGGACTGTAGCAGGCGGAGCGTCGGCGGCGGACCGCCATGATGGCGCCAGGCCTGGTAGTGATGAATGAGCAGGAAGCTGACCATGTAGCGCCCGAACTGGTTGAACAGCTTGACCATGGGCCAATCCCCGCCGTCGAGCGCAATCATCTCGCTGCAATAGGTCGCGGTGGCCGCAGAAAGCCGGCGATCGGAGAGAAAGGCGTCGGTGCGCGCCTCGAAGACCGTGACCGGCGGGATCGGCTCGGCTTCTACCCTAACATGCAACTTTTGGACTCCTCCGCGTCGTCGTGCCCGCATTATCAGATTGCTGCACCATCGAAACGGGTTGAACCCTGTTTCGATGGTGCGGGACGTCTCATCGGCCTGCCGCCGGGAATTGGACGGCCGTGCGGCACATGGTGTCGGGATGCGGTAAGGAAGAGGGGGAACGACATGATCAACGAGCGGCTGGCCGGCCGAAAGGCTTGTTGCATGATGCGGACTTCGGTCGCTGGCGCGGCGTTGGCGACGGCGCTTGCGCTGGCGACCCCGGCGCTGGCCCAAGAGACGTGCACGACCACGCCAGCGCCCAGCCCTGCGCCTTCGGCGGCTGGCAATGGGGCACTTGCGTGCGGCTCGGGTGCGCAGGCAACCGCAAACGGAACCGCGATGGGCGACGACGCGTCGGCGGGGATCTCGGGGGTCGCGATCGGCAGCTCCGCGGATGCAGGAGGTAACGGCGCCATTGCAATCGGCGGCTGGCGGGATCTCGACAGCGACGGCGTCATCGATCCCGGTGAAACGACCACCGCGGCCGGCCAGAGCGCGATTGCGCTCGGAGTCCGTGCGCAGGCGCTCTCGTCGCAGACCATCGCAATCGGAAACAACGCGCGCGCCATCAACAATTTCGGAATCGCGATCGGCCGCGATACGGTCGCGGACAATCTGGCAGTAGCGATCGGCGATCACGCCTCGGCAACGGGGTGGAGTGCCGTCTCGGTCGGTGAATTCTCCAATGGCAGCGGGGAAAATGCAGCCGCCTTGGGCGCCTTCGCGACGGCGGATCGCCTTTATAGTGTGGCGCTGGGTTCGAACTCCCAGGCAAATGCGGACTACGCCATTGCCATCGGCACGTCGCAGGCATCCGCGGCCCATGCGATCTCGCTCGGCGCGGACGCGCTTGCATCGTCGGCCAACAGCATGGCCCTTGGTCATCTCGCCCGCGCGACAAGCGGTACGGGGATCGCGATCGGGCTCGAGGCCTCGAGCAATGGCGGGATCGCGATCGGACGACGGGCGGGCAGCGGCGCCGCGGGATCGGTGGCGATCGGCGGAGGAGTGGACTTCAACGGCGATGGTTCGATCTCCGCAACCGAGATGGGCCTAGCGAGCGACACCGGCGTCGCGGTCGGCGGTGCGGCCCAGGCCGGCCAGCGCTATTCGACGTCGATCGGCTTTCGCACGCAGGCGAACGGGGAAAGCAGTACGGTGTTGGGTGCGCTCACCACCGCGTCCGGCGCCAATTCGACGGCGCTCGGCGCCTCCGCCGCGGCGAGTGATACGCTGGCGACCGCGGTTGGCAGCCTCGCTTATGCCGCCGACGCCTATACGACGGCGCTGGGTGGCTGGGCTTCGGCGTATGGCGATCGCTCGACCAGCGTCGGCTCGGGCGCGCTGGCAAACGGTGGATTGTCGACCGCCGTCGGCGCAGCCGCGCGAAGCGCCGCCGGCGCGGTCGGCCTGGGCGCCAACGCCTCGGCAGAGGGTAACAATTCGGTTGCAATCGGGCTCTGGTCCCGCGCGAGCCAGACCAATGCCATCGCCGTCGGCGGCTGGGTCGATCTCGACAATGACGCACAACTCGACCCTGGCGAATTCACCGCTGCGACCGGCGTCGACTCGGTAGCGTTCGGCTCGCGCGCCGTAGCGAGTGCAGCAGATGCGCTCGCTTTCGGGCGGAGCGCGAACGCCGGCGGGATCGGCTCGATCGCGCTTGGGGCGGGGTCGGTGGCGGACGCCGACTATGTCGTGTCGGTCGGCAGCGCGCTCCAGCAGCGCAAGATCGTCCATGTCGCGGCGGGAAGCGTGAGCGCCGGCAGTACCGATGCAGTGAATGGCGACCAGCTCCATGCGACCAACCAGAATGTGAGCGCGGCACAGGCCACGGCCGACATTGCGCGCAGCGAGGCGGCGGCGGCGCAGGCGACGGCCAATGGCGCAGTGACGGCAGCGGCGGCGGCGCAGGCGACGGGCAGCAGCGCGCTGGCGCACGCTGCGACGGCCCAAGGCACCGCGAACACGGCGCTTGCCAACGCTGCAACAGCGCAGAACTCGGCGAATACGGCAGTCGCCAACGCCGCATCGGCGCAAGGAACCGCGGACCTCGCCCGCAGTGAGGCCGCTAGCGCGCAGTCAACGGCGAGTACGGCACTCGCCAACGCCGCATCGGCGCAAGGAACCGCGGACCTCGCCCGTGCCGAGGCCGCTAACGCGCAGTCAACGGCAAATACGGCGCTCGCCAACGCCGCATCGGCGCAAGGGACCGCGGACCTCGCCCGTGCCGAGGCCGCTAGCGCGCAGTCAACGGCAAGTACGGCGCTCGCCAACGCTGCCACTGCACAGACCACCGCCGAGACAGCTCGCGCCGAAGCCGCGACCGCCCAGTCTACGGCGAATACGGCGCGACAGGAAGCCGTGGCCGCGCAGACGCGTGCCGATACCGCGCACTCGCTTGCCCAGCAGGCCGTGGCGGGCAACCAGGTGACCAAGGCGGTGGCCGATGCGGCGCTGGTCAATGCGGCCACCGCGCAGGCCACCGCGGACTATGCGCGCCTGCGCGCAGACCACGCGCAGGTACGCGCCGACGCGGCGCAGACCAGCGCCCAACTCGCACAGGCGGTCGCCGAAAGCGCACGCGACAGCGCCTTGGCAGCGCAGACCGCCGCCGACCAAGCGCTCGCCCGCACCGACTATATGGCGATGAATGGCATGACGGGTGCCAAGCCGGTCGCGACCGGCGCAAATGCCATGGCGCTGGGCAGCGGCGCCGCCGCCAGCGGCGACAATGCGGTCGCCCTTGGCAGCGGCGCGATTGCCGAGAACGGCGCAGCAGTTGCGATCGGCTATGGCAATCGCGCCTCGGGCGCCGGAGCGGTGGCGATCGGTGATCCCAATGTCGCGACCGGTCGTGGCGCAGTAGCGCTCGGCGCCGACAACCGCGCTACTGGGACCGGCGCCGTAGCCATCGGCGCCGACAGCGTCGCGAACGGTCAATCGGCTGTAGCCATTGGTTACGGCGCCAGGGCGTGGGCGGCCGGCAGCGTCGCGATCGGCGAGGGCGCGGTGGCGAGCCGCGCGGGTCAAGTTGCGCTCGGCACCAGCGTGTCGACCTACAGTATGCCCGGCATCGGCTCGACAGCGAGCCGGGCGGCGCAGTCGGGAGACGTACGCTATGTCACGTCCGACGCTTCGGGCAATCTCGCGCTGTCCGACTTCGGGCCAGGAACGCTGGCCCAGCTCGACCGCCAGATGCGCGTAGACCGGCGCGAGATGCGCCAGGGCATCGCCACCGCTGTAGCAATTGGAACGGCGCCGATTCCGTCGGAGCCGGGCCGGACCAGTTACGTTCTCAACGGCGCGACCTATCGCGGCGAGCAGGCAGTGGGCGGCGGCATCGCGCATCGGCTCAATGTCGAGGATCCCGTCGCGCTCACTGCCGGCTTCGCCTATGGGGGTGGCAGGAACACCGCGGTGCGCGTCGGGGTGGCGGGCGAATTCTGAGCAGCGACGCGTCGAGATCCTGTTGCGCCGCATGCCCGCCAGATGAGAACAGGGCCCCGAACGCTATGCGCCGGAAACGACGAGCCGCTTTCGGGATAGTCGATGCAAGCGGCGAATAACCGCTGTGCGGGCGCCTAGCCGCCGCTCGCGAGCAAACCCGGTCGCCTTCTGGTTGGCTGGGATCATTCCTGCTCCATTCCTCAAGGGACGATCATGGCGAAGACATACGCGGCGAGGACGACCAGATGAACAGCGCCCTGCAGGATTGTCGTCCGTCCGGTTCCAAAGGATAGTACCGCCACGATCAGGGACAGCGCGAGCAGTGTGATACCCTTCGCATCGAGGCCCAGCGAGAGCGGCCAATCCATGATCAGCGCCGCGACGGCGACCGTGGGAATGGTAAGGCCGATCGTCGCGAGGGCCGATCCCAAGGCGAGATTGAGGCTCGTCTGAAGACGATTGCGCCGCGCGGCTCGGAGCGCGGCGAGGCTCTCCGGCATCAGGACCAGGGCTGCGATCACCATGCCGACCAGCGCGCGCGGCAAAGCGGCCGTCGCGACCGCCGCTTCAAGCGGGTGCGACAACGTCTTCGCCAGAAGAATGACGCTGACCAGGGCGATCAGGAGAAGCGCGAGCGATCGCGCCGCCCGCCGGTTGGAGGGAGGAACGGCGTGCGCGTCCGAATGCAGGTCGCCGGTGCCCTCCGGCAGAAAATAGTCTCGATGGCGGATGGTCTGCACGAAGACAAAGGTCGCGTAGAGGGTCGTCGAGACCAAGGCGATGAAAGCCAGCTGGGATCGCGAATAGCCGGGAAGGGCCGCACCGACGGTGAAGCTCGGCAGCACCAAGACCAGCGTCGCCATCGCCGCCAGCACGCACAGCGCGGCGTTGACACCCTCGAGCACGAAGCGCTGCTCGCGATGACGCACCCCACCGACCAGCAGGCACGCCCCGACCAGCCCGTTGAGGATGAGCATGATCGCGGCAAACACCGTGTCGCGCGGCAAGGCAGGGTTAGCCGAGCCACTCAGCATCATCGACAAGATTAGCGAGGCTTCAATGATCGTCACCGCGACGGCGAGGATCAGCGTGCCGAACGGCTCGCCGACCCGGTGCGCGACGACCTCGGCATGATGGACAGCTACCAGGACGCAGCCGGCAAGCACGACGCTCGCCAGGATGATGCCGGCGCTGCCCAGGGCAAGCGGTCGAACCCAGAGGAAACCAAGGCCCAAAACGGGCATCCAGTGCGACCAGCCCGACGCGATCGCGCGATATCCCTGAAAGACGGTGGGCACTGCCGGAAGACCGGAAAAAAGGGGAGCCCGATCTCGGGCTCCCCTGAGGTCAATCAATAGTCCATCGCCGGCATCGGCGCTGCCTTCTCGTCCTTGGGCAGCTCGGCGACGAGCGCTTCGGTGGTGATCAGCAGCGAGGCGACCGAGGCCGCGTCCTGGAGCGCGGTGCGCACGACCTTGGCAGGATCGATCACGCCCGCCTTGACCAGGTCCTGATATTCGCCGGTCGCGGCGTTGAAGCCCCAGTTATAGTCCTGGCTCTCGAGCAGCTTGCCGACGATCCAGGCACCGTCCTCGCCGGCATTCTCGGCGATCTGGCGCGTCGGCGCGCGCAGCGCCCGCCGCACGATGTCGATGCCCGACTGCTGGTCGTCATTGGCGGCTTTGAGGCCGTCGAGCGCCGGAAGCGCACGCAGCAAGGCGATGCCGCCACCGGGAAGGATGCCCTCTTCGACCGCGGCACGGGTCGCGTGGAGCGCATCGTCGACACGGTCCTTCTTCTCCTTGACCTCGACCTCGGTCGCCCCGCCGACGCGGATCACCGCGACACCACCGGCGAGCTTGGCCAGCCGTTCCTGCAGCTTCTCGCGATCATAGTCGGAGGTGGTGGTTTCGACCTGCTGGCGGATCTGCGCGACGCGGCCGTCGATGTCCGACTTGGCGCCGACGCCGTCGACGATCGTCGTGTTGTCCTTGTCGATCGTGACCTTCTTGGCGCGGCCGAGCATCGATACGGTGACGTTCTCAAGCTTGGTGCCGAGCTCTTCGCTCACGACGTTGCCGCCGGTCAGGATCGCGATGTCCTCGAGCATCGCCTTGCGGCGGTCGCCGAAGCCCGGCGCCTTGACCGCTGCGACCTTGAGCCCGCCGCGCAGCTTGTTGACGACCAGCGTCGCCAGCGCCTCGCCCTCGACATCCTCGGCAATAATGAGGAGCGGGCGGCCCGACTGCACCACCTTTTCGAGCAACGGTACCAGCGCCTGCAGGTTCGAAAGCTTCTTCTCGTGAATCAGGATGTACGGATCATCCAGCTCGACGCGGAGCTTCTCGGGGTTGGTGATGAAGTACGGGCTGAGGTAGCCGCGGTCGAACTGCATGCCGTCGACCGTCTCGAGTTCGGTCTCGAGGCTCTTGGCTTCCTCGACCGTGATCACGCCCTCGTTGCCAACCTTCTCCATCGCCTCTGCGAGGATCCGTCCGACTTCGGCGTCGCCATTGGCGGAGATCGTCGCGACCTGGGCGATCTCGCTATTGGCGCCGACCTTCTTCGCATGGCTTTCGAGGTCCTTGACCACGGCGCTAACGGCCAGATCGATGCCGCGCTTGACGTCCATCGGGTTCATGCCGGCGGCGACCGCCTTCGAGCCCTCGCGGACGATCGCCTGGGCGAGAACGGTCGCGGTGGTGGTACCGTCACCCGCCTTGTCGTTCTGCTTCGAGGCGACCTCGCGCAGCATCTGCGCGCCCATATTCTCGAACTTGTCGGCGAGCTCGATCTCCTTGGCGACGGTGACGCCGTCCTTGGTGATGCGCGGCGCGCCGAAGCTCTTGTCGATCACGACGTTGCGGCCCTTGGGCCCCAGCGTCACCTTCACTGCATTCGCAAGCGTATCCACGCCGCGCAGCATGCGGTCACGCGCGTCCGACGCAAATTTCACTTCCTTGGCAGCCATCTTGGCCAACTCCTTTCCGTGTCCTTCCTGAGAGTTTGAGGGGTTCAGGCGATCACGCCGCCTGCTTGAGTTCGGCGATCGTCTCGATCACGCCGAGGATGTCGCTCTCCTTCATGATGAGCAGGTCCTCGCCGTCGATCTTGACCTCGGTGCCCGACCATTTGCCGAACAGGATCCGGTCGCCGGCCTTGACCGACAATTCCACCAGCGTGCCGCTGTCGTCCCGGTTGCCCGGACCGACGGCGACGACCTCGCCTTCCTGCGGCTTTTCCTTGGCGGTGTCAGGGATGATGATGCCGCCCGAGGTCTTCTCCTCGGCCTCGATGCGGCGGACGACCACACGGTCGTGCAAGGGGCGGAAATGCATGCATAACCTCCAGATGCAAAACAGGATGTGATAGCCCTCTCGTCCGTTTCGAACGTGAGGCGGCGCCGAGCTAGGAAAGCGATTTTTGGCGTTCAAGAGGGCCGCAGAAAAAATTTAGCACTCAGGCTGCAGCAGTGCCAACCCGGATGCACGAGCCCTCTTGACGGGGCCGGCAGCCGCAACAAAATTCCTCCTGCGGACTTGGATCCGCACCGACGAGAAAGGAGCGACACAAGGAAAGGAGGCCGGTCATGTCGCAGCCATTTTCGCGTTTTTCACACCCCTTCGACGTAGCGCGCCATCCGAGCCTGGAGCCGGAAGTCAAGCGCGCCATCCTTGCATCCTGGGCATCCGATCGTTCGGCGGTCGAGGATCATCCAGCGTTGCGCAAGCCGCCTGGCGCGAACCGTGCCGTTCCGATCGACGACGTCCTCGAGGCCATGCGCGCGCTTGATGAAGACGCAGGCGCGGGAACGCCGCTGCAATGAGCGATCGCGCATTCATCGCTCAGCTCGACGGCTATGGCCTGACGATGGCGGAGATCCACTATCACCGCCCCGACGCACCCTCGCTGCTCCAGCTGTTCGTGTGGCAGGACTATGATCTGGCTCCGGATTTTCCGGTGCTGTTCGCCTTCCTCGATCACTGGCACCGGGAAATCGAGGCCGCGCTGCATTCCGTCCGCGTTGCTCACAACCAGCTCATCAGGCCGGCGGAGTGGCGCGCGGTCGACGGGGTCATCTCGATCCAATGAAGCGATCGCTTCGTCAGCGGTGGCGCGAGCGCGGCGGCCGAATGGTGCATATTGTGCTCCCATTCGACGACATCATGGAGTTCGCGCTCGCCCTCCTCGCGCTGACGCCGGTCGAGCTCGAAGCATTGGGCTGGACCTTTGCCGACCGCAAGCGCCTGCTCGATCATTTCCTCGCGTCGGGGAAGAACGTTCAAGGGAGAAAGGTCGAAGACATTGCGAGGATTCCGGTCGAGCTCGCGTTGCCGCAGCGCGACGTGGATCGTCTGCAGCAATTCGCGCGGCGCGAGCTTCCCAAGACGGTGAGCAATGCCGGCGTGATCGATCGCGTGCTGAACGCCCTCGACCGTGCCTCGCATCGATCGCTACAGCCAATGTCGGGCTAAGCGGCTCCTCCGGGTCGGCAAGCTCTGACCGCGGGTTGATCAACGCATGCGCGATCAGGCGCCGCTCAGCACGACGACGCCTAACCGTGCCGGTCCGACATGATCCCCTCTTTGGCGAATGGCCCGGAACCCGCGTTCCGGGCCAAACCGTCGTCATGCCGCCTTGCCATTGACCGGAATGCGCCGGACATTTTCGTTGGCGATTTCAGTCCTGGGTAATGTCACAGTGAGCACCCCGTTCCGGAAGGTCGCGTTCGCCTTGTCGCGATCGATGCCCTTGGGAAGGCCGATGCGCCGTTCGAAGCGGCCGTAGCTGCGCTCCGAATAGCCGCGATCCTTGTCCTCGATTTCGGACCGCTTCTCGCCGCGCAGCGTGAGGACGCCGTCCTCGACGGTAATCTCGACATCTTTCTCGTCGAGACCAGGCAGTTCGACCGTGATGCGCAGCTCCTTGTCGGTCTCGGCAAGCTCGACATGCGGCCAGCCGACCGCGCGATCGAGACCGGTGAACGCCGGCGTCCCGAACCCACGCAGGACATCGTCGAACAGCCGGTTCACTTCGCGATGAAGCGAGAGCAGCGGATGGGAATCACCGTCGCGCTCGGGGCGGACCGGAACCGGAAGCCGGTTTTCCTGCCGGCTCCAGGGAATGAGATCACGAATAGCCATGATGATCATCTCCTTTTCTGGCTGGATGTGGGACATGGCCTGCCGGTCCGTCCAAGGACGGCGCCGGCAAACCGGTTGACGCCAAGAATCAAGCCGCTTCGCGATCCTTGCTCTTGGACGCTTCGATCCGATCGTTGGCAGCGTTGCTGCCGCCGATCGCGATCCGGCGCGGCTTCATCGCCTCGGGCACCACGCGCTTCAGCGCGATGTTCAGCAAGCCGTTCTCGAAGCTGGCATTGCCCGCTTCGATGAAGTCGGCAAGCTGGAAGCGCCGTTCGAAGGCGCGCGCGGCGATGCCGCGATGCAGATACTCGCCATTGCCGTCGTCCTCGGCGCGCTTGCCGGTGACGGTAAGCTGGTTCTGCTGAGCCACCACCTCGATATCCTCGGGGCGGAAGCCTGCTACTGCGAGGGTGATGCGATAGCTGTCTTCACCATCTTTGAGGATATCGAACGGCGGATAACCGTCATCCTCGCGCGCGCCCGCTTCGAGCAGGTTGAACAAGCGGTCGAAGCCGACCGTCGAGCGCCGATAAGGCGCAAAGTCAAAATTGGTTCTCATATCCAAATCCTCCATTGAAGCGATCTGGGCATGAGTAGCGCCGGAAAGAGAGAGCCGGCGCCCTCTGTGTCCAGCCGGACCCGAACAACGGCGCCCGGTACGAAGATAGTTAGGAAACGGGACGAACGCTTCAAGAGCATTTATGCACCTGGCCGGCTAACTTCGGCGCCACCGCGTCACTCGCGCATTCTTCGGTTAATGAACCAAAGGCAGCTTTAGGGTCTACCCGCGGAATGGCTGAACGTCTGCAATGAGGGCGCGTAGCTGCCCATCCACCGCGTGGCCGATCCGCTGGCGTGTTCGGCACCGGAACGGCCTGGCCCGACATCGCCGTCGCGCTCGTTCTGGCCGGCCTCGGCATTTCGGGCGGCTGGCATATCGTCGGCCAGGCGTTTGGCGAGGCGAACAGGCTGACATTCGCTTCGACCGGTCCCTTGGCATAGCCGAAATCGATCGATGCGATGTCGGCGGTCTCTGCTTTGAGCTTCGCATAGGGAACGACGCGCGACGGACCGTTCGCCCCATCGCAGTGGGGCCGTGCAGCACGAGCTGGCGAACGCGATGGTTGAGCAGATCGAAGTCGCGAGCGCGATCGAGAATGTCGCTTGAGGTCCGCCTCGCATAGACCCGGGTCTTCATTTTCCACGCCGGTTCACACGCTCTCCCAAACGCTCCCTCACCCGGCCCCTCCCTATCGGCCGGGCTTTTTGAGGAGCAACACAGACATGAATCTGCTCGATGACGGGTCTGCCGTGCACCGTCCGGTGCGCACGCGCGTCACCCATATCGATTCGCTGCGCGGCCTCGCGCTGCTGGGCATCATCGTCATGAACATCGGTTCGATGGTGATGATGTTCAACGGACGCCAGGTGTTCGGCGCGGCGACCGGGGTGGACATGGGCATCGCTGCCGTCGACCTGCTGTTCGTGCTGGGCAAGGCGCGGTCCTGCTTCGCCTTTCTGTTCGGTGCGGGCTTCGCCATCTTGCTGACGCGCGCCGAGGCGAAGGGTGCGGATTTCCGCAGCTTCTATATGCGGCGCCTCGGGGCGCTGCTGCTGTTCGGTCTCGTCAACCAGATCTTCCTTTTCTGGGGCGACATCCTGGTGACTTACGCGCTGCTCGGTTTCCTGCTGATGCTGTGCGCAAGCTGGCGCAACGCCACCCTGCTGAAGGTCGGGCTGGCGCTGACGGTGGCGCCGCCGCTCGTTGACGGTCTGGCGCAGGCAGTGCTCGGCCATCCGATCCCGAGCCTGTTCACGCCTACTGCGGCCGATCGTGCGGCACATGGTCTTACCGCCTATACGAGCGCTTCCTATCTCGACGCGATCCGCGCGAACATCTGGATCGGGGCGACGCGTCACGCGAGCGCTACCGCGCACATGATCGTCTATGATCTCAGCGTCTTCGGCCTGTTCCTCCTCGGCAGCTGGTCGGTCCGCACCGGCGCGCTGACCGATCCCGCGCGCCACCGGCAGCTGCTTCGGCGGATCGCCTGGTGGGGCATTCCCTCGGGTCTGATCCTGAGCGCCGTGAACATGATGCCGTTCCTCGGCTTTCAGGCGAAGGGGCTTGCCGCCGCAGGCGCCACCGCTGCCTTTGCCGGCGTCCCGATCTTGGCGTTCGGCTATCTCGCCGCGCTGACCCTGCTCTTTTCGCGGGGCGCGCGCCAGCTGCAAGCCGTGCTCGCGCCGGCCGGGCGGATGGCGCTCACCAACTATCTCTTGTCGGGCGCATTCGGCGGCTGGGTCTTCTATGGCTACGGCCTGGGTCGCATCAGCGCGTTCGGCATCACCGGAATCACCGTCTTCGCGCTGCTCCTCTTCCTCGCCCTCGCGCTGCTCAGCCGCTTGTGGCTGTCGGTCTTTCCTTACGGTCCGGTGGAATGGCTGTGGCGGCGGCTGAGCTATGGCACCGCCGCGAACCGGCCGGCCGACCTCGCGCAATCGATGGCGGGCTGAGCATGCGCATCTTCCCGCTCGCCCTGCTTCAGTCGGCATCCGCTGGCGAACCCGCCGGCGCGGCGTATCGGCCGAATACGTCCGCCACGACGCGCGCGGCGGGCACACGGCTGCGCGCCATCGATATCCTGCGCGGGCTGGTCATCGTCCTGATGGTACTCGACCATGTGCGCCATTACTTCCACGTCAGCGGCTTTGCCTTCGATCCGCTGGATCCGGCGCGCACCACCGCGCTGCTCTACGCCACCCGCTGGGTGACGCATTTCTGTGCGACCACCTTCGTCTTTCTGACGGGCGTGTCCGCCTGGCTGCAGGCCGCCAACGGCAAGGCGAAACCGGTACTGTCCGGATTCCTGCTGAAGCGCGGCATCTGGCTGGTCATACTCGAGGTGACCGTGGTGAGCTTCGGCTGGTCGTTCAGCCTTCCCTATTTTATGTTCCTGCAGGTGATCTGGGCGATCGGCTGGGCGATGGTGGCGCTGGCGGCGTTCGTCTGGCTTCCGCATCGCGTCATCCTCGGCATCGGAATCGCGATCGTCATGGGCCACAACCTGCTGGACCCGCTGACCCCGCAGCAATTCGGATCGCTGGGCTGGCTCTGGGTGTTCCTGCACGAAGGGGGCATGTGGTCGGCGGGCGGCGCTCCGATCGCCTTTGTCGGCTACCCGGTCCTCGCCTGGATCGGCGTGATGGCGCTGGGCTTTGGCCTCGGCCCGGTCTTCCTGTCGGCGAAGCGCGACCGCGCGCTGGTCCTGATCGGCGCGGCGATGATCGTCGCCTTCCTGACGCTGCGGGCGCTCAACGGCTATGGCGATCCGCGCCCCTGGGCCGCCGAGACGTCGTGGGCCGCGACGGTCATGCGCTTCCTCGACGTGACCAAATACCCGCCCTCGCTCCTGTTCGTCTGCGCCACGCTCGGCCCGATGCTCCTGATCGTCCCGTTGCTCGAGCGCTGGAGCGGCGCGGCGGGGCGGGTCCTGCGGGTCTTCGGCGCCGTGCCGCTGTTCGCTTATCTGCTCCACGTCTATCTGGTCCACGCCCTGAGCATCGTTGCCCATCTGCTGTCCGGACGATCGACCGACGGGCTGTTCGACTTTCTGCGGAAGGCGTTCCTCGATCCAGGCGCGCTGTCGGCGCTCGACTTCCCGATCTCGGCCACCTTCGCCGCCTGGGGCACGACGCTGCTGCTACTCTATCCCTGCTGCCGGTGGTGGGGCGCGGTGAAGGCGCGCCGCCGCGACTGGTGGCTGTCCTATCTCTGAGCAGCTCCTGTCGCTCAATCGCTCTCCCGAGCGGGAGGCGCATGCGCCGCCGCCGAAATTCGGCCTTCCAACATAAGGATGACAATCGTGACTCGTAGCTTCATCGCTGCCGCACTTCTCCTGTCGGCAACCGCCATGCCTGCGTCGCTGTGCGCCCAGCAGGTCCATGCTCCCAAAGTGCCTTTTGCCGAGAACGTCTTCGGCGACGCCGTCTCCGATCCCTATCGCTGGATGGAGGATCCGGCACGCCGCGGCGAGATGCTCGCCTGGCTGGAGGCGTCGAGCAGCGCCGCCAGGCGGCAGCTCGAAGCCTTGCCGGAGCGCCCGGCGTTCGCCGCGCTCCTCGCGGCCGCGACCGCGGCGGGCACGAGCCAGGGCGAGGCGCAATCGGCCGGCAACCGGCTCTTCTTTCTCCGGGCCGAGCCCAGCGACCAGACAGCGAAGCTGATCGTCCGCGAGGGCAGGGACGAGCGTGTGCTCTTCGCGCCGCCAAAAGGGGCGGCGATCAGCAACTACAGCGTCGCCCCGGATGGCCTGACCGTGGCGGTCCATGTTGCCCGCGGCGGCGGCGAAGCCGGCGACGCGACGTTCATCGACGTGGCGAGCGGCATGCCGCGCGGCACCGCCCTCGGTCCGATCTGGGGGCAGCTCCCCGTCAGCTGGCTTTCGAACGAGCGCGTCGCCTATACCCGCATGGCCGGCTATTCCGGCGAGGACCTGCAACGCGGCATGCAGGTCGTTGTGATGCAGCCGGGCGCCGCCGATGGCGGGCGAGCGGTTTTCGGCCACAATGTCTCGGGCAACGTTTCGGCGAGCGAGTTTCCCAGCATCGGCCGCGGTATCGCAAGCGATCTCGTGGTGGCGATGGCGGGAGGCGCCCGCGCTGATGTTCGCGCCCTGGTGACCCCGGCGAGCGCGCTCGAGGCGCCCAGCGTCCAATGGCATGAAGCGGTCGGCTATGACGCGCAGGCCTTGAGCGTCGCGGTGCGGGGCCGGGACATCTTCTATGTGTCCACGCTGGGCGCATCGAACGGCGCCTTGATGCGGCGGCGCTTCGGTGCAAACGGGGTCGAGGCGGCGGAGCGTGTCCTTGCGCCCGGCGATCTCATCCTCTCCGACGTTTATGCGACCCGCGACGGCATCTATGTCGTCGGCCGGCGCGACGGCATCGTCCATCTGCTGTTTCTCGCCGGCGGCAACGCGCCGGCGCGCGAAGTGCCGTTGTCGCGCGAGGCGGACATTCGATCCGCCACCACCAGTACCGACGGGGCTGCGTTGCTCTTCGGGCTGACCGACTGGACTCATGCCACCGACTTTCATCGCGCCATTGGCGGAAAGGTGTCGCCGCTCGGGCTCGAGTCGGCGACCTGGACCGCTGCGCGCGACATCAAGGTGATCCGCGAGGAGGCGGTCAGCCGCGACGGCCAGCGGGTGCCGATGATCATCCTCGCCCCGCGCCGCCGCTCGGGCACGGTCCCGACCATTTTGGGAGGCTATGGCGCCTATGGCCAGGCGACCACCTCGCCCTGGTACCAAAGCTATTTCCTGCCCTGGGCCGCACATGGGGGCGCCCTCGCCCTGTGCGGAACGCGGGGCGGCGGCGAGCGCGGGCGCGACTGGCATGAGGCGGGCCGGTCGGCGAACCGCCCCATGGCGCATGCCGACTTCATCGCCTGCGCCGAACGTCTGGTCGAGGCGGGCTATGCGCGCCGCGGGACGATCGCGGCGACCGGAACCAGCGCCGGCGGCACGCTCGTCCCGCCAGCCGTCCTGATGCGGCCCGAGCTGTTCTCGGCGTTGCTGCCGCGGGTAGCGATCCTCAACCCGACCCGGCTGGCGGTTGCGGACAACGGTCCCAACCAGTTCGCCGAGATGGGCGATCCGGCAACGCCCGCAGGCTATGCGGCGCTGGTCGCGCAGGATTCCTATCGGATGCTCGAAACCGCCCGGGACCTGCCGGACACGCTGCTGACCCTCGGCCTCAACGATCGGCGCGTGTCGCCGTGGATGTCCGCCAAGTTCGCGGCGCGCGCGCTCGAGCGGTTCGGGGATCGCCGCCGCGTGCTGATCCGCGCCGATGCCGAGGCCGGTCACGGCGTCGGCAGCGCCCGTGATCGGCTGATCGCCGAGTTCACCGACCTCTACGCTTTCGCCTGGGACCGCGCGTCCGCCGGCGGCAATCCTGGCCGCTGATCACCGATCAGCGGTGGTCGGCGAGGAACTGGCGAATGTGACCGACAAAGGCCGCCGACGCCGGTTCGCGGCCGAGGAGGAGGTGGTTGTAGCTGTCGAGCGCCACGAACTCGGCCCCGGCGATGCCCGCGGCGATCGCGCCGCCCAGCGCCAGAGGAACGCGCTGGTCGCCGCGTGCGTGCATCACCAGGGTCGGCGCGCGGACATCCTCGAGCCGGTGCCGCACGTCGATGTCGGCGAACACTTCGAGGAAGCGAACGGCGTTTTCCGGCGAGACGGTCTCGCGCTGGAAGTTGTTGAACCAGTCGAGCTCGGCCGGGGTCGCACCGGGCATGAAGGTGGCGGAAAAGAGGTGCCGATAGGCGGGATCGGCCCGACCCCATCCCTGGCGGACCAGAGTGAAGATCGCCTCGCGTTCGGCGCGGACTTCCGGCGTGGCGTTGATCCGCCAGCCTTCGGCATAGCCGCCCCACAGGATCAGGTGGCTCACGCGCTGCGGATGGCGTGCGGCATATTCGATCGCCACCGCGCATCCCTGCGATATTCCGAGCAGCGGGACGGGCCCTGAGGTCGTCGCGTCGATGACGGTTTCCAGATCCCGCACGAAGGCGTCGAAGCTCAGGTCAGCGACCTGCCAGTCCGAAAGGCCGTTGCCGCGCTCGTCGTACCGAATGAAGCGATAGTCGCGCGCCAGCTCGCGGAACAGCGGCGCCCAGATCGGGCTGTACCAGTCCAGCTCGAGATGGTTCAGCCAATTGGCGGCCTTGACGATGGGTGGGCCCCGGCCGACCGTGCCGAGCGCGATCCGCACGCGGTCGGACGTCGTGCAGAAGCTGATCGTCTGGCGATTGAGGAAGTCGGCGCCGGAGCCGGCAGGTGCCGGAGCCTGCGTGTCCGGGTCGTCCTGGCCTGGGCCGACCTCCTCCACCTCGAGGCCCGCGGCCCGGGCCTCCTGCGAATAGCGCTCGATGACCGCCCTGGCATCCAGCGCACGGCCGAGGCGGATGAGGGTTCGGTTCAACGCGGAAGCGGCGCGCACGTTCAGCGGATCGCACTCAAACCATTCGCGGCACCATGGCAGTGCTTCCTCGGGCGAACTGTCGCCGTCCAGCGCCAGCCGCATCAGCAGGCGCCGGTGCGTCATCTCGGCCTCGTCCCGCACCGCGGTCAGCCATGCCTGGAACTGACTCTGGTTGGGGAGATCGAGGCCGGCGAGCAGCGGCTGGCGCAGGGCGGCGGCGGCGGCGCCGAAGTCGGCGACCGCAGCCGGGCCGTTTCCCGCCCGGTCGAGCAGCCGCTGATGATCGAACAGGTCGACAATGATCTGGCCCTCGTCGATCCACACCCGCTCGCGATCCGCCTGTAGGCACGCGGGCGCGAAGGGGCTCAATGCGGTGCGCAGCTTGCTCAAGGACCAACGCAAGGCCCCCTTGGGATCATCCGGCACATCCCAGAGAAGGTTGCACAAATGCTCGCGGCGCTGGGCCTGGCGGCCGATGGTCAGATAGGCGAGCAGCGCCCGGGTCTTTCGCGACGCCGGAAGCGCGAGAACCTCGTCCCCCGCACGCAAGGTCAGACCACCGAGAACGTCAATCCGCAACATGGTTCGGTCCGGTTTCTCCGCGATTGGCGAAGGCGAAGCCTGCCATGCCGCTGACGTGATGTCCCATCATTTCCGGATGAGAAGCCGGCCGACGAGCAAATTCCACGGTTCTCCACCGAAAAACCACGCTCAATTCCCCGCTAATTCAAACGCTGGTCGTCGACTGCACCATCGCTCCCGGCGGACTTCGGAGCGTATTCGACAATTGCTGGATGATATAACTAGGATGCCTAACTACGTCGCCCTGCGAGCCCGTCCCGCTGCCCTCGCATCCACGCACGGTTCCTGGACGCCCTCCGTGTCCCGGAGACTCCGGACGGACCCTGCTCCGCCGAGTTCCTCCGGCCTCCCGCTGACCGACCGGCAGCTGGAATGTCTGCGCTGGATCAGCCAGGGCAAGAGCTCCGCCGATATCGGCGTCATCCTGCGCATCTCCGGCCGCACCGTCGACTATCACGTCACTGCAATCTGCGAGCGGCTTGGCGTGCGCACGCGCATGCAGGCGGTCGCTCAGGCGATCCAGCGCGGATGGTTGGCCAGCTAGATCGAAAGCAGCTTCACGATGAGGATCGCGCGATGATTCATCATGCGTCATGCGGGGCGAACCACCCGGCGCGCGTTGCGCAGATGCTTGCCGAGCTGACCGGCGCGAGTCCCATACGGGCGCCGAGTCCGCCATTCCCGTATGGATCCTGGTTCGTCGTCATGGGCGATGACAAAGGCTCGATGCTCGAGATTCTTCCGGCCACCTCGGTCCTGACGCCGGACGCGCCGCTGGGGGTATGCCAGCGGTCCAGCGGTGCTCAGCCGGGGAGCGCGCATGTGCTCGTCAGGGCCGCGGTCGATGCCGCCACGATCGCAGCAGCGGCAAAAGCAGAAAGCTGGCCGGTGCAAGAAGTGGAAACGGGACTTTTCCGCGTCGTGAAGCTCTGGATCGACGGCGTGACGCTCATCGAATTCCTGACCGGGCCCGAGGCAGCACGCTACGAAGCGGTCTTCGGGACCCTCGGCCTGACCTCCCTCGACGACCGCCTGCGCGGCCTCGAAGCCGAGCTCGCGCCGCGACTGGCGGCCAAATTGCCGCCCAAGCTGCTCAGCGACGCGCTCGGGCACCCGCCGCAATAGGGCGTCGCCGACGAGCGGAGATCGGCGAGATGCGGTCTCGGCCGCCCCTTCGGGCGATCGGTCACCCGCGCCCGGCATCCCGCCAATCCTCATTGCAAGAAAGGTACATCATGGACGCTTCCCATTTCTTCCTGCTGCTCTGGACCGGGCTGATCTTCTGGGTCCTGGGCCAGATCTGGCTGGTCCAGATCGTGACCTATCCGCTGTTCGCTCGCGTGGGAGAGGCGGATTACGTCGCCTATCACCGCTTCTATTCGCGCCACATCCCGTTGCCGGTCATCCTGCCCGGCTTCGCCGCCTTTCTGACGCCGATCCCGCTCGCTTTGCTGGGGCCCGCGGTCCCGGCCTGGATGAGCGCGGCGAACATCGTCGGAGGCGTCATCGGCCTTCTGGTGACCGTGCTGCTGGAAATTCCGCGCCACGCGCGGCTCGAGAAGGGCGGCAAGGACATGGGCGTCATCGTCGAGCTGATCCGGTTCAACTGGCCGCGGACGATGTCGATCACCCTTCAAGCCGTGGTTACCCTGCTCATGCTCCGCCACGTTCTGGTCGGGGGATGATCGCATTCCGGCGGGGTCTCGCCCGACCCCGCCGGGACCGCGCTATGGACGCGCTGGCGGCACCATCGCGCTGACCAGCAGCACCGGGGACATCAGCGGCACAGGTACGACTGGCACCAATCTAACCTTCGACGCCGCACGCAATTTTGCGATAACCGGAGCCGTCTCCGGGGCCGAAATCCGGGTCACTTCCGCAGACATCAATCTGGGCACGGCGGCGCGGCTGGGTGGTGCTGGGACACAATTGGTGGCGCTGACCGCGCGGCCCAGCACGCTGCCGACCGTGGTCGGTGGCGCCGCGCAGGGCCCGGGCTACACGCTGACCAACGATGAAGCCGGCAGGATCCGCGCGCCGCAATTGTCGATCACGGCTTCGGCGACCGGCACCGCCGCCAATCGCGCGCCGGACATCGTGCTGCGCGACCTGGATCTTTCGGCAACGCTGACCCCGAACGGAACCGGCGTGGGCCGGTTTTCGATCGAGGGATTGGGCAACACGATCGTGCAGGTCGAAGGCGCCGTCCGCATGGCTGGCGCAGGCATTGGCAACGGCATTTCGATCACGTCGTCCGGACGGATCCAGATCGTGACCGACACCGGTAGCCTCAGGGTGTTAGATGCCGGCGGGCTCGCGGCCGGTGAGATCAGTCTGTCCTCGGCCAATATCTGGTCGGCACGCAGTGACGTGCTGTCCCAATTGGCCGCTGATCCGGCATTTGCCGGCCGCGACGACGCGCTGCGCAACAATGGCGGCGCGGTCAATGACCGCGGTTTCATCGAAGGCGGCCGTGTGACGCTGCGCGCCGGCAACAGCATATTCGTCCAGAACAGTGGTACGAACATCGCCTTCAGCGGCATCACCACCCGCGACCTGCTCTCGTTGGTTCCGACCGGCATGACACCGCTCGACGTCTATGCCTTCGGCCGGCAGATCAATCCTGATGGCAATTACCTTATCAATGCGGGCTATTTTCTTAGGGCGGCGCTTGATCAGCAGGGCGCGGGCTTTGCAAGCGACGCTCAGTTGAACCTTTGCCTGTTGGCCACCGGCGCGTGCGCGGGAGTGTTCAACAATGACGGCTTCTCGGTCGCACAGGACGAGATCATTGGCCCGGTCCTGCGCTCTGCCACGCCACGATCGGTGGGCGATTTCCCGTTGATCGATGTCCGGTGGTGGGACTGCGACCCTAAGGAAGAGGCTCCTTGCCAGCCCGCTGGTCCTGGATCGGATTGGTAATCGTGCCGCTGTAGAACCCAATCGCGACGCGAACACCATCAGGGGCGGACCGCGCCCGTATTCCCGCCGCCGCAAGGCGCCTCGTCCGTGCCCCGGAGCCGTCAGACCAAACTGCCTGAACGAACGGCAGCCCTTGGGGTCCGAGTTCGGGAACTCGAATGACCGGACGGCGGGCGCAAAGCCGTCCAGCGTCAGAGCGGCCCGTCTTTCGTTCAGACGAGCCGCTCTTAGGCCAAATCTCCGTTCGCTCGGCGACATCTCGGCGCCGGCACGTTGATCTCAGAAGGTCAATCGCGTCCCAACAAAATAGGAGCGGCCAAAGACATCGTAGAAGCCCGAGATCGTGTTCTGCGCCTGCGACCCCGACGTATTGTCCGGAACGATCGGAGGCTTGCGGTCGAACAGGTTGTTCACGCCCGCATAGAATTGCATTTGCTCGGCGACCGAGAAGCTCATCCGTATGTTGTGGTAGTCGGCGGCGGGAATCTTGGGGAACCCCGTCAAGAACGGGCTGGCTTCCGTCTTCGGGATGTACCGCATGCTGTAGGTGAGGTCGAAGGGCCCCGAACTGTACATCACGTTGCCGGTTGCCTGCCAGCGCAGGAAGCCCTGGTTCGAGGTGTCGCCGCCGGCGTAGCCGTCCAGCTTGGTGATGCTGCCGTCGGGCTGAGTCTGCTCAGCCTCGTCATAGATCGTCGACAGGACCTGCAGCGTCAGCCGGCTTGGCCCGCTGAACAACGCCATCCCCGGATCGAACGAATATCGCGCCTCGATATCGAAGCCCTTGACCCGAAACTCGCTGACGTTGAGCAACTGATCGTCGATCGCCGTCAGCGCCCAGTTGCCGGGGATCTCCGACCGCGGGCCACGCGTGATGTCGTCGCAGAATTGCCGGTCGGCAGTGTCGTAGCAGAGGTTGACCTTTGCCTGGCGCCCGACGGTGTTGATGAAGCCGCCGATCTTCACGTCGAACCGATCCACCGTCAGCGTAAAGCCCCGCAAGAACTGCGGCGCGAGAACCAACCCATAGGTCCAGGTATCGGCGCGTTCAGGCTCCAAATTGGGATTGCCGCCGATCGTCCCGGCCACATTCTGCTGAACGGACAGCGGCGGCGCATAGTCCGCCGGCACGCCATCGGCCGTGCAATTGGCCGCGCGCGTCGGATTGGCATTGCGATTCACCGCGCGGCACGGATCGTCGACCGAGCCGAAGGTCTGCCCGAGGCCGGTCAGCTCGCCGGGCGTCGGTGCGCGAACGGCGCGGGCGCGCACGCCGCGGAAACGGATGCCGGCAATGGGCTCCCACGTCCCGCCTAGTTTCCAAGTCTGATAGCTGTCGCCGCGGTTCGGATCGGAAATGCGGTAGCCGCCTTCGAACTCCAGATTCTTCGTGAACGACTCGTCCCGCAGGATCGGCACGATCAGCTCGCCAAAGGCTTCCTTGGTGCGGATCTCCACGAATTCATTATCGCCGATCTGGTTGCCGGTCGTCAGCCCGCGCTGGATCGATTCGTCGGTATCCTGGAACCCCGAGAAGGTGCGGTATTCCACGCCCAGCGCCACGCTGACCGGTCCGGCCGGCAGCGAAAAGGGCGAACCCGACACGAACGCGTTGAAATCGTGCAACGTGCTGATGCCGCTCTGCCCGGCCTTCACGACCAGATAGTCGATCTGATCCTGTGTGTAAGGCGCGAACGGATTGATCGGCACGCAGCCGGACGCCCGGGCGCCGGCGTCACTGCACCGATAGCTGCCGGGATTGGCGGGATCGGCCTCGACCCGAAGACCGTAGTAAAGCCGGTCGGTACCGACCAATCCGTCGGTCGAGCTGTTGAGCTCCGTCCGGCCGTAGACGTAGGACGCTTCCCAATTCCATTCGGAGTCGCCGATCGAGAACTCGCCCTTGAGGCCGGCCGCAGCTCGAATGGTGTTGCGCTCGTTCGTCGCGCCGCGCTTGCCGAACTCGGAGAAACGCTGCGACCAGTCGATGCCGTTCGCGATTTGCGCCGGCGTGAGCGCCGCACGCTGCGCCGGCGTCGTTGCGGCCAGGAAGAACGGGTTATCGACCGGTATCGTCACGGGCACACCGGGCACTCCGGGTTGGCCGCCGAACACGTTGGTCGTGCCCTGGAATGGTGCAGCCTCGATCGGGCCATCCGTCGATGAACGGCCGTAGTTGAATTCGGCAAAGGCGGTGACTGAATCGGTTATGGGATAGTCGGCCTCAGCCGCGAACATGATGCGGCGGGTGGGGATCGCCAAAGTCCGTTCCGGATTGCGATTGAAGCCATCCCGCGCGAGGTTGAACGTCTGCAGCTGGCCGGTCGACAGGTTGCGGGTCAGGCTGCCCGAACCGATGAAGAACCGACCCCCCGGCACGACACCCGAATAGGGCGGCACGCCGGTCAGCCCGCCGTCCGGCGCGCGCACTGGGCCCTCGGCCGGATTGTTGTAGCGGATATCGGTATTGCAGATATAGGCATCGGCGCAGGACACCAAGCCTTCGTAAGTATATTGCAGCGTGAACAGCGCGTGCCCGCTGTCGCCCAGGCCGGTGCCGAACATCACATAGCCGTTCGGGTTCTCGTTATAGCCGCGCTCGGCGATGCCGTAGCTCGCTCCCGCCTGGAAACCGCGGAAGTCGCTCTTGGTGATGATGTTGACCACGCCGGCGACCGCGTCGGCGCCATAGACCGCAGAGGCACCGCCGGTAATGATCTCGATCCGGTCGATGTTCGCGGTCGGCAGGGTATTGAAATCGACTGCCGTGCTGAGCGGCGTGCCTCCGGGCACGCGGCGGCCGTTGATCAGCACCACGCTGCGGATCGGCGCCAGGTTCCTGAGGTTGGTCGTGTTGAGGCCGGAGGCAGTCGCCCCCGAGAATGACGAGGTGGTACGCCCGCCGCCGAACGCGGGGGCGAACTGTGGCAGCGATGTCGCGATGTCGGCAATGTTCTCGAATCCCTGGCGGTTGAGCAGGGTGGAATCGACGACCAGGGTCGGCGTGCTGTTCTCGAGGTTGGGCCGCGCGATGCGCGATCCGGTGACGACGATTTCCTCGCTCCCGCTCCCGGCCGGTTGGCCATCGGGTGAGGAAGGCACGTCATCGGCCTGCGCCGGCGCGGCGGACATGTCCTGCGCGAATGCCGGCTGCGCCAGCGTTACGGCGATCGCGAGCAACGCGGCGCCGCTCAAGCCGCGGCGACAAAGGATCTTGGTCATTCGGCCCTCCCTTTTTGCCCCGCCGGTAAATCGGTCTGCGGGCATTGGGCCGATCAAGACGACCGGTGGCCGGATCGAACAACGCCGTTGCGGGCCAGCCGGGCAGCGTGCCCGGTGAACGTCGCGGCGCGCGGCGAACGTCGTAATTCGCGTGGCGAGCGTTGAAGTCAGCCGAGCTGGGCGCTGCGGATCATGTCGAGCAGGCCGCGGGCGTAGATCCGCCCCGCCTCAACGGTGCGGCCATCCGCGAGCACAGCCTGAACCCGGGATCCCGTCCGGATCACATCGATGATTTCGGTGCGCCGCACCAGCGCGCGCCGGTGAACGCGGATGAACTCGTCGACCGGCACCTGATCGGCAAAGGCGCGGATCGACATGCGGACCAGATAGGACCGGTCAGCGAGGTGAAGGCGAACATAGTCGTCTTCGCTGGTGACGAAGCGGATGTCGGCGATTGCGATCCGCGTCATCGTACCCCGGCTGCCGCGGACCCAGACTTCCCGCTCGCCGGGCACCTCCGCCGATCCGGGCGTCGCGCGCCGCAGATTCTCCACGACGGCGCGCAGCTCGGCAATGGTGGTCGCCGCGGCGCCGTCGGCCAACCGCGCCCGTGCGCGGTGCAGCGCGGCCCGCAAACGCGGAATCTCGATCGGCTTCAGGACGTAGTCCACCGCTGGCGTTTCGAACGCGCGCGCTGCGAAATGGTCGAACGCCGTCGCGAAGATGATCGCCGGGAAACGCGTTGCCTGCAGCCGGTCGACAAAGTCGAAGCCGGTACCATCGCGCATCTTGATATCGACGATGATGATATCGGGGCGGCATTCCGCGAAACGCGAGAGGCCCGTCCCGCAGCCATCCGCGTCGGCCACGTGAACGAAACCGGGCACCTCGGCGATGGCGAGTTCGAGCCGGCGCAGTGCCAGCGGCTCGTCATCGATGGTCATGACGGTGAGCGGGATCATCGAAGGACGCTCAACGGCAACGAGACCACCGCGCGGAACGTGCCGTCGTCGAGCCGCCCGGCGGCGAGCCGGCCGCGCTCTCCGAAGAGCCGCGCCAGTCGGTCGCGGACATTGGCGAGCCCGACGCCGGCGCCGTCCGGCTCCGCCATGCCTCTTGATTGGCCACCGCCGCCATTCTCGACAGTGACTTCCAACTGCTCTTCGTCAGCGCTGGCGGCGATCCGGATCCAGGTCGGCGGCGCCGAACGCGCGACACCGTGCTTGACAGCGTTCTCGACCAGCGGTTGGAGCGAAAGCGCCGGCAACCGCGCGTTGACGAGCGCTTCCGGGATCTGGAATTCGGCCGCCAGGTCGGGAAAGCGCTGCTGCTCGATCGCCAGATACTCGCGCTGAATCGCGACTTCCTGGCCCAATGTGATGTCGGATGTGGGATCGAGCGCGAGCGTATGCCGCAGAAAGCGCGCGAGCCGCGTCACGATCTGCTCCGCGTCGGCGATCCGGCCATCCAGCATGAGTGCGGAAACCGCGTTCAAGCTGTTGAACAGGAAATGGGGGTTGATCTGGTAGGCCAGCGCCTGGAGCTGTGCCTGTTGGGCAAGCACGCGCAGCTGACCGGCGCGGCGCTCCTTGGCTTCGGATTCGGCCGAATAATAGAGCGCAAAGTAGAAGCCGGCCCAGGCCAGGAAAAGCCAGGTGAATTGCATCACGCTGCCGATCGCGCTGGCCAGGTTCACCGCGGGCACGTGCACAGGCACGCCGAACGCCACCTCCATTCCGAAATAATTGGCCCAGGCGAACAGTTCGGCACAGACCGGCGCGACGATTACCAATGCGATCACGCGATCGCGAAAGCCGCGGTGGTGAAGGCGCCGCAGCAACAGGTGAATGAGAAGGCAGAAACCCATGCCCAGTGCGGTCAGCGCGATCCGCATCCCGACGATCGCCAGCGCGCGATCGGGCGCGCGCGACATGTCGCCCACCGCCAGCACGGCGAAACTGGAAATCCAGAATACCGCGCTCATCGCTACCAGGCCCCGAATAGGCGGCGAGGCAGCGGCGGGCAGTTCGTCGATGATTACAGGCGCGGGGCGGTCCATCACATTCTGAGACCTCAGTTGGGCCGCTATGCCAGCGCGCGCACCCGAAGTCACGGACGTTGCACCGCAGGAATTGGACGTTCGCCCGCACCTCGAATGTCCTATCGCGAGGCGCCGGGCACAATCGCACAACTTGAACGGGGGAGGATATATTGGTGCCACTCAAGCAGCTGTCGGTCGCGGTGCTCGTTTGCGGGACATTGGACATCGGCTATGCGATCGTCACGACCCTTCTGAAGGGCGGGACCGCCGGGATGGTCCTGCGCGGCGTGGCGTCAGGCCCGTTTGGGGATGCAGCCAGCAGGTGGGGCGCGGGCGGCGCGCTTCTCGGCTTGGGCGTGCATTTCGCGATAATGATCGTGATGGTCGCGGCCTATTTCATGCTGGCCGCCAATCGAAAATTGGACGCGGTGCCGCCATGGGTGGCAGGGACTGGTTACGGCCTGGCGCTCTACGCCCTCATGTATCTGATCGTACTGCCGTCGCGCTGGCCGACGATCTATCCGCTGACCGGTCCGGCCGAGATCGCTATTTCCCTTTTCCCTCACATCGCATTCGTCGGAATCCCGCTGGCGCTTATCGCGTCTCACCCAATCGCCATCACCAAGAAGCTTGACGGCTAGATCGGATAACCTGACCGATCGCTCCCAATGAACGACAGCTTTCGGGATCAATCGGGCGCTGATTGACCGATCGGAATGAGGGCGCATTCCTGACGGGCAGCTAACGCCGAAACCGGTCCGGCCGAATGTGGGGCCGGTTACGGCCCGTCAGCTTTCACTAGATGAGGCTGCCATAGCTGATAGACGGACGCCCCGCCCGCATCGATGTGCCAAAGTGGAAGTGTTGTAGCGCCACTGAGAGAGGCGCCCGCGGTGTACGTTACCATAATCCAGTCAGGCTCGATGCAATTCAGCCCTGTCGGGCATGACGGCGAAGCGCGCCAGAGTGCGCAGCGTCCCGCCGGGGCTCTGGATGCGGTCGAGCACCTTCACGTCGGTACGCCACTCCTTCGGCGTGAGATCGTAGGTGTGGTATCCGCGCTGATTGTTGAGCAGCGACACGTTTGGGCTGGCATCGAGCAGGGCCCGATGCCGCGGGATCACGCCGGGACTGCCGTCTCCACCGGAAGTGATCGAGGTCGCGAGGAACTCGGTCGCGGCCGCCGGTCCGTTCGGTTCCTGATCGCGTAGCGGCACGGTGCCGATCGCGTTGATGTGCGCGTCGCCAGTGGCGATGACGACGTTGCTTAGCTTGCGGTCGGTAATCGCCTTGACCAGCCGTGCGCGCGACGCCGCATAGCCACTCCAGCTGTCCTCGCCCGGGCGCATCTGCCGCTCGTCGTTCGCACCCTTCGTGTAGAGCGGCATGACGAAAACCTGCTGGGCGATGAGGTTCCAACGCGCCGAATTGCTCAGGCCCTCGCCGAGCCAGGCTTCCTGGGCTGGGCCAAGCATGGTCGTGTCCGGCCCGACCTCGGCACGGCACGCCTTCTGGTTCAGCTTGGCGCAAAGCTGATCGGTGCGATAGCTGCGCGTGTCGAGCACGTGCATGCGGAGCAGCCGACCATAATCGAGCCGGCGGTACATGGCGAAGGCACCGGGCTGCGGCATCTGCGCGCGGCGCACGGGCATGTTCTCATACCATGCCTGCATTGCGGCGAGGCGGCGCAACAGAAAGGCTTCGGGCGGCGTGCCGTTCTGATCCCAGATCCCCGCCCAGTTGTTCTCGACCTCATGGTCGTCGAAAGAGCTGATGAACGCGGCCGAGGCGTGCGCGGCCTGAAGATGCGAGTCGCTCTTATATTGGGCGTAGCGGCGTCGATAATCGTCGACCGTGTAGATCTCGTCGCCGAAGTGCGAGCGATCGACGACATTGCCTGCTGCGTCCTTTATGAGCAGATGCTCGGGAGCCGGGTGGCCTGCGGTCTCGTAGATATAATCCCCGTAATGGAAGACGGCGTCGAGATCGTCCTCGAGGCTCAAGTGGCGCCACGCCTCGTACCAGCCGTGCGGATATGCTTGGCAGCCCGCGACAGCGAGCCGGACGCGATCGACGGCGCCGCCCGCCGCCGGCGCGGTGCGGGCCCGCCCGACCGGGCTCGCCTGCGCGCTCTCCACCAGGAAGCGATACCAATAAGGCCGGTGCGGCTTGAGCCCGCCGATCTCGACATGGACCGAATGCCCGAGCTCCGGCCGCGCTACCGCCTCGCCCGACTGAACGATGCGCGCGAAGCGCTCGTCCTCGGCCACCTCCCAGCGTACCGCCACGGCGGCCATCGGCATGCCGCCATGTTCCTCCAGCGGCTTGGGAGCGAGCCGCGTCCAGATCACGAAACCATCCGGCAGCGGATCGCCCGAGGCGACTCCGAGCGAGAAGGGATAGGCAGTGAACTTGGGCGCGGCCCAGGCGACGTGGCCGAAGCCGGAGAACAGCGCCAGTCCGCCGGCACCGGCCAGCAGCTTGCGGCGATCGAGCACGGGCATCTTCATTATCACTCTCCGTCAGGGAGGATCAGAAGCGCGCGCGCAGGCCGAAGGTCCCGCTGCGCCCATAGTGATGGAAGACCGCGCTGTGATCGACGCCGCCACCGCCGGTCGCAAGCGAGCCGGGGACGATGACGTTGCTCGGCCTGTTGAGGAGATTGCGGATCGAGAAGAACGTTTCCACGCGGCGTCCAAGCTGGACGCTGCCAGAGAGGCTCATATCGACATATTCCGTGTACCAGGAAGGCGTGGTGCTGCGGTATTTCTCGCCGGTCCAGGCGGTGTTGAGGAACAGCCGCACCGGCCCTTTGCGATAGGACAGCGACAGCGAGCCCATCTTGTCCGCGACGCGCACGATCGGGATGTCGGGATCGTTGATGTTGAGCGAGCCGCGGATCGAGAGTCCGTCGAACGGTGATGGCAGATAGTCCATCGCGTGGTTGAACTCGAACTCCCAGCCGCGGATGTTGATCGCCTCCCCGCTCACCGTGGTGGTGGTGCGGAAGGTGTAGCCGGCATATTCCTCGCCGGTGTAGCCGAACTCCTGGGCCGTCAGGTCCATGGTCTGGAACAGGCCTTTCACCTTGTTCTGGTAATAGTTGATCGCGATCATGCCGACCGGCTCGAAATAATGGGCGAGCCGGGCAGAGAAATTGTCCGAAATCTCTGGCTTCAATCCGGGATTGGGCGCTCGCACGATCATGTTGATGTCGTCGACCGACCAGATGCCCGTCAGCGTTCCCACTTCCGGCCGGCGGATCGTGCGGCTGTAGCCGAGCTGGAGCTGGGTACTACGGCCGAACTCATATTTGAATGAGGCGCTCGGGAAGAAATTGTCGTAGCTGCCCGTGCGCTCGGTGCGCGGGCGCGACAGATATTGATATTCGAGCCCCGGGATGGTGGTTGCGCGGCCGGTGGACGCGGACACGGGGAAGCCGGCCGCCGTTACTTCCTCGGGCGAGAGCGGATCGGCCTCGAGCGCCGTCGTCTGCGTCTGCTCCCAGCGGAGCCCCGCGCGCAGCTTCAGCCTGTGCGTCAGCTCCGCGGTGGCCATCGAATAGAGTGCCGTGGTCTTCTCGCCGAAGTCCCGATTGTTGCCGACATGGATATTGTACCATTCGGTTGGCGTCGTCGCCGAAGTCGCAGTCCAATATTCTGGATGCTCGCGATAGAGATCGAGCATCCTGTACGTGTCCGGCGTGTACAGACTCGTGCCGCCGTTCAGCGTGCGGATGTTGATGCCGGTGTCGGCGAACGACACCTGCTTCGTGCTTTCGAGCTGCTGCAGCAACTGGCTGGCGGGCAGGCTGCCCACATAGCGGAACCGGGCGAGATCGGTGGTATCCCGGTACAACCAGTCCGACTCCCGAATCTTGAACCCGGACTTGAAGGTGATCGGCACCGAGCCGGCATCGATCTGGAAGGCCAGGTTGAACGCCGCGCCCTTTTCGGTGCGCTTGGCATAGGGGCCGTTGTTGGTCCTGAGGACGAAGGTGGCGGGCGCGGTCCAGCTCGCCGCATCGCCCCAGTCGCCGCCGCTCAACTGCTGGATCTGCCACGCCTGCCCGTGAGAATTGCCGGGCTCGCGCTGTGCCGAGAAGTTGCCGCGGGCCGTGATCGCGCTGGTCGTATAGGCCGAATCCGCCTCGCCCTGCGGATCATAGGTGCTGATCGAGTCCGAGTAATAGAGATTGCCGTCGAGCGAGACGCGCCCCTTTTCCCAGGTGAAGCTCGGGACGATCGTCTTGCCGCCGCCGGTCTTGTAGTTGAGCGTGTTCTGGACCGAGAGCGTGTTGGCCGTTGCCGCCTGCTGCGTGGTGATATCGTAGAGGGGATCGCCGGTGACACCGCGCGTGCGTGCGCCAGTGGTGAAAGTATAGGCGGTGCTGCCGGCCCAGGTGTCCGACTCGTTGTAGATGCCTGCCAGGGACAGGACCAGGCTGTCGGTCGCCTTGAAATCGAGGTTGAGCGATACGGAAAGCCGCTTGATCTCGCGCGTTTCGTGCTGGGTCTCGATCGACGAGATGGCGATCGGATCGGGGCTGATCGCTGTGGGCACATAGCTGCGCCCCAGAGTGGTCTGCTCCTTTTCGACATAGAGGGTCGACTGGCTCACCGCGGCCACCACGCCCAGGCGCCGGCCGAAGAACGAGTCCGAATATTCGAACTGCCAGTTGGGAAGAAAGCGCTTGCCGCCATAGCCGCCGTCGCCCGGGCCGGTCCGGTCGGCATCGTCCCACATGTCCGCATGGGTGCTGGCGCTGATCTGCGCGGTGATGCGGCGGCCCTTGCGATCGAACGCGCGCTTGGTCTTGATGTTGATTGTGCCCGCCGGCGCATTGGCGTCCACGTCGGCGCTGATCGTCTTGGAGATCTCGATCGAATCGATCGCGCTCAGCGAGAGCTGCTCGAAGCTGAAGCCGCGCGAGCCGTCCGCGCCGGCGCTGGCATCGACGCCCGCGAGGCTCACGCCGTTGAGCGTCACGCCGGTATAGGCGGCCGGAAGTCCGCGGAGCTGAATGTTGCGCACCGTGCCGTCGCCATCGCCGCCGGCGTCGGTGTCGACGCCGGGCATGAACTTGATGAACTCGCCCGGATTGCCGTCGGCGATGTCGCCATAGGATTCGGCCGACAGGCTGTTCTTGATGTCCATCGACTGGCGCTGGTTCATGATCGCGCGCGCGTCGCCCTCGAGGACGCCGACGACCACGATCTCGGTATCGGCCGGGGCGTCCGCCTCGATGCCATGACCAAGCGCGAAGTCCTGCCGCATGGTCTGCCCGCCCGCAATCCGGAGGCTAGCGCGCTGCGGCGCATAACCGGTGTAACGCACCACGATTTCGGCCGTGCCCGCGGGCACGTCGACCAGTCGATATTCGCCGCTTTGGCCGGAAGTGACGGTGCGCCGGCCCCCGTCCTCGGCGACCAGCTCCACGATCGCGTCGCGCAGATATTCCCCGGTGGCGGGATCGAGCACCTGGCCGGTGATCGTGCCCTTCGAAACTTGCTGCGACGCGGCGACCTGCCCAGCGAGCACCACCGTGCGACCGTCGTCGCTGGCGACGCGCAGGCCGCTGCCGGAGATCAGCCGCGCGAGCGCCTCCTGGCGCGACATCGCCCCCTTGAGTGCAGGCGAGCGCCGGCCGCGGATCGCCATACTCGGAAAGAACACCTGCACATTCGCCTGACGGGCCCATATGGTCAGAGCGCTCGACAGGGGTTGTGCGGGAATGTCGAACGAACGATCGGCGGCGGCTGCCGGTGCCGAAACGAAGACGCACGAAGACAACAGCGCCGCAGCAAGCTGCGGGCGACCCAATAGACCTGCCATAACGGAACCTTTGCCCCTTTTTGTCTCAGGCGCTTTTGTCCGCGCCCCCAATTGCTCAGACGAGCGGGGTCCGTGGCACCTCCAAATTCCGCGAAAATTTATTTGTCGAGATGGTAGCCAGTGGCGGTTTCCTGCACGCGCACGCCAAGGCTGGTCGATATCGCCTTAAGGAAATCCGCAGGATCGGACGACACAAACCGTCCGCCAACGCGAACGGCGCCGACCGAGCGATCATCGATCACGATCTTCCGCAGCAGATAGCGATTATATTCCGCGATCGCCTCCGACAACGGCGTGTCGAAGAACACGATATCCCCACTTTGCCAGGCGAGGACCGCTTCCGCCGCATTGCTCGATACCGGCTTTATCACCGGCACGCCGCCCGCGAAGGAAAGACGGTGGTGAGGCTTGGCCTGCAAGGCCGCCGGATTGAGTGCCGAATCCGCTGGGAACGCGCCGCCGCGGAACACGATCAGGTCGAGCGCATCGTCCTGCAGCCGCGCGTTGAAGCGGCCGCCCGTCAGCGCCGCACCGTCATGCCTAGTACGCAGCCGTGCATCCGGGCCCGGCTCAAGATCGAGGGCCACTTCGCCGCGTTCCAGCCAAAGCTCGCGCTTCGTGGTGGAAAAGCGCCAATAGAGCGCTGTGTCGGTATTGAGCGCGATCATGCTGTTGTCGGGCAGTCGCAGCTTGCGCGTCTCCCCGACTCCGGTGGAAGCGCTTTCCCAAGCATAGGCACGAGACGCGAAGAGGCCGGAGCCGGCCGCGAGCAGCGCAGCGCCGGCCACGCTGGCTCCCACCAAGCGGCGACGCGTAACGGAAGTGGTCTCGGCCGCTCCTTCGTTGCGCCCCATCGCTTCCCAGACCGCCATTACCCGCGCATAGGCGAGCGCATGCGCGGGATCGAACGCGCGCCAGCGTTCGAATGCCTGCTCGTCGATTGTGCCCGCCTGCCAGCTCGCGAACCAGCCTGCCGCCTCCCTGGCGATGGCATCGCGTCGTTCGCTGGAAGAGCGTCCCCCTTCATCCATACCGATAGCCGTGTTTCCAATAGTCCTAGAATTCAAGACGATTGGACCGGTCTGCACCACCAAAATCGGTGCCCTAATCTGGCAGAAATGCTTTCAGGCGCTTACGCGATCGTGATTATCCTGATCGCCATCGGCTTCGTCCCATGCTGTATCACCGGGCTCGACCGCGCGCGTCAGAAGATAGAGCGCTCGCGCCAGCCGCTTCTCGAATGTCGATATACTGATGCCAAGGTCGCGAGCGATATCACGCGGCGCCTGTTCGCGGACACGGCGGCAGACGAACACGGTGCGGCAGCGTTCCGGGAGGGCGTGGAGCGCCTGGGATAGCCGCTCGACCTGATCGCGGCCGGCAGCCACCCGGAACGGATCCGGATCCTCGTCGCGCAGGTTGACCGTGTCGATCTCAGCTAGTTGCTGGAACTCGATGATCCGAGCGCGGCGGATGCGCTCTATGGCGAGATTCTGGATCGAGCGGATGACATAGGCGCTCGGATTGGCGATCGCCGCCCAGCCGTCGACCGCCATGAGCTTGACGAGCGCGTCCTGCACCAGGTCCGCGGCCTCCTCCGGCGTCCGGGTCAGGCGTCGCGCCACTGCGAGATAGCGCGCCTCGTGCGGCAGCACTTCTTCAATGAGCCATCGATCCAAGGGGCGTGGAGTGAGCATGACCCTGCCGACCAGCTGAAAGACACGGCGTGCCTAGGACGTAGCGATGTCAGTTTCGCGACAGCCGTGTTGCACCAAGCAGTCTAACGAACGGCAGCTTCGGGAACCGCTCAAGCGGGAGCTGAGCGACCATAACGAGGGCGCGTAGCAGCCGGCGCAGCGAGCTTGAGATCGAACGACTGTTGCAATCCCATTGCCGTCGTCCCTGCCACTCCTATCGCGGTGCTGAGATCAAGCGGGCAAAGCCTCCATGGACAGAGAGAACGCGGATTTTGAACGCGTTGGAATTGCCTATATTCCGTGCACAATCGCAGGAAGGGGTTATCTGTTCGCGTTCGTATTCCGACCGTAGCTTTAGTATCGCGCGGGCACTCTGGGTACGCGCAGGTTGGCAGGGCGCTGATGCCGTCCAAGCGGCGATTTTGGTGGCAGGAGCTGTGGCCACGCTTCGTTTCGCGAATAAGAGATGCCAATAAACTGCCATTCAGGCGACCGTTTCCTATCCAATAGCGGGCGTTTCGACGCTAGCTGAACGAACGACGGCTTTCGGGATTTCCAGCCCCTGGTCTAAACGACCGCTATTGGGGCGCATTGCCGACAGGCAGGTTGTGCCACACCTGCCCGGCGGCCCTTAGGCCGTGAGCGGCCAGGCAGGTTCAGGCGGATTCGGGCAGCCTCGATCGAAGCGGACATAGCCTCAGCGTAAACAGGATATCCGGAACTAGCGCGAGGTCGCTTCGGAACAAACTTAGAACATTGTTGGATACATGTCGGATTTCAGATGCCACCGCTTCGATGGCCTGGCCGCGAGTCGGGCTACTTGGAGATGAGATATGTCCACAAACAACACCTACTTCACGCTTGCCGACCTCAAGGCGTCACCAGTGACGGAGGGCACGACCTTCCTCGTTCAGGATACGACAATCGCTGATGGTGTGTTCTTCTGGAGCCTGGGTGATTTCACGGGCCAGGCGGACGATGTGAATGTCGTAAAAGCAGACAGTGAACCGCTCTCGAACGGTGCTTGGGTGCGACAAGACGGCAAGTCCGTTAAGGCACAGCACGCGGGCCTGCCCGCCTCGATCATCCGATCCCTTGGCGACAAGGTCTGGGACGGGATTACCGTCAAAGACTTCGGCGCGATTGGCGACGGTTCGAATGATGACACGACTGCCTGCCAAAACGCGATCGAAACTGTCACCTTTGCCAGCGGCGCGCCGTCAGATTTGAATCAAACCGGGCTGGAACTGGTGTTTCCTCGCGGAATCTATAGCGTTGACAACCTCAAGGTCGTGAACGCCGCTTCAGCGAACAATGGCGGTATGAATGGCTTGCGGCTCAAAGGGCATTTTGCCGTCCTGAAGGGTCGCCCCGATGCTACGAGCATTCTATCAATCGAATCTGCTGTCGATGGACAGAATGTGTCCGGGGTTCGGGTGGACGGTTTTCAGTTCGACCTAACCGCGATGACGACACCCGGCTATGGCACTCGCGCACTCTATCTCAAGGACGCTTATCGGATCGTTTTGCGTGACATGCAGTTCTACGGGGGGCCTGCTGACAATACGCACATCCAGTTCAGTGGCAGTGGATCTCAAATTGTCGTTGAAGATGTGCATTGCGCGCGTATCCGCATCGAAGGCGATGACTATGGCCCCGGCCAGATCGTGTGGACCACGATGAATTTCCGCGGAGCGTCCTGGGTGGACCTGCTCGTTGATAAAGCTTGGGGGTTGAACTTCTGGGGATGTGTAGCGCAAAATCCTGATATCGCCGCCTTTAGTCTCAGTAACTGTGACAATATCAATATCTATGGTGGAGATTTTGAAGGTAATGGAGGTGTATATATCGATGCCATGGGAGGGAACGTAAGCCGAGTAACCTCTTCTGGCAACAGAACATCCTCCCTATCGACATATATTCTGGGGTCGGCAAGCAGCAGTCGCTTCCTTGATCGCTACCCGACTGACAGAAGTACGACCATCTCGACCAATCCATCGGAAATCTATAACTTTAACGGCGATCCCCTGATTTCCAATATCTGCTACACCTATGCCTTGCTGACGATTTTTGGCGACAACGGGAGTTTTGGATTTGTTGACCAAGTTGCAGTTGCATTTGGCGGGGTGGTAACGGTGCTAAGCAGTGTGACTGCGTATGGCTCTCCACCCGCTCGAAATTACACGTTCAGTGGAACATCTTTTCGAACCCAAATCGCTAGCGGCTCAGCTCAGGCCCGCGTAATTCCGGATACAAGGCCGATTCAGTAAGGATCCAGTTTATGTTGTGGAGGCCATCGGCGATTTCGCCGACGGCTTTCCTTTTCATGGGGGAAGCTAGGCACTGCAAAAGTGCCCAGCTGCTAACGCATAGCGAACGGTCGCCCTCACGGCGCGGCGCGAACGCGCCAAAAGAATGGATCTGGCCGAATTGGCACCGCTGCGACGAGTATGCTGGTGTCTAAAGACGGTTGATCGCGGACTGAGCGAACGGCGGCTTGCGGGATCGTCAGCGGGCAGTCTGAACGTCCGCAATTAGGGCGCATAGCAGTCCGGCGTCAAAGCGGCCCACCTGTGGTCTCGATGGGCCGCTCCAAGGGTCAGATTTCCGTCCTTTCAGCGAGGATCAGCGCATCCTCGATGTCGACGCCGAGATATCGGACGGTGTTCTCGATTTTCGTGTGGCCCAGCAGGATCTGGATCCCTATATCGACACGATCGAGTTTGGTCCGGTCGAGTTCAGGGCAATCGAGTGGCTGGAGATCCCGGCAGTGGCACGCCTGTCGCGACCCTCTAACGTCCCCGATCGGGAGATCCCGCAGAACCTCGCCCAGTTGGAAGCGCGTCTCGCCTCCTGTGGTCTTTTTCCGATCCAGCGATCGGACGAAAGCCTACGGATCGTCGGTTACAGTCGCTGACAAAACGGCAGCTAACCACCCAATTTCAGCCGTTCCAGGGTGAGGACGCCGCGCCGAAAGCTGTCCGGCGGCAAACGACCCCGTTGCGGACGATCGTTGTCGTTGAACCCTATCCCTTGGTCCGAAGGAATTGTGCCATCACTGGGATGCGGTCGAGTGGAGTTCGTTCCAGAAAATCATCTCCGAAACTCTGCTTTATGTCAGTGATTGTGTTCGGCAGCATACCCATCAATTTCCGAAGGGTTGAAGCGAACTCGGGGCTTATGTCACCGCTCTCCGGCAGCGCGGAGCAAGCCATGATCGTTGGAAGGTTCATTAGGTCACACATGCTTAGCGACGCTGGTCGAACGAGCCACGCGCGAGTGCCCTCGTTAGAAAGTTCGGATCGGAGAACAATCCCGATGCTGCCCGTAAGGACGCGGTCTTTGGGTTGCCCGCCAAGCCGACGAGCTGATCGAGGGTGATAGAGTTTGAGCACGTCTTTATCTGCGATGTAGGCGCATTCAAACCGCTCACGGAACCGAACCACGGAGTCCATGCCGAGTATCCGGGCTAGGTCGATAACTTGGGACGAAAGCACTGCGAAGCGATACGCAAACAAACGACCGCTTTCCACCCAATACCGGACGCACGCTCCGAGCCTGAACGAACGTCAGCTTTCGAGGTCAGCCGGCGGCACACTGAACGACCGGAATGAGGGCGCGAAGCAGACCCGCAGCATCGAGCAATCTTGAGCGAATCTGTCCTCCAAAATTGACGCGAGCTGTCATCGACGGGGACCGGGATCAGACCCTAAATCCAGGCGAAGAGGTTCGAAGCCGGTGGTGGGGAGCAGGATGGAAGCTCTCATCTCATGCAATCATGTTCTGCCGGCGCGGCCTGCGTTCGCAAGCAGATGGGCGGCGATATTCGCGATGTCCTTCCTTGCGTCATGTTCGACGATCTCCCTTTTCAGCACCCACTCCAAGTTCACGCCCACCATGGCCTATACGCGCGTCTCGCGTGCGCCGGATAAGATCGTGCTCGTCTTTCAGGGAAATGTCCCCGCGCGACCGATCGCGCGCGTCGGTATCGTGAGCTCGAACCGGTCCGACATATTCTCGTCCGAGGAAAATCTTCTGAAGGGCCTGCGCGAGCGCGCGGCGAAGAGCGGCCTCGACGGCGTCGCCGAAGTGTTCTGCGACCTGGGGTACTGCACCGGCCAAGGGTTCGTGTTCATCGACTAAGCCTGGCGCCACCGGGCGAGGCGCCTTTCCTTCGTGGGGCGCACACGCGTATCGAAGCAGGAAGAGGATCGAGCGAATGATCATGATCCCAATCGGCCAGTTGCTACTGCTAGCATCGATGGCAATGCCCCAAGCGACGACTGCCACGCAGGCACAGATTGATGAGGATGTGCGCTGCATGCTGGTGGCGTCGTGGTTCGCTGACGATTTCGCAAACGACCCGGAGACCAAGAAATCCAAGGTATTCAGCGACATTGCCCGGCAGATGAAGGACTCCGTCCCCTATTTCATGGGCGTGATGACCTCGCGCTACTCCGACGATACGCAGCTCAAGCGCCGGGTACAGGCGGCGACGGAATCGATTGCCCGGACAGATCAGAAGGGGCTCGCGGCTACCGCGCTTCGCTGCAACAATCGCTTTGAGCAGGCAATGCGGCGCACCGGCGAAATCCTGAAGGGGATATGAGGAAAATCGCCTTTCGCGCCGCGATCATCTGGGAACACGCAAGAGAGGATTTCGCCATGAGGGATATTGCTCGTGCCATATTCGCCGCTGGACGCCTGCTCCCGACCGTTGCCACACTATCGCTCGCAGTCCCCGTCGCAGCGAATGCACAAGACCCATTGGCCGACGGTTCTCCTTTGAATTGCAGCGCCGGCGTGGGGTTTAGTGATCCCCAAATAGGAAAATATATGGTCAAATGCGTTCACCCGAAAATGGCACCTTTAACATTTATAATAGCAACCACAGATCTACCCTTGAAACTAGGCAGGCCGGATTCAAGCGGATTATTCCTGGATCTTACATGCGTGGTGCGGAAAGCGAGAATTTTCTGCTTGGGAACGGGCGGTAGCTATTTGGACGTCGGTTCCACCAAGGAGTTTGACTATCGCCCCGGGCAACGCCGATAGCCCGACACGGCACCTTGGCCGTCGGTCATGCCGATGTGATTGCGATCGAGCCAATATACCCGAAGCTTCTGCGCCGCTTTCCCGTAGCTGAGGTTCAGGCGGCCCGAAGCATATGACCATGTCCCGCTTCCCCCGGCTTCGGAGACCACGCGCCGGGGCTCGAACTGCATGACGTCGTCGCACGCGATGGTTCGGGCCCATCGGCCGATCAAAGCGTCGCGGCTGCCGTCACGCGCGATAGGCCGCAGCTCGAACGGGCAGCGATAGAGGCCCGACAATATTCCCGCATGATTCGTCAACAGCGCCGTTTTCGGATTGACCGTGCCGACGCGCATCCTCAGCGCCTTACCCTCCGTGTGGGTGAGGGTGACCCAGCCAAAGTCCGAACGCTTGGGATCTATCTCGAGCGACCATTTGGCGGTCCGTCCGTCCAGCTCCGAATAGAGCATGCCGCCTGAAAAGAAGATGAAGCCGGCCCGGCACTGGCGATCGTCCGCCCAGCGCTCCGTCATATAGTCCCGGGACAATGGAATAGTCTGTCCGAAGGCCGCCATCGACCACGACAAGATCGGAATGACGATCAGCGATCGCTTGAGTTTCCGCATCGTCCGTCTCCCTCGCGAGTCTGCAACAGGGGCCCTACGTCAAGAGCGATCGCCCAGGCGATCCCGCACATCCTGCGCGAGCGCGCCGCGTGCCGTCTTCGCGACGTCGAGCACGCCGAACGACAGGAAGGCGTGGATCGCGCTGTCGTAGCAGCGCCAGCTCGCGTCCACCCCGGCCGCAATCAACCGTTCGTAATAGGCACGCGCCTCGTCCTGAAGGGGATCGCAACCGGCGACGACGATCCCGGTCGGCGGCAGGCCGGTCAGATCCCCCGCTTCGAGCGGCGATACGCAGGGATCGGCGGCGAGGCCTTCCCGCTCGTCGAGATACCAAGCCCGGGCGGCGTCGACCGCGCCGCGCGCCAGGAACAGGTCGCCTTCGCCATAATCGATGCGCGACGCGAACGCCTCATGCGGACGGCTGACGTCGGTCATCGGATAGAGCAGCCATTGACCGGCGATCGCCGGGTCGCTGCCGCGCTCCAGCCAGCTGGCGACGGCAGCGAGATTGCCGCCCGCGCTGTCGCCCATCACGCCGATCCGGTCGGCCCGCAGGCCGAGCTCCGATGCCGCGCCGCGCAGCCAGGCCAGCGCGGCCGCAACATCTTCCAGCGCGGCGGGGAAGCCATGTTCCGGCGCAAGGCGATAGTCGAGCGAGAGAAAGGCGACGCCGCTCTCGGCGGCGAGCGCATGGACCAGCACGTCATAATCCGCGATCCCGCCGAGCGACCAGCCACCGCCGTGCAGGAACAGCACGACCGGCTGCAGCGCCACGCCTCGCGACCGATAGAGCCGCCCCGGCCGGACACCGTCGCCGCCCGGCACCATGAAGTCGGCGATCTCGCACAACCCCGCTTCGGGCGGTGGTCCGGCGAAGGCGCGGAAGATCACCGAGGCATAGGCGCGCGATGCCGCGATCCCGCCGGTGAGCAGGCGATCCCGCCAGCCCGCAATGATGAGCTCGATGCCCTGCAGCAGCTGTCGCGTCTGTGCGTCCGGTTCGTTGCGCATGCTGGTCACCCCCTCCATGTCAGAAGCGCAGCATCAGGCGCAGGTCATAGGTGCGCGGCGCGGCGTAGAAGCCGGCCTGGACGCCCGGAAAGCCTTCCAGGTTGAAACCCTGCACCCGGATCGCCTTGTCGGTGATGTTCTTGACACCGGCGCGCAGCTGCCAGCGCTCATCCGGACTGCCGATCGCCACGAAGCCGTTGAGCAGGCCATAGGCCGGCTGGCGCAGCACCGGTGAATCGGTGATCTCGATCGCCGAGGTGTCACGCCAGGCGGCATCGGCATGGATCGTGCCGACAAGGCGGGCGCTCAACGGCACGCGCCACGTCGCGCCGATGCTCCCGTTCCAGCGCGGCGCATTGACCATGCGGCGGTCGCTGACGTCGGAGATCGCCGTCCCCACCAGCACCTCGAACTCGCGGTAGCGCGCATCGAGATAGCCGAGCGAGGCGTCGACGGTCAGGCCGCGCACCGGCCGCGCCGACAGCTCGAGCTCGGCGCCATAGGCGCGGGCACGACCGGCATTGGTGAACAGGCTCTGGAACACGCCGGTCGCCGGATCGGCGCCGAACGAAGTCACCTGCATATCGGTATAGTCGTTGTAGAAGACCGCCGCATTGGCGGTCAGCCGCCCGCCCAGCCAGCGCGTCTTGATGCCGCCTTCGTAGCTCCAGACATACTCGGGCCGGAAGGGACGGAACGCGAAGTCTCTGGCAGCGCGCCCATCGAAACCCCCGCTCTTGAAGCCGCGCGCGGCCGAGGCGTAGATCAGCACGTCGTCGGTGGCGTCGTACGAGATCGAGACGCGCGGCGTGAAGGCTTCGAAGCTCGCGCGGCCGCGGATCGGCTGACCGGGCACGCCGACGCCCTGGAGATAGGGTGGCGTGTCGCCGATCACCGAGACGGCGGGATCGAAGAAATTCTCGAACGTCCGCCCCGAGCTGCGGCGCTCATAGGTGTAGCGCAGCCCCGCGCTGAGGCTGAGGCGGTCGGTCAACGCATAGGTGCCGTCGCCGAAGACGGCATAGGAATTGGTGATCTGCCGCGTTTCGGCGAGCGCCGCATTGGGGAAGTTGAGGCTGGTGACGGAGCAGAAGACCGGCGTCGGGTCCGGGGCGTTGGCGGGGCAGCTCGGAAAGAAGATGGTCGCCGCGCCGTCGTCATAGCCGGAAAAGCTGATGTCCCGGTCGTAGAAATAATAGACCCCGCCGGTGAAGGTGAAACTCTGGTCCTGGTAGAGCAGCCGCAGCTCCTGGCTGAATTGCCGCTGGTCCTGGCGCAGCAGGATGTCGAGCACGGGATAGGGGGAAGCGTCCGTGTCGAGGATGAGGTCGAAGTCCATCGTGCGATAGGCGGTGATCGATTCCAGCGTGATTCGGTCGCTCGGCCGCCAGCGCGCGGTCAGCGACACGCCATAGGCGTCAAGATCGTTGAGGCCGTTCGCATTGGCCTCGACGTGATAGGGATCGCCGAGCGCCGGCAGCGTCGTGACCGCGGGCGCGGCGACGGTGATCGGCGTTTCCCGGTGCGGGCTGCGCGACGTATCCGGCCGGTCGATGCGGCCGTCGGCACTGAGCAGCAGCTCGAACCGGCTGCTCGGCTCGAACAGCAGCGCGATGCGTCCGGCATAGGTCTCGAGGTCGCCGTCGTCCTCGCCGGTGAACAGATTGTCGTTATAGCCGTCGCGCCGGGTGACCGCGAAGGCGATCTTGCCGCGCAGAACATCCCCCGCAAGCGGTCCGCTGATCCGGCCGCGCAGCGTCAGGAGATCGAAATTGCCGGCGCCTGCCTCAAGATAGCCTTCCGGCTCGCGTGCCGGGCGGGTCGAGACGAACTTGACCGCGCCGCCGATCGTGTTGCGGCCATAGAGCGTGCCCTGCGGTCCGCGCAGCACCTCGACCCGCTCGACGTCGAACAGCTCGAGAAAGGCGGCCTGGGAGCGTGCGATGAAGACGTCGTCGACATAGACGCCGACCCCCGGATCGGCGAAGGCGAGCGAATCATTCTGGCCGACGCCGCGGATGTAGATGACCGCATTGCCGCCGTCGCCCTGGTCCAGATAGAGGTTGGGCACCGAATAGCGCAGGCCGGACAGGTCGTCCGCCTGCAGCTCCGAGATGCGGTTCGCATCGAAGGCGCTGACCGCGACCGGCACGTCGTGCAGTGATTCCGCGCGCCGCCTGGCCGTCACGACGATCTCGCCCTCGGCGGCTGCTTCGGTCGCCTGGGGCGCAGCATCTTGCCCGGATGCCGGCTCGACCGCTCCCAGGATCAGAAGCGCGCCGGCCCCCGGTCCGGCCTTCCATCGCGCCGCGTTTCCCATTCCGCCTCCCCGATCGGATTCTGCGCCGACTTGCGAGGATTTTAGAAGCAGGACCGGCGGTCGGTCGATGACACTCAGCGTCAGTTTTAAGGGACAATTTCGCTCATGTCGAAAGCCCGCGCTGGTCGGGTCCGGCGGCGTAGCGGGCCGGCGTCGTTCCGTTCCACGCCTTGAACGCCCGTGCGAAGCTGCGCCCGTCGGAGAAACCGAGCTGCTCGGCGACATCGCCGGGATGCCGCCGGCCGGCAAGCAGTGCCCGCGCCTGCGCGTTGAGCACCTCGGCACGCAAGTCCCGGAAGGTCAGCGAGGTTTCGGCGAGGCGGCGACGCAGCGTCGCGACACTGACGCCGAGCAGCCGCGCAACCTGTGCCTGTCCGGTCGCACCGCTGATCAGCGCCGCTCTTACCCGGCCCGGAATATCGCGCGGTTCGGTGGCACGCTCGCGTTCCGCGATCAGCGCGGCGATTACCTCATAGATGTGCGCCGCGCCTCCTGCCTTTGCGACGTCCGCGACCACCGGCAGGCGCGCGGCGGCGAGATCATAGTCGAGCATATAGACCGAGCTGTTGCGGCGGACCGGCGCTTTCCAGATGGCGAGGAAGCCGTCGGGTGCACCGCGCACGGCGCGCCGCGTCCGGACCGAGCGCAGTTCGGCCTCGAGGTCCATTCCCGTCGCACATGAGAACAGCGCGTTGAGGAAAATGAGCACGCCCTCCATCGGTCCGTGGATCGCGGCGCTTTCCCGGTCGACGGCATAAGGGAAGCCTACATCGTCGACGATATAGGCGATGGTGTCGCGGCGTCGCTCCACCCGGTTGTAGTCGCCGCCGTGGACGAGATTGTAGGCGCGGGCGATGCGGCGCATCGCATCCTCGAGGTCGCGGGCGCCACGCATCGTTTCGACGACGAAATCGTTCGTGCCAGGTTTCAGGATACGGCGAGAAAGATGACAGGTCTCGTCCTGACCGGCCACCGCGAGGCGTTGCACCAGGCGGAAATAGTCGCCCAACGCGATCCGCCCGCCCGCGGCCGGCAATACCTCACCGAGCGAAGCGGCATAATCGCAGAGCGCGGAGACCTCGGCGGCAGGCAGTTGCAGCCGCACGGCGATATCCGGCAGCGCTGGTGTCTCGCCACCCTTTCCCATTAGAAGAGGATGCGTTCTTTTACTGGTTCAGGCAAGCGGCGGCCTACAACCGCGTAAGCGCTTTTCCATGTCCGCATGCTCATCCCGCGCTCAACGTCAGCTCTCAGGTTCAGCAGAACCCATGCCGAACGACCGAAATCGGGGCGCGAGGCGGACTGGCGGCTGATGTCACAAGCAGTCCAGCTGCTTTTGGGCCGTTTGCCGGCTGTCGGCTTTTGGGTGTCGGACCGTGAAAGCGGACATGATTGATGCAAGGTGTAGATCGGCACGACGTGGTCGCCAGCTGTCGATTCGACTTCACACCGCGCCGGGCACGAACGAAACAATACCTGGGCGGCACCTTTGCCTTGCCGACTGTTTCAACGCCCGCGGCAGTCATGCAAAAAAATTTCGTCGGCGGATGAGGGATGAGGGAATTGGCTGCGTATTAGAGGTGCGTGCTGCGCGTGCGCAAGATCGCCTTAAATAATTGAAATATAAGGCAGAATACGTCTTGACCTGTATATACAATCGGTGTTCCTTCGCCCCATAACAAGGGTCAGGGAGCATTGGCATGAGCAAGAAGGGAGCGCTGCTTGTCGGCGCCGCGATGATCGCGGCCTATTCCACGCCGGTGCAGGCACAGACGCAGGCGCAGACAGAGCCCGCCGACACGGCGGCGACCAGTGAACCGGGCGGCGAGATCGTCGTCACCGGATCGCGTATCCGCCGGCAGGACCTCGCCGGCGTCGGACCGGCCACCGTCATCGGCGCCGAGCAGATCGAGAACACCGGCATCGTCAACATCGAGACCGTGCTCCAGCGCCTCCCCGCCAATGCGGGCTTTGCCGGCAATCAGACCTCGGCTTATTGGACGGGCAACGGCTACGGCACCGCGCAAGTCAATTTGCGTGGCCTCGGCATCAAGCGCACCCTCGTGCTGCTCAACGGCCGGCGGCTCGTCGCGGGCGGCACCGGCGCCAACTCGTCGCCCGACCTCAACATGATCCCGGTGGTCGCGCTCGCGCGCACCGACGTGCTCAAGGACGGCGCCTCGGCGATCTACGGCGCCGACGCGATGGCGGGTGTGGTCAACCTGATCACCCGCACCGACTATGAGGGGCTCGGCATCAGCGTCCGCCAGGGCATCACCGAACGCGGCGACGGCTCTGATTTCACCGCCGATCTGATCTGGGGCATCCGCAACGACCGTGGCGGCTTCATGGCCGCGGCGACCTATCAAAAGACGGAAGCGGTCAACATGGCGAGCCGGGCGCCGTGCTCGCTCGCCGAAGTGACCCCGGGCTCGCTGTCCTGCGTCAACAGCGCCTCGACCATCGGCGGGCGCGCGGTGCTGCCCAATGGCCAGCAGATCAACTTCAACCAGGTGCCCGGCGGCAACGGCAATTTCTATGAGCCGTACAGCGCGGCCAAGCACAACTTCAATTCGGCGCCGTTCCTCAATGCGGTGAGCCCGGTCGAGCGCGTGAGCACCGCCTTCTTCGCCGACTATGACCTGACCGACGACATCGAGGCATTCGGCGAGTTCCTCTACACTTATCGCAAGTCCAACCAGATCGCGACGCCGGGCACCTTGCGGAACCTCGCCATCTCGGCGAGCAATCCCACCAATCCGACGGGCCAGAACATCGTCCTCATCCAGCGCCGTCTCGCCGAGCCCGGCCCCCGGCAGTTCTTCCAGGAGACCGATACCTGGCAGGGCACGTTCGGGCTGCGCGGCAAGCTCGCCAACAACTGGGCCTGGGAAGTGGCCGGCAGCTTCGGCCGCAACACCGCAGTCGACGGCTCGACCAACATCGCCAACCTCGAGCGCGTCGCGAACACGCTCGACACCAGCAAGTGCAGCCTGGCGGCGGGCGCCGCCATCCCCTGCGCCGACTATCTCGGCTTCGGCGACCTGACGCCGGCGGCGCTCGACTATATCCTGTTCACTTCGCGCGACCGCGGCGGCAACGAGCTCGCCACCGTCACCGCCGACATCAACGGCGATCTCTTCCGGCTGCCGGCCGGCCCGGTCGCGTTTGCGGCGGGCGCGGTCTACCGCAAGGAAAAGGGCTGGCGCGACCCCGATCCGCTGACGGTGCTCGGCGTCGCCAACACCAACCAGCAGGATCCGATCTCGGGCTCGAGCACTGCCAAGGAAGCCTATCTCGAGCTCTCGGTCCCGGTGCTCGCCAACACGCCCTTCTTCAAGGCGCTGACGCTCGACGGCGCGGTCCGCTATTCGAACTACGACCTGTTCGGCAGCGACTGGAACTACAAGCTGAGCGCCGACTGGATGATCAACGACGATATCCGCCTGCGCGGCACCTATGGCACGGGCTTTCGTATCCCCAACGTGCCCGAGCTGTTCGGCGGCGTGTCCGAAGGCAATCTCACCACGACCGATCCGTGCAGCCGCTATTCGACCAGCGGCAACGCGACGCTGATCGCCAACTGCCAGGCCTCGGGCGTCCCCGCCAATTACGTCCAGCTCGGCACCACCATCCTCACCACCGTCGGCGGCAACGAAAACCTCAAGCCCGAGAGCTCGAAAAGCTGGACGATCGGAACCGTGATCCAGCCCAAGGGCCTCGTGCCCGGCCTGTCGCTCACCGCCGACTGGTTCGACCTCGACATCAAGAGCGCGATCCGCGCGATTCCGGGGTCAACCAAGCTCGCGGTCTGCTACACCAGCGCCAACCTGTCGCACCCGTTCTGCGGCGACTTCACACGCAGCCCGCTCACCGGCGAGGTCACCTATCTGTCGGCGCAGCCGATCAACACCGGGCGTGAGCAGATGAACGGGCTCGACCTCGGCCTCGTCTACGACCGCAAGGTCGGCACGGTCGCGCTGTCGGTGGACCTCAACGTCACCTATCTCAACAAATATGTCGTGCTGCCCTTCCCCGGCGGCGATCCGATCCCGTTTGACGGCTTTATCGGCGGCGGCAACGGCGGCTATGCCAAGTGGCGCGGCTATGGCGTGGTGACCGCGCGCAAGGACGGCTTCAGCGCAACCTGGTCGACGCAATGGATCGGCAAGGCAACCGATTTCAACGCCGCGCCGGGCGATATCGGCTACCGCACGCCGAACGTGTTCTACCACAATGCGCAGCTCGCCTACGAGATCAACGAGCGCACGCGCTTCCAGATCGGCGTCGACAACCTCTTCGATCGCAAGGCACCCTATATCCAGAGCTTCACCGATGCGAACACGGACACCATGACCTACGACCTCCTCGGACGGCGCTTCTATGTCGGTTTCCGCACAGGCTTCTGAGGCGCCCCGGACGGTGCGCAGCAAGGTCCGCTGGCCGCTCGTCGCGCGGCGCACGCACAAGTGGCTCGCGCTGCTGGTCGGGGTCCAGGTCGTGCTGTGGACGCTCACCGGCTTCTACATGGTCGTCGTCCATATCGACACGATCCATGGCGACCACCTCGTCCGCGCGCCCGCCGTGCAGCCGTTCGACTTGTCCGGAATCGTCCCGCCGGCGCGCATCGTGGCGGCGGAACCGGAAAGCTCGGAGCTGCGGCTCCAGCGCTATTTCGACCGGCCGGTCTGGCGTGCCGAGACGCCCGCGGGCCTCGCCCTGTTCGACGCGCACACGGGCGTGCGCCTCCCGCCGCCGACCGAACGCGACATCCGCCTGCTGGCACGGCGGATCTATGCGGGAGCCGGAGACATCGTGTCGGTGCGCCTGCTGACCACGGCGCCGCAGGAGATGCAGTCGCGCAAGCCGCCCTATTGGCAGGTCGAGTTCCAAGGCTGGAACCGCCCGACGCTCTATCTGTCGCCGGCCACCGGGGAACTGATCTCGCGGCGCCACAATCTCTGGCGCATCTTCGACTTCGCCTGGATGCTCCACATCATGGACTATGACGCGCGCACCGACGTCAACAATTCGCTCCTTCGGGTCGCGACCTGGAGCGCATTCGCGATGGCGCTGAGCGGTGCCTGGCTGCTCGTCTGGGCCTTCCCGCGGCGCAAGAAGAAAAAGAAGGCAGCGGCATGAAGCGCATCCGGCTCTCCCCGCTGCTCTTCCGCCGCATTCACAAATGGGTCGGATTGATCCTCGGCGCTCAGTTCCTGCTCTGGGCGCTGAGCGGTTCGATGATGGCGCTGCTCGACATGGGCGAGGTCGGCGGCCACGACATGCCTGCCGCGCATGCGCACCCCCTGCCGGCCGAGACCGCTTTCGTCGACCCCTCGCGGCTTGCGGCCCATGGACCGGTATCGGGACTGACGCTGCGCGATCTCGTCGGCCGGCCGGTCTACGAGCTGCGCACGGCCGGCGGTGTGCGGCTCGTCGATGCGATCGACGGCCAGCGCGTCGCGATCGATGCCGAGGTCGCGCAGGCGGTCGCCTCGATGGCCAATGAAGCGCCCGTCCGGGACGTGGCGCGGCTGGACAGGCCCAATCTCGAGGCGCGCGAGCATTCGGGGCCGATGTGGCGCGTGAACTTTGCCGACAAGGCCAACAGCAGCGCCTATGTCTCCGCCGAAACCGGCCGCTTCCTCGTGATGCGCGGCGACACGTGGCGGACCTGGGACTTCTTCTGGATGCTTCACAACATGGATTATGTGACGCGGACCAGCTTCAACCATCCGCTGATCATCTTCGTCGCGTTCGGCGTGCTCTGGATGTCGGGGACCGGCTTCTACCTCCTGTTCAAGAGTTTCCGCGCCGCCGATTTCCGCTGGCTGCGACGGCGCCGGCGCACGCCCGCGAACTCCACCGCCTCGATCTAGCGGTCAGGCGCCCGGCACCGCGAAGCTGGCCGAGAGCTCGAAGCGGCTCGCCGGATGGGTGAGCCAGGCATGGGAGACCAGCCGCCCCCGGCTCCAGGTCTGACGGATCATGACGAGGACAGGCTCGCCGTCGCTGAGGCCCAGCAGGGTGCGGGTCGGATCGTCGGGCATCGCCGCGCGCACCCGGTGCTCGACACGTTCAAGCGGCGCGATCCGCGTCAGATATTCGTTCGGCGTGGTGCGGGTGAAATCCATGTCGCCATAGTCCGGCGCCGCCGAGGCCAGCACGACGCGCTCCTCGAGCTGGATCGGAAACTCGGCCTCATGGTGCACGATGATCGAATGGAAGAGGCGCGTGCCGGCCGCCACGCCCATCAGCGCCGCGGTATCGGCCGCCGCCTTCACCGCCTCATTCTGCACGACCCTCGCCCGATAGGCGTGACCGCGCGTCCGGACCTCGTCGGCGATGTTGCGGATTTCGATCATGTGCCCGATCGGCCGGGGCTCGGCGACGAACGAGCCGCTCCCGGCCCGCCGCACCAGCACCCCGGCGCTCTGCAGCTCTCGAAGCGCGCGGTTCGCCGTCATGCGGGACACGGCGAAGCGGGACACCAGCTCGGCTTCCGACGGCACGCGGTCGCCTGGCCGCAGCGTTCCATTCTTGATCGCGTCGCGGATAAACAGCTTGATCGCCGCGTAGCGCGGCGCCTCGCCTGCGCCGTTGGCCGTTCGTCCGCTCTCGGGGTCTGTGCCTGCTGCCTCGCCGGCCGGGTTCGCCTTCGATTCCGTGCGTCTGGCCGCGGTCGCTGTCATGAGTTGTCTATACAGCCCATCCGAAATCCGCGCCACGGTTTCGCGAGGCGCGCCGGAGAAAAGTCTTGCTCCATTTCGGTAGCGTGCATGCGAACAATCCCGATCGCGCGGCGACGCCGCTTCCTACCGAATCATTCCCGCGGGCGGCCCGCCCGGGTTATTGCCTGGTGATCGCGGTGATCTCTCCGGAACCGCCCTTGAGCTTGAGATTGAACGCCACCCTGTCGCCGACCTTCACGCGGCCGGTCAGCCCCGCCGCCGCCTTGAATCCCATCGTCACTGCCGGCCAGTTCGCCTCGTGGATCGGCCCGTGGTCGAGCGTGATCGATGCGGTTTCGCCTTCCTAGCCGCCGTGGCGGGCAAAGACCTTCTTGCCGCCCGGTCCGAAGGCGAAGACGATGAACGGCTGCGCGCGCTGGCCGGGGACTTCCATTCCCGGAGAGCCGAGCGGCATGCCGGCAACCGCGAGCCCCGTCACCCCTTTCGGGCGCTGCGCGAGCGCGCGCTTCATGTCGGCGATCGGGACATGGCCTTCGAACGCCATGCCGTCGATGATCGCGGTGTGGCAGGAGGCGAGATCGGCGGGCATGCCGAACCGCTTGTGGAGCGCCTTCCGTTGCGCATCGTCGATCATGCGCACCTGCCGTCCGAATTGCGCCCGCACCTGCTGCGTCCATTTCTCGCAGCACCCGCAGCCCGGATCGCGGTGAACCGCGATCTGCTGGGCGGTCAGCGCCGCTGCGGGAAGGCCGAGCGCCAACGCAGCCAAGACAATCCTGATCCGTCTCATTCTCATCTCCCGCGTCCCCGCTCCATCGTCATGCAGGTGAAGCGTCATAGCTGTCCATCACCGGACGCGCTCACCAGTCTTACGCAGACCATAGGTCCGCCCCTCGGATTTTCTCTCTGCCGCACCTGAGATCGGCGCTGATCGAGCAGAGTGATTCTGCTGGCGCGGACAGATCAGATCATCACCGGCGCGCCAGGATCGCCTTCATCTGCTCGATCTCCTCGGCTTGCGACCGGATGATTCCGGCGCACAGCGTCTTGATCTCCGGGTCGCGGATCGACGCCTCGCGGCACATCAGGATCGCGCCCGAATGGTGCGGGATCATCGAGCGCAGAAAGGCAGTGTCGCCGATCGTCGTCTGGGTGCGGATCAGCGCGAACGCGATCAGGAACACGGCGGCCGCGCCGGCAATCAGCGCGCCGTTGGCGGCCCTGGACGGGAACATGTGGCGCATCGCGAGGATCATCAGCACCACCATCGGCGCGACCATCATCAGCGTCATGTAGAGCATGTTGAGGTTGTTGTAGAAGCTCGACAGGCGGTCGATCATCACGAACATCACCAGGTACATGATGATGCCGCTGACCAGGGTCTGCAGCGCGAGGCTGGCATAGGCGTTCTTCGTCATGGCGCGTCTCTCCTTGGGATTTCCCGCAGGGGTAAGCGCCGGATGCCTACGCCCCGCGCATGTGGCTGTCGTGCCTGTCCTCCACGTCCTTCATCATTCAGAACCAGATGCGCACGCCGGCCACCAGGCTCGTGGTGGAGGGATCCTCGCCGTCGGCGCGCGCGAAGTCGGCGGTGCGGCCGGTCTTCGCTTCATAGGAAACGCCGATATAGGGCGCGAACTGGCGCGTGATCTCGTAGCGCAGCCTGAGGCCCAGCTCGGCGTCGGTCAGCCCGGAGCCGATGCGGTTTGCGGGCATGTCCTGCGCCGAGAGGTTGAACTCGACGCGCGGCTGCACGATCAGCCGCTGCGTGATGCGCTGGTCGTAATAGCCTTCGAGCCGGCCGAGCAGATCCCCCTTGTCGGAGAGGAACAGCGCGCCCTCGACCTCGAACATATAGGGCGCGAGCCCCTCGAAGCCGACCGTCGCATAGGTGCGGTCCGGCCCCGGTCCGAAATCCTGGCGGATGCCCGCCTGGAGGTTGAAATAGGGATCGATCGCGCGGCTGTAGAGCAGCTGGACCTCGGCACTCTCGAGAGCATCGCCGAACGCGCCTTCGCCCTCCGACTTGAGCCAGAGGCGATTGATGTCGCCGCCGACGAACGCCTCGCCGTCCCAGTGATAACCGTCACGGCCCTGATGCGCGCGATATTCGGCGAGGTTGAACATGACCTGGTAGAAGGTCTGCCCGCCCTGCTCGCGCATCATGCGCTCGCGCGAACGCGCCATTTCGTCCTTCGGGAACTGGCGGTCGGCATAATGATCCATCGGTGGCCGCGGCGCGGGGGCATCGCCGGCGGGCAGTGCCGTCCCGGTCATCTCCATCCCGCCGTGCGCCTCTGCGGGCGCTGCGCCGTGCTGGCTGTGATCCTGCATGTCCATGCCGGGCATCGGCTCGGCGGGCTTGGCTGGCTCCGCCGCGGGCGCGGTCTGGCTCATGCTGTCGTGCGCCGAATGATCCATGCCCTCCATGCCGCCGCTTGGCGCGGCGGCGGGCTTCGGCGCCGGTTTGGGTGCGGGCTTGGCGGCAGGCCTGGGCGCGGGCTTTGCCGCCCGCTTCTTGGGGGCCGGCTTGGGAGCGGGCTTTTTGGCCGCCGGTTTCCTGGGCGCCGGCTTCCTGGCCGGGGCGGGCGTCATGCCGGGCATATTCATGCCCTGATGCTGCGAATGGTCCTGCGCCAGCGCCGGCTGGGCGAGCGCGAGCGCCGTGGATGCGGTAAGCGCGATGACGAGCCGGTTCATGCGGCCTCTCCCTTCGGCCGCACGCTCACGATGCGCATCATCCCCGCCTCCATATGGTAGAGCAGGTGGCAGTGGAACGCCCAGTCGCCGACCGCATCGGCGGTGAAATCCCAGGTCACTTTGCCGCCGGGCTGGACGATCACCGTATGCTTGCGCGGACCGTGATCGCCGTGCCCGGTGACCAGCTCGAAGAAATGGCCGTGGATGTGGATCGGATGGCTCATCATCGTGTCGTTGATGAGGTTGACCCGTACCCGCTCGCCCTCGATGAACGGGATCGGCTCGTGCTTCTCCGACATCTTCTCGCCGTCGAACGACCACATGAACCGCTCCATGTTGCCGGTCAGGTGGATGTCGATGCTGCGCGATGGCGCGCGCACGTCGGGGTTGCGATCGAGCGCCATCAGGTCCTTGTAGACCAGCACCTTGTGCCCGACGTCCTCGAGGCCCTGGCCGGGCTCGCCGGTGCGGTCCATCGGCATCGGCGAGATCGTCTGCACGCCGGGGCCCTTCTTGACCTGGGGCGCGTTCGAAAAGTCGCGCATCTTCATCGAACCCATGTCCATGCTGCCATGGTCCATGCCCTGCATCGATCCCTGGTCCGTCCCGGGCATCGCCCCATGGTCCATGCCCGGCATGGACCCATGATCCATCCCGGGCATCGCGCCGTGATCCATCCCCGGCATTGCGCCATGATCCATGCCGCCCATTGCCGCCGCGGTGCCGGTGGCGAGTTTGGCAGACGCATTCTGTTCGGCGGTGGGATCGATCCCGCGGGCGCCGCCGGACATGTCCATGCCTTCCATGCCGTGCATGCTCGACATGTCCATGCCCATGTCCTTCATCGTCGCGATCGGCCGCTTCCTGAGCGGCGGCACTTCGCCGGCCATTCCGGGCCGCGGCGCCAGCGTTGCGCGCGCCATCCCCGAGCGGTCGATCGCCTCGGCGACGATCGTATAGGCCTTGTCCTCCGCCGGAGTGACGACCGCGTCATAGGTCTCGGCGACACCGATCTGGAACTCCTCGACCTCGACCGGATGGACGTTCTGGCCGTCGGCCTGGACGATCGAGAGGGTGAGCCCGGGCACGCGCACGTTGAAGTTGGTCATCGCCGAGGCGTTGATCACGCGCAGGCGCACGCGCTCGCCGGGCTTGAACAGCCCCGTCCAGTTGTCGCGCGGCCCATGGCCGTTGACGATATAGGTGTAGGTCGAGCCGGTGACGTCGGAGACGTCGGTCGGGTCCATGCGCATGGCGCCCCAATCGATCCGGTCCTTGAGCTTCTGATCCTTGCCCGACAGCAGGCCGGCGAGCGTCTGGCGCTGGAAGTTGAAATGTCCCGCGTCGACCTTCATCCGGCGGAAGATCTCCTGCGGAGAAAGCGGGCTGTGATCGGCGAGCACGAGCACATGCTCACGGTCGTACTGGACCGGATCGGGGCCGGCCGGGTCGATCACGATCGGCCCGTAATGGCCGAGCTGCTCCTGGAGCCCCGAATGGCTGTGATACCAGTAGGTGCCGCTTTGCCGAATCGGGAATTGGTAGAGGAAGCTCGACCGAGGTTTGATGCCGGGAAACGAGACGCCCGGCACGCCGTCGAACTCCGGCGGGACGAGCAGGCCGTGCCAATGGATCGAGCTGTCCTCGTCGAGATCGTTGACGACGTTGAGCCGTACCGTCTGGCCTTCGCGCAGGCGGATGAGCGGTGCCGGCACGGTACCGTTGATTCCGATCGCCCGTGTACGATGTCCGTCGACCACCAGCGTCTGCCGGGCAATTTTGAGCGTGATGTCTTCGCCCGAAAGTGTCGGCAGCGGCCGGACGATACCGGGCGAGACCGTCTGCGCCCAGGCGGGAAGCCAGCCGGCGGCGGCGAGCCCGCCAGCGGTGAGCGTGGCGCCGCGCAGCAGCTGACGGCGGTTGATCGCATTTGTCATTCTTGTCCCCGTAACGGGCCTGAGCCTTTGATTGCCGATACGCACGCGCGCGGCGGCGCCCTCATGCCTGCTCCTGATTTTGCCACGGCTCAGTTAGGGTTTGACACCATGTCAGGGTCAAGAGGCGTTCAAGGATGCTTCAATTGCGCAGTGAGCTTTGCCCGCGCGCGCCGCACCCGGGTCTCGACCGCCTTCTCGGTAATGCCGAGGATCGCGGCGGTCTCGGCCTGGCTCAGGTCCTGCACCGTGCGCAGCACCAGCGGCTCGCGCAGCGGCTCGGGGAGCTCCGCGATCGCACGGGCGACGCGCTGCATCTCGGCGCGGTCCGCCACCTCGACGTCGGGAAGCGCCTTGTCCTCCGGTATCTCCGCGCTGCTCGCATCGAGCGGCAGCGCGAAGGCGAACAGGCGCCGAACCGCGCGCCGCCGCCGCCAGTCCCGGCATTTGTTGAGCGCGATGGTTGCCAGCCAGCGCCGCATCGGGCGCAGGCCATCGTAGCGCCGAAGCGCACGATGTGCCGCGACGAACGTCTCCTGGAGCAGGTCGAGCGCTTCCTCGGGGTCGGCGATGTTGCCGGCGATGATGCGATAGAGCGCGTCGCGGTGGCGACGCATGATCTCGGCATAGGCGGCGTCCCGCCCGCCGACACTCAGGGCTGCGAGCTCGCTATCGCTCAGCGCGGACAGGTCAAGGCTCACCGCGCGTCGGCGGTCAGCGCCTTCACCACTGCCCGATCGAACTTGTCCGCCTGGTCGGGGCGCAGGATCTGCCGCATCGCGAAGATATGCGCGAGCGTCGCCTTCTGAAGCTCGCCCATGGCGACGTGCGACGCGTCGACGGCGGCTGTAACCCGAGGACCATTGCCGTGCTCGGCCTGGATCGCGTCGGCGAGCCGCGCATTGGTAGCGCGCAGCTCGAGCTCGAGCGCGCGGCGGCGCACCGCGAACTGCTGCTCGATCGCCTCGAGCCGCGCCTCCTGACCGGCATCGAGCTTGAGCTGATGGTGCAGGACTTCGTGCAGCTCGGACGATTGCGGCCGCGCCGGGATCAGCGCGCGGCCGGCAAGGACGCCCGCGATGCCCGCGAGGAATACGATGATGGCAATGCCGACCGTCCAGCGCCAGGGCTTCATCAGTCTGCCGCCAGCAGCGTCGAGGGGGCAAGCGGGCTCGATGGTCCGAAGGGGGACAGCGTGTTCGGCGAAGCCGCTGCCGTGACCGGGCTGCCGGCAGCGAAGCCAAGGCCGAGGGCGGCAATCACCGCGACCGCGCCGACCCGCAGCCGCTGCGTCGCGAACGCCGCTTCCTCGCGCACTCGCGCGAACACCTTGTCCTCGATCTCCGCCAGGCCGGGGGGCACCGGCGCAGCCGAGAGCCTGCCAAGCGCCTCGTCCAGATCCATGTTCATGTCATCGCTCCGCTCGCCCCTTTTCTGCCTTTACGCAGACGGGCGGGCAATCCCTCGCGCAGATTGGTTTCAGGGCGCATCGAATCGCTTGAGCACAGGTTGATGAGGGTTGCGCGTCGGCGATGCGTATTCTCCAACACCGGCATGCCGCCGGCGTCCTGGAGTGATTCTCGAATGCGCATTGCCCCTCTTCTCGCGATCGCGGCGCTCGTCGCGCCGCTGCCCGCCTTCGCCCATCCCAAGCTGCTCTCCGCGACCCCGGCGCCCAATGCCACGACCGCGCCGACCGCGCGCCTTCAGCTCGTCTTCTCGGAAAAGCTGGTCGCGCAGTTCTCCGGCGCCGATGTCGTGATGACCGACATGCCCGGCATGAAGATGCACGGGCCGATGAAGATGCCGGTCAAGGCGAGCCTTGCCGGGGATGGCAAGACGCTGGTGCTGACGCTGGCCAGGCCCCTCCCCAAGGGCAGCTACCGCGTCGACTGGCGCGTCGTGTCCGCCGACACCCACCGCATACAGGGCAACTACAGCTTCAAAGTCCAGTAAGCATGGACGCAGTCGCGGTCGCCCTCCGGTTCGGGCTCTATCTCGACCTGACCGCGCTGTTCGGGATCGCCGCGTTCGGCCTTTACGGCCTGCGCGGCGACGAGCGCCGGTCGGGCGCCGCGATTGCGTTCCGTCCGCTGCTCGGCGGCACGGCGCTGCTCGGCCTGCTGCTCTCGGCGGCAGGACTGGCCGTGCTCGCCGCCGCGATGGCCGGCGTGCCGCTGACGGCGGTCGATTCCGCCTCGATCGCAATGATCGTCGAGGAGACCGCGGTCGGCACCGCCTGGATCGTGCGCATGGCGGCGCTCGCCCTCGTGCTGGCCTCGGTCCTGGTCTGCGGCAGGCGGCCGGTGCTCATGCTGTCGAGCGCCGGGCTGGGCGGAGCGATCGCGCTGGCCAGCCTGGCATGGGGCGGCCATGCCGCGATGCGCGAGGGCGCGACCGGCGCCGTTCATCTCGGCGCCGACATTCTTCACCTGCTCGCGGCGGGAATCTGGATCGGCGCGCTGGCCGCGCTCCTCCTGCTCCTTTTCCGCCGGAGCGACCGGATGACCGCGGACCATCTCAGGCTGTCGCATCGGGCGCTGGACGGTTTCGCGACGATCGGGACGATCGTCGTCGCCACGCTGGTCGTCACGGGCACGGTGAACCTGCTGCTGGTCGTGGGCTTGGGACAGCTCGCCGGACTGCTCGGCTCGCTCTACGGCCAGCTTCTGCTTCTCAAGCTCCTGGCGTTCGCCGTGATGCTCGGCCTCGCCGCGTCGCATCGATTCCGGCTCGTGCCGGCGTTCGAGCGGGCGCTCGCGGCCGACGACCACCCGGCGGCGCTCGGCGTGCTGCGCAAAAGCCTGATCGTCGAGACGCTCTGCGCGGTCCTGATCCTCGCGCTGGTGGCGTGGTTCGGCATGCTCGAGCCGGTGCCGGCCTAGCGCCGGATCGCCCGATCAACGGGCCGGGCGGACGAGGGCAACCGGGTTGCCCTGCGTAGAACAGTAACAGACCCGGCATGCGCATGACCGATTGCACAAGGGAGCGGATGGCCCTCGTGCCGTCCGGATTTTCCCGCTTGACCCTGACATCGTGTCAGACCTTATCTGATACTGCGTTGGAGGAATCGACGCATGAATCACGACCACCACGCGCACAGTCACGGCCACGGCAAGGGCTGCTGCTCGACTGACGGCGAACCGGCGGCCGACGCCGCAGAACAGGTCAAGGATCCGGTCTGCGGGATGACCGTCGATCCGGCGAAGACGCAGCATCATGCCTGGCATGATGGCGAGGAGTTCCATTTCTGCAGCGCCGGTTGCCGGACCAAGTTCCTGGCCGATCCCGAGCGCTATCTGAGCGATGCACCGCGTCCCGAGCCCGAGGGGACGCCGGGCGCGATGTGGACCTGCCCGATGCATCCGCAGATCCGGCGGGAGGGCCCCGGCACCTGCCCGATCTGCGGCATGGCGCTCGAGCCCGAGGAGCCGACGCTCGACGACAAGCCCAACCCCGAGCTGGTCGACTTCACGCGCCGGCTGTGGGTCTCGGCCATTCTCACCGTACCGCTGCTCGCCGTGTCGATGGGCGCGGAAATGCTCGGGCTCCAGCTCGTGAGCCCCGCGGCGTCGCCTTGGGTCCAACTCGCGCTCACCGCGCCGATCGTGCTGTGGGGCGGCCTGCCCTTCTTCGAGCGCGGCTGGGCGTCGCTCAAGTCGCGCCACTACAACATGTTCACCCTGATCGCGATCGGCGTCGGGGCGGCGTTCCTCTACAGCCTGGTCGCGACGGTCGCACCCCAGCTCTTCCCGCCGAGCTTCCGCCAGCATGGCATGATGGTGCCGGTCTATTACGAGGCTGCCGGGGTGGTGGTGACGCTGGTCCTGCTGGGGCAGGTGCTCGAGCTCAGGGCCCGCGCGGCCACCGGACGCGCGATCCGCGCGCTCCTGGACCTGGCGCCCAAGCTCGCGCGCCGGATCGGCGCGGACGGCAGCGAGTCCGAAGTGACCCTGGCCGATATCGTGGCCGGCGACCGGCTGCGCGTGCGCCCCGGCGAAGCGGTGCCGGTCGACGGGGTCGTGCTCGAAGGCCGCTCGTCGGTCGACGAGTCGATGCTGACCGGCGAGCCCGCCCCCGTGCTCAAGGAAGCGGGCGCGCAGGTTACCGGCGGCACGGTCAACGGCACCGGCAGCCTGGTGATGGAAGCGCGCGCGGTGGGTTCGGACACGGTGCTCGCGCGCATCGTCAAGATGGTCGCCGAAGCGCAGCGCAGCCGCGCCCCGATCCAGACCGTCGCCGACCGCATCTCGGGCTGGTTCGTGCCGCTGGTCGTGCTGATCGCGGTTCTGGCCTTTATCGTCTGGAATCTGGTCGGCCCGGAGCCTGCCTTCGGCCATGCGCTGCTCAACGCGATCGCCGTGCTGATCATCGCCTGTCCCTGTGCGCTCGGCCTCGCGACTCCGATGTCGGTGATGGTCGGCACCGGGCGCGGCGCGCATGCCGGCGTGCTGATCAAGAACGCCGAAGCGCTCCAGGCGCTCGAGAAGGTCGACACGCTGGTGATCGACAAGACCGGCACGCTCACGGAGGGCCGGCCGAAGCTGGTCGCGATCGAGCCCGCAGAGGGGTTGGACGAGGACGCGCTGCTGGCCGCCGCCGCGGCGGTCGAGAGCCGGTCGGAGCATCCGCTCGCCCATGCCATCGTCGCGGCGGCCGAGGAGCGCGGGCTCAAGCTCGATAGCGTCGACGCGTTCGACTCCCAGACCGGCCTCGGTATCAGCGGGCGCGTCGGCGCGCGAACGGTCGTGGTTGGCAATGCCGCGCAGATGCGCCGGGTGGGCGCCGATCCCGCGCCGCTCGAGGCAGCTGCCGAACGGCATCGCAGCAGCGGGGCTGGCGTGATGCTGGTCGCGATCGACGGCAAGGTCGCGGGACTCCTCGCCGTCGCCGATCCGATCAAGACATCGGCGCGCGAGGCGATCGCGGCGCTCCACGCCGAGGGCCTGCGCATCGTCATGCTGACCGGCGACAGCCGCGGCACCGCCGAGGCCATCGCCCGCACCATCGGCGGCATCGACGAAGTGCACGCCGATCTTCGCCCCGAGGACAAGGCACGGATCGTCGGCGAGCTCAAGGCGAAGGGTGCCCGCGTCGCGATGGCGGGCGACGGCATCAACGACGCCCCCGCGCTCGCCGCTGCCGATGTCGGCGTGGCGATGGGGACCGGCACCGACGTCGCGATCGAAAGCGCCGGCATGACGCTGACCAAGGGCGATCTCTCGGCGATGGTGCGCGCGCGCCGGCTCGCCCGTGCCACGATGGCGAACATCCGCCAGAACCTGTTCTTCTCGTTCCTGTTCAACGGCATCGGCGTGCCCGTCGCGGCGGGCGTGCTCTATCCGGTCGCGGGCATCCTCATGTCGCCGATGTTCGCCGGCGCGGCGATGGCGCTGTCGAGCTTCACCGTCGTGCTCAATGCGCTGCGGTTGAACGCGGTGAAGCTGTGAACATCGGCCAGGCCTCGAACGCGAGCGGCGTCTCGCAGCGGATGATCCGGCATTACGAGAAGATCGGGCTGATCCCGTCGCCGCCGCGTCGGGACAGCGGCTATCGCGACTATTCGGAGGCCGATGTCCACCGCCTGCGGTTCATCGCCAATGCGCGCGACCTCGGCTTTCCGGTCGCGGAGATCGAGACGCTGCTCGCGCTCTGGTCGGATCGCAGCCGGTCGAGCAGCGAGGTCAAGGATCTGGCCGAGGCGCGAGCCGCCGAGCTCGGCCGCAAGGCCAAGGCGCTCGAGGCGATGCAGGCGACGCTGCTCGATCTCGCGCGCCGCTGCCATGGCGATGCCCGGCCCGACTGCCCGATATTGGACGAGCTCGAGAGCGGCTGACGCGGCGCCTCGCGTCTGTCCACGGGCTAGTCGTTCTGCCCGTCGGATGCGGAGGCACTGCCGGACGGACGTCTTCTCGCTGACGGTGGCACGAGCATGCGACGCAGCGTTCTGCGGAGCGTGCCGGTCCGCGCTTCGGTCAATCGGCTGAAGAGCCAGGCGGCGGCGAGCGAGCCGGCGAGCGTCAAACCGACAAGCCCGATCGCCGCCGGAGTGGGCGCGAGGCGCTGCGCGCCGAGGAAAAGCCCGGTGGCAAAGGCCATCAGCGGAAAGTGTGTCGCGTAGAGCGAAAAGCTCGCCGCCGCGCCATAGGCGGCAAGCCTTCGCAGGCCCGGCACGGGGCGCGGATTGGTGAGCAGCAGCGTCAGCAGGAAGAAGGCGAAGGCAAGCGCGAGCAATGGGTCCTCGATGCTGAAATCGCCCGTGCGTCCCCAGAACAGGACGCCGGCGAACAGCGCGCCCGCAGCGAGGACGGGCCCGAGGCCGCGCAGCAACGGCAGGTGCGCGCGCGACCGGAGCCGCGCTTCGAGGAAATAGAGCAGCGCCCCACAGAGCCAGGAGAGGAAGCCGAGCGCCAGATACGGCGTCAGGAACGCGAACAGCAGCGCCAGGAGGCCCAGGGAAGGCCGGCGCAGGCGCCAGCTCAGCAGCAGCGCCGGAAACCAGACATAGTACCAGAACTCGAACGCGAGGCTCCAGAGCGGGCCGTTCGAACCGTAAGGCCTGACGAGGATATCCTGGAGGAAGAGCAGATTGCCGGCGAGCACCTCGGGCTGAAGATTGGCGGCGACGTCGGTCCGCAGGACGAAGGTATCGGTCGCGCCGAGGTGCGTCGGGGAGTTCAACGCGTACAGCGCTATCGAATCGAGCAGGCCGCTGAGCGCGAGCGCCGGCACCAGAACGATCATCAGCCGGCTCAACCGGTCGATCAGATACAGACGCCAGTCCCATCCGGCGCGGACGCGGCCAACGACGCTCTTGGTGATCCAGTAACCGCTCAGCACGAAGAACAGGATCACGCTCGCATGGGCGAATCCCGCCGCGAAATAGAGCGCGTCGACCGCCACGCTTCGGCTCGGCTGGTAATCGCGGATCAGGAGCGCCCATGCGTGGCCGAACGCCACCGCGGTGGCGAGCACGCATCGAAACGCGTCCATATAGGCGTAGGCATGGGCAGGCGCGTCGTCCGTCCTCGATACGGCGCTGCTGTCGGCCTCCCTTCCGGACGATCTCATTTCGGCCCGCCGGGGCGTGAGCACCGGTCGCTGGGCGATCGGGCTGGCGATCGCGCGATATCGCCGGACGCGTCCCGCGATTCAGCCGAATATTCCTGCCCCCCGCACTCCATGCCGCTAATACGCGAGCGGCAGCGTTTGCCCTCAGCCCGACTTCGGTCGCCGCAAGGAACTGCGCATCGCCGACGCCCGCTCGATCGGGAATCGGCGGGGCAGGGTTGACCGCGTTCGGGAAAAGATGGCGGTTCGGCGATGCGCAGCCGGCGCTGGCCGTCTGGCTAGCGCCCCGGTACCCGGGCACAGACAGGCGCGACATTGAACTCCCGGTGCGCAGGCCGTATATGGATGTCGGAAACGTCGTATTTTGGTTGAGAATATGGGCACGCTCGCCACCCGCATCATGGATCGCTTCGCCTCTGGCGGCACCCTCGCACGCGCCGATCTTGCGGCGGACGCCGATTATGATTCGGTGGGCCGTGTGCTCGGTCAGCTGGTCAGGGACAGGAAGCTCGTGCGCGTCGGCCGCGGCCGCTATCGCAAGGCGGGTGCGAAAACCGCCCAGCCGACGAACACGATCGCGGATGCGATCGAAAAGAAGATTCGCCGCTCGAAGCGCAACGTGTTCCTGCGCAGCGATTTCGCCTCGCTCGGCAGCTATGATGCGGTCGGCCGCGCGCTCAGGCGGGCGACCCGCGACGGCAGGCTCGTCCAGATCGGCTACGGGCTTTACGCCAAGGCCGAGCGCTCGCCCTTCACCGGCAAGCCTGCGCCGATCGTAGGCATCAAGCGTCTCGCGACGGAAGCGCTCGGGCGCCTCGGCAAGACGGTGGCGCCCTCGTCGCTCGACGAGGCCTATAATCGCGGTCGCTCGACCCAGGTCCCGACCGGCCGCGTGATCGCGGTCAAGGACCGGGTCAGCCGCCGTATCGGATATGACGGCAACTATGTCCTTCTCCAACGCGCCGGCTGAGGCGACGCTCGGCCGCGTCGCGGGCGCGCTCGCGGTCGATGAAGCCTTTGTAGAGAAAGACTGGTTCGTCGTTCAGCGTAATCTGCCTGCAATTGCCTTGTTCGCCAAGCGATTGACCATGTGAAAGCCAGGTCGCGGATAGTTTGGGTCCATCCGTTCGACGTCCCTCGAATCGAGCTAGGGGCAAGTGCTTATCTCGTTCAACGATAGCGATGATTGCTTCCGTCAAACGAGCTTCAAGACCGCGATCAGCAGGCAAATTCCCGCCTCGCCACTGTCCGATGCGCGATCGAACGAAAGCGGCACGATCAGCCGGCGTCCCCAAAGCATGGCTCCCTGCTTCGATCATGTCTCTTCGCAAAGCTGCAAATGGCGGATACGTGAGGACGGGAGTGATACAAGTTTCTGGTCCTTCCAGCTTCTTCAAAACTGTACGGAGAAGCAGTGCATCAGGCCGTTCAGGTAATGGCGTGGCAGTAGCAGGAATAAACATCACACTACCCTGGCCGCCCAGTCTCGTCGGGGGACATAAATCGCAGTCCCGACAGGCGCGCCTGAACCCGACGTACAAGCCGCCAAGCCGACGACGAGTATCACCGATCCTAGACGTACCATGGCCGTATCCTCTCAGGCGTGCGTCGGCTGACATCGGTGTATTTGCCAAAAGCTGCCGGACCGCAATCCACCCAATATCGGTCGTTCCGGCGCTGGAGCGACGAACCAAAAGCGGTCTGTTAGCAAGCGACCCCATTGCGGACGTTGAGCTTCATCAATAACTTGCCGCCGAAGGGGGCGACATGACTGTTTATGACGGCGTTCAATGGTTGTGCTTGATTGTGGGCGTGTGGCTTGTCCTCCTTGCCCGCGATCATCTGCGCATGAACGCACCCAAGGTGAGAGTAACGCTGGGCGGAACTGGCGTGGTTCTAGCTATTTTCATCTTCCTTGGAGTGATGGTGCTCTTACCGCGCCCGTGGGAAAGCGGGTTTTCACCCCTTATCAATGTCACGATGCGTGCTGCTTGCTTCCTTTTCGCAGGGCTGCTCATTTTGTCTCTAAGCGAAATCGCTGGCGGGACGGTGCAGGCTTTCAGGCGCTGGCGCTACCATCGGCGGAACGTCAGCTAACCACCCATTTTAGGCCGTTCGGCGGTGACGATGCCGGGCCAGGAGCGGAACAGGCGCGACACGACAGCCATCTCCCGGTTGAGGGTTGCGTCCATTGCGCCTGCTGTCCCTGGAGGGGGTGTGACACGGTTTGTTGGATACATGTTGGAACCGGGATGCAAGTTCTCCCGTGGCCCGAGCTCGACTCGGGTGTCACGGAGAGCAGATATGTCGACCAACAACACGTATTTCACTCTAGCCGACCTCAAGGCGTCGCCTGTGGCAGAGGGGACGGCGTTTCTCGTTCAGGACCCGACCGATGTTGAGGACGGCACATTCTTCTGGACCCTCGGCGACTTCACTGGCCAAGCCGACGACGAGAACATTATCAAGGCCGACAGCACGGCGCTGAGCGTCGGGGCATGGGTGAGGCAGGAGGCGGCTTCTTTAACTGCGACAGCATCGGGCACGGGTGCTGTAATCCGACCGCTGCAAAGCAAGTTGGACGAGTTTGTCTCCGTAAAAGACTTCGGCGCTGTAGGCGATGGGGTCACTGATGACCTCCCCGCTTTTCAGGCCGCGACCAACACCGGGAAAACGGTCAGAATCCCACCAGCGAATTATTTCTTGAGCGATGCAGTCGCTTACACTGGGCAGGTCTTGTGGGTGGGTGAAGGAGCGCAAAGCACGATCATTTGCGACGGCCCGGTGCTGGAAGTGCTGAACGGAACCGACTCGATCGTCAGCGCGGTCAACCTGATCAACAAGACCGTGCCGTGGACGATCCTGCGCGATCCCAATGATTGGAACCATACCCCCACGGTTGCGCTGTCGAATGACGGCTACCAGCCCACGATCAACGATCAGGACATTTGGGCGAGCCTGACCACCGCGCAGCAAAACCAGCAGATCGGCCCGTCGATCGGCTTTCAGGGCAATTCTGAAAACGTCCTGGTGGAAAACATCACCGGTCGGTTTGTGGTCATCGGTATTTATAGCAGCCGGAACTCGACGGTTCGAAACATCGATATTCACGGGGGCAAGGGCGGGGTTGGTGCCGTGTTCTTCTGGAACATCGACGGGCAATCTGGCCTTGGCAACCGAGCCGAGAATATCCGCGTCCGATATTCGAGCTTCAACGGCGTCACCTTTGCCCGCAACGCAGACGGCTTCGCGCTCAACATTCAGACCGAGCGGTGCGGTGAGTCCGGCCTGAAGTTCTGGAAGGGTGAGATTAGCGGGACGGACGCACGCTGCTACAATATGACGGTCGCGAACTGCAAGAGCAACCGGCACTATTTCGACGGCTTTGATCTGTGCGGCGACCTGCCCTTCGCGGATACGATCCGCACGTCTCACAACATTTCGAATATCGAGGCTTACGGGTGCCATGGTACGGGCATCAACATCGATGGCAACGGCCACGCCGTTTCTAATTTCAAGGCCTGGCTAAACGGCGACAAGGGCTGGTGGGGCGAAATCACCGGATCGTCGGTTTCAAACCTCACGCTGATTGGAAACAACGCAAACGACGTTGATGGAAATCACGAGATCAGCGAGTCTGGCAGCGGCAATAGTTTCGCGGTCATCACTGTGACCTCGGACAGTTCGCTTGGTCACTACGCCATTTACGCTGATGGGCAGAACTCCTGGGCCAATGTCCGCGCCTCCGGTCGTCCGGTTTTCTTCGGTAATCCGGGTTCGATCGTTGCGGCACTGACTGACGTCCAAGACAATCAGACTGGCGCTGGTCGGCTGCACAACGCCGAGGTCGCGGACTGGGCGAGGGGTCTTGACGAACGCGGTTCGCATTACTGGCCTCGCCGGTCCGCCACCTTGGTCGCCGCAGCAGCCACGACCGGCATCCTGACCAATGCAACATCGGGTGGGGAATACGGCATTTACGCCGGTTATGTCGCAAAGGCCGGCGTGTTGACGGAGGCCTTTCACGGTCGGGCGGAGGCGGCGTTCAATGTGCCGTTCTTCCGGTGGAGCGCGCCGAACTCTGTACCCGGCGATGTGTATCTCGAAGCTGGGCAGGTTCTCTGCACGATCGACGAGACCGGGCACAACCTGCTTTTCAAGGTGAAATATTCGGACGGGACGACTGTCAAGACCGGTTCGGTGGCGCTCACGTGATGGCACAGGTGCGACATGACCGACTCCGGCAACGCAGCACAGGTGCGGGCGTGAATGCGGCAAGTCTGGTCGAGCAAATCGGCGTGTTCGCGGGCGCGGGCGCGGGGGCTGGTGGCGGCTTCTTCATGGTCAAATGGTTCGTCGAATGGATGGCTGGGCGTCTCGATAAGCGGGAGGCCCGTCTCGACGGCGCGACCGACAAGCTGATGGCAGCGCAGGACCGGCGGATAGATGCGCTGACCACGCGTCTTGATGCGGTCGAGCGATTGCTTGCTGATTGCCAGCGCAAGCACGCCGAGAGTGAAGCGACCGTTCTTCGGTTGCAGGCGATCATCGACGGCAAGGGTGAGATTGCCCAGCGGGCGCAGGCCATTGTTGCGGCTGACCGGCTCGCGGATGCGGCCAAAGGCGTTTATGGAAGTGAAGCGCGAGCCTATGCAATGCATCAGGCGCTGTCCCTCGCCTATCACCAGGCCGCGCCGGTTTAGAGACCCGCTATTTCATGCTTAAGTGACCGGGCAGAATAGGCCCGGTCACCACGTCGCTGACTACGATTCGCAATAACCCAGGCGTGGGGATTGGTCGCCCTCATGGCCTAAGTGCCTTCATCTGGCGGTAACCGCACTGCGCGCACGACAGCCGCGACCTTCGCCATTAGGTCCGCTTCGGCGCCGAACTCGCCCCAAAGTTCAGGATCATCATCCACCGGCATCAGCTCGTCCCAATAGCCCCTCCCCTTCCGCGATCTCCAGAATTGCAGGCGCTCGCCGAATGGTCCCGGATCGGGCTGCCCGGTCTCCGCCTCCTGCTTTCGGACATACTCCCACATGAGCCTAGCGGCGCGCTCGATCATCTCGGGCGTGACGCCCTGATCCGCCTGGGTTTTGAGCCGCTGGCGAAAACGGCGCTGTCGCTCTGCATTGCTTAGAACCATGCCGCCCCCGTTACGTCACGCGAGCGCGCTCGTCAATTCCGTTACGTAACGTCCTTGGCAGCTTTAACCTTGGGCCGTTACGTAACAAACGAGCCGAGGGAAGGCGGCAACCTTCTCCCCGGCTCTGATCGCAACCCTACAGCTTTTGGGTGGAAAGCAGTCGTTAGTCTTCGCCGAAATATGCGCGACCGTAAGGACGCCGAATGAGCCGGAGGAAGGGCGCGAGTAGCCGCCAGCGCAGCGAGTTTGAGCTTGGACGCCTGCTCACGACCCCGTAGCGGCCTCTTCCTCGATCCCAATGCGGTCATAGAAAGCGTCGAAGTCAGGAGCGATGACTTCGGCGCTGCCGCCGCCCGCTACCATGTCGATAGTGACGACAGGCCATGGCGTTCCGGTGCGGGTATCGAACGCGATATACTCACCGCCACCATTACTACCGAAGACGAGAAAGCCCTGCAGGTCCGCTTGCCCGTGGTTCGCACTTTCGATTGTAACCGCCACCGTTCCCGCAGGGTCCAAGCACATGTTATGGGGCCGGCTCGGCAACGGGCCTTCGCCACCATTACTGAACGCGAGCAGATCGAGATACCGTTCGGGCAGATCGTGAGGCGCAACCGCCCGGAGATATGACAACTCTTCGGCCGGAGCCCCACCCATCGCGAACCAGTCTCGCCCTTCGAGCATCGATCTGCTCCCTCCCGTGTCGGCGCTTAATTGACTGCTTTCACCCAGTTACAACTTAAAGCCGCCTGTCGCCTGACCACCCAATAGCAGACGCCCGACCCGGACCCACTTTACGACCGTAATCCGAAAGCGGGAGCCCAGCGGTACTTCCAATGTCAGGTGGCGTATCGAGATTGCAGTAGGGCTATGCAGCAATACAGGCGTTCGCCTGATACGCTGGGGGTCGTCAGGTTCCCCCGGCGCTGGCACTGTCTGGTTTGCGCCATTTATGACCCCTTGGTTCAACCCTGACAAGAAATGAGAGGCAATTATGATCATCCCTCCATTTGTCGCCATTGCAGAAAAGCCTATTGAAGCTAATCAAACAGATATCGAAAGCTGCTATCAGCAGTATCTGGAAATCATCGATGATGGCGCAAAGATATATGCTAAATATACATCATATTCTGATGAGTTTGGATATATACTTAGAGTAATATACTACCCAATATTTGAGGGACGAGCACTAGAATCTAAGAATATATTCCTATGCTGGCAGAAGCCAGGCGATCGAATGAATTTCGTTATATCCGATGTTAATGGGGAAGCTGATCTTCAAGAGAGCCTTAAGCATCAGGATAGAGAATCAAAATGAAGTAGAAATTATAGCGTGACGGACCCACTATCTAGTCGAATCTAGATAGACCGATGCCAGTGGTGTGGCGACAACAATCTGGCCTATGACAAATATAGGATTCCCTTAGGCAGCGATCTCGAGCGGTTCGGTTATACCGAGCAGGCCCGACTGTCGCAGTTTGTCGTAGCGACCGCTTTTGGATGCTCCCGCGGACCGGCTGGATGACCGGAATGAGGGCGCGTAGCCGCCGGACCGGTGAATTCCAGATCGAGTGACTGCTCACCAACTGATTGCGGACACTCTTGCGATCAGTATCACTCACTTATGAGCAATCCAGCTTCCACGTTGAGTTTCACTAACGATGGGAGCGAGTCCATGCTTGTTTGGCTTGAGCCGTGGGCGGACGAGCTTCACCTACCGGGTCGGTCAACGGTGCAATTTATAGCTCCTAACGGAGGAGAACTGGGTGAGCTTGAACAGGCTCACGATCAGATAACTCTCTGGGCCAACGCTGACATCGTTCAAGTTTTCATTGACGATGTGCTACAGGAAACCTCTTCAGCAAGCATCGCGGCTCCAGCGGGACTAACCAAGACAATGCTTCATACGGTCTTTGATGCTCAGCCATCCGCTCGTCTTGGCGGTCGTCCGCTTCCTTCCACGGCCCGCATTTCGATTTGGAGCAAACTGAAGCGGCAACTAGGCTTCTGATCGCGCTGCACGCTATCAGTTCAATGTACGCTATCCACCCATCAATCGACGTTCCCGCCCTTGTTGCGCGGTGCCAGCAGCAGACGGGCCGCTAACGACCCATTGCGGACGTTCAAGCGACCGACAAGCGCTCCGATTCCAGACATTCATGTTCGGCGTTCGCCATTCCGATTTGCAATCGGGTGAACGCTTGCGCTCGCCGCACCTAACTGCGAGCGTTGGGCCATGATCGAACTTGAAACCGTAGCGGAGATGATCCCGCTTCCGGCAACGCCCGAGGGCTGGTTCGATTATGGCTACACTGCGCTGGCCGATGGACGATTGGCCGTCATCCGCACACGCAAGGATGTTCATGCCGAACACATGCGCTGGTGGGAGGCCGTGAACGGCGACGACCAGTCGCGGAAATATCCCAAAGTCTGGGATGCCGACATGCGGCTGTCGATCTTCGACGGGATAGCCGAGACCGATGTTGCGATCATGCCATCGGGTGCGCATCCTATCGTTGATCAGATGGCAGACGGCAGGTGGCTCGTCGCCGCATCGCGCGCTGAAGAGGGCGAGAAGAACGGGCGTATCCATGCGGCTGACGGACGGATGGAGCGCAAGATGATCCTCGGCGACGGGATCGAAAATCTACTGTGCTCGACGGACGGCACGATATGGGTAGGCTATTTCGACGAAGGTGTGTTCGGAGGCCCGAACAGGGACGGAAGCTGGCCGGTGTCGTCCGGGGGGATCGTCCAGTTCGACGCCTTTGGCACGCCGCTGTGGTCGTTCAACGAGCAAGTTCGCGAGAACCACTCGATTGCTGACTCGTATGCCATGACGCTCTCCGGCACCGACTTATGGGCCTGCTTCTACACGGACTTTCCAATCGCCCGGATCAGCGGCGGTGAACCGGTATTCTGGTCGAACAGCGTAGCCGGAGCGAAGGCCATCGCCGTGAAGGACGACATCGTGATGCTGGGCGGCGGCTACAGCGACGACGCCAACCGCATCACGCTCGTGAAGCTCGACGGCAAGTCCAGTCGCGAGCTTGGTAGCTTGCGGCATGCCAGAGGAAGGGGCGGCGGGGCCGGTCTACTTCAGGGACGAGGAAGTGTCATGCACCTCGTCAGGGATGGCGTTTGGTCCAAGGTGTCGGTCTACAAGGCGGCTGCTGCCATCAATCGGCATTGTCGCTCTTGATCGTTAGATAGGCTGGCGCGCCTCATCTTCGGGAAGGGATGGACAAGCGGTCGGAAACAACAACACGACGCCATAGAGCCGACCATCCGCTTCCCACCCAATAGCGGACGCCCGGCCGCAATCTGAACGAAGGGCGGTTTTCGGGATCGTCCGGAGGCAGCCTGAACGACGGCTGTGGAACGCGAAGCTGTCATCTCCATGTGATCAGAATTGTGCTGTGGCAGCTTGGAATACTTGTGTTCTATGTTTGGTATTGTTGCGACGGATGCAGTTAAATACTTGTTTTTCAATAAATGAGACTCCTGGCCCGGCAGGGGAAGTTACATCTTCAGCATGTCGATGAGATCGTCGACCAGTCCCTGCGGATCGGACCGACCCTTGCCTTCCGCCGACAGATGTCCGCCCAGCGCCATTTCCATCGCGCCGTGGATGAGCGACATGAGCAAGGCCGCCGTGCGCTCATTGTCGCCAGGCCTTATTTTTCCGGCGCTGCGAACGAGCGCGATCGCTTCGATGAACAGGCGCAAGGTTTCGCTGGCGGCATCCGCAAGGTCTTCGTCGTGACGCTCCCAGCGGCCGAAGATCAGCCGGAACCGGTTGGGATACTGCAGGCCCCAGCGGATGTGATCATATGCCAGTTCGCGCAAAGCGGTCAGCGGATCGCTCGAAGCAGCGATGGTCCCAGCCATTGCCGCGGTTCTTACCCGCAATTCGCGCGCCGCAACACCGGCGAGCAGCGCTTCCTTGTCCCGGAAGTGCTTGTAGGGCGCGTTGTGCGAGAGGCCGGCGATCTGCGCGACGCCGCGCAAGGTAACGCCCTCCGGTCCTGACTGGTCCAGAAGCTCGGCCGCAGCGGCCAGGATGGTATCGCGTGTCGTCTCCATGTTTGCCTGAGATGCGTCCCGGCACCCAATGTCAACCACGCTGGACACGGCCGGGCCGGCGCGGCTGCTCGGCCATGCTGTCGGAACCCCAGCACTGCGCCGCCGAACGACGGTCACCAGCGAGCGCTCTCGCGCAAGCATTGAGAGTCAGACGGCGATGGCACCGCGCGTCGCGTCGTCCTCATTATCTCCTTCGCTGAGGCCGAGCCGGTCACTGAGCCAGGCTAGAGGACGCGGAGCCCACCAGTTCGCCGTCCCGAGCAACTGCATCGCGGCGGGGACGATAATCGACCGCACGAGCGTCGCATCGATCACCACTGAAAGCGTCATGCCGATGCCGAAGGTGATGAGGAAAAGCGACCCTGCGGTGAGCCCCATGGTCGCGAGCACGACAATCATCAGGACAGCGGCGCGCGTGATGATGGAGCCGGTCTGCTGCAGACCGATAGCGATGGCCTGCCGGTTGTCTCCGGTCGCCAGATAGGCTTCGCGGATCCGGCTGACGAGGAACATCTCATAGTCGGTGACCAGTCCGAACGCGATCGTGACGATCAACCCCAACGTCCAGAGGTCGGTGGTACCGACCACCTGGAAATCGAGCAGACCGGCAAGTCCGCCGAGCTGAAAGGCCCAGACGACGATGCCAAGCGAGGCCGCAAGCGAGAGAAGCGCGCACAGCACCGCCTTGACCGGGACCCAGACCGAACGGAATGCAAGGGCGAGCAGGATGAGCGTCACCGTGGCGATGAACTCGAGCGCAAGCGGCAATGCGGCAAGCGTGGCCGCGCTGTTGTCCAGACTGATCGCGGCACCGCCATGACCGCCGACGAGCACGCTGGTCCCGGCAGGGGGCGTCGCCGCACGGACGTCCCGCACCAGTTGCAAGGGCCCCGAGTCGTCGGCCTCGCCGCGATAGTCGATCTTGATCCAAGTGAGCGCCGGATCGGCCAGGTGCACCCGCGCACCGGCCGCTCCTGGCAGACCGCGCAGGCGCGCAAGGTAGCTATCCAGACCCTGGCGATCGAGCGTCCCTTGCACGGCGACATCGAGTACCATCCCGGCGGGACCATGCTGGGGGAATACGCCGCCCGTATAGCCCGCGACGATCTGGCTGTGGCTGTCGGCGGGCAGGTAGCGATGGTTGGTGAGCCCCGGCCGCAGTTCGAGAAGCGGCGCTGCAGCGATCAGGAGCGCGAGGACGCCAAGCACCAGCGAGATGGCGGGGCGCCGGCCGACGAGCCGGGCGAGCCGCGCCCAGCCGCCGTTCGCCGGATCGCCGCCGGAGCGGCCGAACCGCGGCAATGGAACCCGCCCGGCATTCACCCGGCGCCCGAGCACGGCGAGCAGGGCGGGAAGCACCACGACTGCTGCAACGATGTTGAGCAGGACCACACTGATGCCGCCGAAGGCGAAGGAATGGGAAATGGGCTGCGGGAATAGGAAGAGCGCGCTCAACCCGCTGATGACGATGAGGCCCGAAATGGCGACGGTACGCCCGGCGGTGGCCGTGGTCGCGACGACTGCCTCCGCAAGGTCGCCGGCGCGGCGCTCGAGTTCCTCGCGGAACCTGCTGACGATGAACAGCCCATAGTCCACGGCCAGTCCCAGCCCGATCAGCACGACGATCTCCAGTGCGAAGATCGAGATTTCGGTAAAGCCGGTGAGCAGGCGAAGGACGACGAGCGACCCGACGATCACGAACACGCCGAGCGTCACCGGGATCAGTGCTGCCACGAGGCCGCGATAGAAAAGGATCAGGAGCACCAGCAGGATCGGCAGGGAGATCGCCTGGGCGGTGGCGAGGTTCGCGGTCGCCTCCCGCTGCAGCTCGAAGACGCTGGTCAGCCCGCCGCCCAGGTAGGTCGCAATGCCGCTGTCAGCCCGGATGAGATGCTGGATCTCGCCATAGGCCTTCATTCGTGCGGTCTCGTCGGCTCCATGCAGGGTGAGCACCGCATAGGTCGCGTGCCGATCCGGGCTGACCAGCTTGGCGCGCTGCTCGGGCGTGAGGCCGGGCGTCCAGTAGCTGACAACCGACATGACCTGGGCAGCAGGGAGCGCGCCCAGCGCCCTCTGGACGGGACCCGCGAAAGTCGGATCGTCGACCGTGCGTGCGCCGGATTCGTCGTCGAAGACCGCCACGACATCAGGATCGCCGGGGCGATGGCCAAAATGCGAATCCAGCAGATCGTTCGCCCTGGTGACTTCGGCGGCTTGGGGGGCAAGCCCGCCCGTGGTCAGCCTGCCGAACACGCCGCTTCCCCAAAGGATCGCGAATGCGAGGAACAAGCCGGAGGTGAGAAGCACCGACCATCGGAAGCGAAACGCGAATCGTCCAAGCATTGAGAACATCGTACGAATCCCCGGCAGTTGGGTTGACAACGTCAACCTACGGGGCGTTGGTGTACAATGTCAACCGTGGAGAAATGACCGTTGGCGCCGCACCGGACGCGCGGTGGGTCCGGTGGGGTTCGTCACCCGATCGGCGCGGCACACGCACCAAAGGTTGCGGCGCGTGCGATTACCCTGAGGCCGGCTAACGCAAAGCGCCTGTCGCAGCCGCGTTCTCGAAGGCGTCCGCCACGAAGGAGAGCATTCGGCGGGCTGCGGGGGAGCAGCGATCGCACCGGTGGGTCATATAAAGCGGTAGCGTGGGTGCGTCCCCTTCGATCGGCACGAGAGTCATGCCGCCGCCCAGCGAAGCGAGCGAGGGCGGCACGAAGGCGATACCCATCCCTGCGCTCACGAGCCCGATGATGCTTGGAAACGCCACGACTTCCTGCGCCACGCGCAGGTCGAAGCCTGCCCGCCGGCAATGCGCCGCGATATCGTCGAAGATCGCAGGCCCCGCCCCACGGCGGACCATGATCACTGGCTCCCCGCGAAGCGCGGCGAGTGCGAGGGAGGTACGGGTCGCGAGCCTGTGATCATCGGGCAGCGCGATCGCGAACCGCTCTCTTCCGATCTCGAGCGCCTCCAGCGCGGGATCGATTGGCGCGAGACTGGTGAAACCGATATCGATGTCGCCCGATCGCAGCAGGTCCTCCTGCTCGTCGCTCGCCCTCACCTGCACAGCGAGCGCGATATCGCGGTGATTGGCATGAAATCGCCGGATCCAGCCAGGGACAGAGCTGTGGAGCGCCGGCGTGCTGAGTGCCAGCGACAGCCTGCCAAGCTGGCCTGCCGCCGCACGGCGCGCCGCATCGACCGCCTGATCGGCCTGGGCGAGCGTGCTGCGGGCCTCTTCAAGAAAAGCCTGCCCGGCGGCGGTCAGCGCAACATGCGCACGGCTGCGCGATATCAGTTCGACCCCGACGACGTCCTCGAGGCGCTTGAGCTGCTGGCTCACGGCGGACTGGGTCGCGCGCAGCCGTGATGCCGCACGCCCGAAATGCTGCTCCTCGGCAAGCGCGACAAAGGTTCGCAAATGGCGAAGCTCCATGGCGCCTTATTAGCAGAACTGATCAGAATGGCACCAAACTCATGAGAGCGTTGATCAGTCTGCCGGGCTAATGTTGTCGGCCCACCTAGGGAGCAGCCCATGAACGTAAGGCAATTGCACTCATTCCGCGCAGCGATCGCGATCGGCGCGCTGGCTCTGGCACCCGGAAGCGCGGGCGCACAGTCGGCCGCCGCGCGCAGCTTCCCGCCAATGCCCGAGGCCGAACGCCCCGTATGGAACGTGGCCGCGAACGCGCAAACCCGCGCCGTCGCCACGCGCGCCTGGATATTGTTCCGCAAGGCCTGGGAGAAAGGCGACTGGCAGCCTTTTCTCGACATGACCACCGACGACTTCCAGTTCTATTTCCCGCAAGGCGCTTTCGCAGGGCTCCACGAAGGACCAGCCGGGAAGGCGCAGCTGCTCGCCTGGGCCGCCTATCATCGCAAGGCGGGCAACAGGCTGCGCAGTGCCGCAACCCACATCACCATCGCCGGCAACACCGCCGTGTTCGAGACGACCGCGGAGAGCTTGCCGCCGGGCGGGTACCGGAATTTCGAAGCGATCATATTCGAGGTCCAGGGAGAGCGCGTACGCGCGCTTCGCGAATATTGGAACGTGCTGCAGCCCGGGAGCGACCCAAGCGGCAATTGAGCTCTGGCGCAGCCAATTGGGAAAGCGGGGTCACAGCTCCAGCAACACCAGCTTGCCTTTGATGGATCGGGGCGAATTCTGGGCCGGTGGCAGACTGGCAGCTTTCCGAGTTCAGGCTACATAGAGCAGACAACTGAACTACGCGCACCCGCCTCCATCTGCGATGCTCTTGGCCGCTCCCAGGCTAACGACCAGCCGCTCTCCTGCGCGCGCGCAAGCGAGCAGCGTCTGCCAGCGTCCACACGCAGACACCGACCATCACGGCGATAACGCCGGCCAAGATGTAGGTGATGAACCAGTGAAGTTCGATGCATAATTCCCAGATCTAGCGGCGTTATAGTTATGGACGACGAGGCAGGATGCTGTCCGGCGCCCGCCGCCCAATTCGATGCGTCAGAAATGCGCGATCACACCCTGTACAAGCCCCCATCGAGATCGCGCCCGACAAACGGAATCCTTGCGGCGCCGGGTTCGTAATCGAAGTGTTCATGGTCGCCCATAATGCCGAAAATGGGTTCGATGCCGAACGCCGGCGTACCATCAGGCGCCGTCGGCGCGGCGCTCGGCCTGCCAGCGGCAGCAACCTGAGCAATCGCAATGGAGGGGAGGGCCGCGACAATGGTCACGGCTGTTAGAATGATACGCATCAGAACACACACTTAGTGAAGGCGCCGGTGAGTACGCACGCGTCAGGAACAGCGCGTGCGGTAGCGGCGGATTCGATAGCCCCAAGATGGTGTATTTGTGCGACGCCACAAGGGCTTGAACGCGCCATCGTGATCTACCGTCACTCTTGAGCAACACCGTGGCAGCGAAGACTGCACAGGTTCGTGCGATGCCGGTGGTAAACTTGTCCCCCGTGCAACGTTTCCCAATGCATGACGCTGATAATCAGTCGGACATCGCCCCGGCGGCTTCCGGGCCGCGCGAGCCTTGCCGAAGCGAGGGCAACTGCACCCGCTGCAGGATGGCTCGGCGCAGCCGTCTGCTGATGATACTCATTGAGCCAGACGCGAAAGTAGAATGTTTCCCCACCGGTAGCTGCGACAGCACCAGCCGCTTTCAGGATTGTCCACAGGCGGACTGAACGTCCGAATTTTGGGCGCGTAGCAGCCAAGCCAACGAGGCGCAGATCGAACTGCAGCTCACGACCCCATTGCGGACATAAGCTGCCTAGGTCAGCATGCAGGTTATGAGGCTAAACTCCATCACAGCGAACCGACACATCTTTGCTGGCGAAGTGAGCGGAAAGCCGCTGCGGCTACAACTCACTTTCGACGGTGGCAAAGCCCTGCGCCTTCAGGTTGCCGGAGACGGAGAGCGGATGATCGCTGACGATGGTCCGCTCGATTCTCCGATCGACTTGGGCAACTATGGTCGGACGGACCTCGCAGACGTCACTGAATCCCTATTCCCGGCGCTGCAAGGCTCGGAAGTGGTGGGAATTGAAGCTCTGACTTCTAACGGTGCGCGTGTAGGCGTGAAACTTAATCTTGAGAGGAGCGGGCCGTTCCACTTCTGGGTGGACGGGGACGAGCTTCATTGGGGCGATGAAGCGGCCATCAGCGGGCACGACTGGATGGGTCGAGCGATCCCGAGGGCGTCCGAGCGACTCCAAATCTAACGTCTGCTTTCACCCCATTTTGGGCCGTTTGGCGGTGACGACGCCGCTGCTCCAGCAGGGGACGGTCGGCTAACGACTCCTTCTCCGCCGTTCGAAGCTGCTCCCCCGATGCCAGATTGCGGACGTTTCAGTCCCATAGTAGCTTGGTGTCGGACGGGGGCAAAAACTATGTGGTGGAAGATTGGCATCCTTACCGTCGCAGCGGCGGCACTGATCTTCTGCGTGATCCCCGTGCGAACCCACGCCGTCCTCTTCGATCCCACCAATCCTCCGCCGAAGCAGACACTGTGGACCCTGGTCTCGAACATGTATCTGACGCCGGGAACAGCGGCTCTGATCGCTGTCATAATTGCGATAGCCGGCGCGGTTGGATTTTGGCTTGTTCGCTCCGCTGATTAGCTCAACGCGAGGCGTCCGCATTTTTCCGATGCCGCCCAAAGGCTGCCGGCTTCCGACCCCATTGCGGACGTCGGGCATTCCAGCAACAAACGGATCGAGACGAAGCGGTTCGGAGCGGCTGAGATATGGAATTTGGCCAACTCTGGCGCAAGTTCGACAACTTGTTTCTGCCGATTGCGAAAAAGGCCTATCTCGCGAAGCTTCGGCAGATCGAGAAGCGCCTCGACGTTTTGAGTCGCCGCATGGGGCTACTGCAATTGGGCTCAAGCGCACACCTCTTCGCTTCCGCCCCCGGACTTTCGGAAATGGCAACAGGCGGCACTGGCACAAGGCAGGCTTTGGCGTCGATGCGGCAAGCGCTTGAAGGCCCGTCCTTCGAACAGTGGTCTAACGTGGACAACGCCCTCGCTGAGATCGAAACCTTCATCGCAGACGCCAATCTCGTCCTTGACGAGTACGACAGGGGCCGACCGAAGAAAGACCGAATGTTTGTGGCGCGCAGCGATGTTAGGGGGCTGTTCTAGCGCAACCTTGCAGGGCACCCGAATGTCCCCTTTCCACCCATTTGACGCCGTTCGGCAGTGACGACGCCGCGCCAGCAGCGGACAGGCAGCAGACGACCCCATAGCGGTCAGGGATCCGCAGCCACATCGAGCGGGAACGAGCTCAGGCTCTTTGAACCCTCGCCCGTTGACGTGGGCCTTAAGCCAATCACGGGTTTATCTGCGACTATTCAAACGAGGCTGCCAGACCGCGATTCACCCATCTCGCGCCGCTCCTATAGTGACGACGCAGCTCCAGCAGCGGACGGAAGCAACGACCCCTTATCGGACCTTCAGCAATTCTCCATCGCGCTCGATCAGGCTCAGTTCACCATTGTAGCGAATGTGGCTCAACGCCATCCGCCTACATTGCTTGTCGCTGTTGATTTGCCGCTCGACCCACCGACGCCACGCCGGGTCCGCCAGCGCAATGCGCTCTGCATCCACAATGCTCACGTCGTGCTCGACCCGAAGGCCTTTGATAAGCATGATCCAACGGTTGCGATCTTCCATCTGAGACAGGCTAGATCAGCGGATGTCGGCTTTCCACCCAATTGCCGCCGTTGAGCGGCCAGCTGCACGAAGGGCAGCTTTCGGGATTATCGGCAGGCTGGCTGAACGACCGCAATGAGGGCGCCTAGCGGCCGACCCACGAGGCTCGAGCTCGAATGTCAGCAAACGACCCCATTGCGGACGCTCAAGGCCCGAGCTACTTTTCGACATGCACCCGTTTGTTGCGCGCAAATCCATTGGCAAAACGGCAGCGCTTGTCATGGGGTCCATCGTATTCGTTGTGATGGGACTTGCACTGATCGGCGTGTTCGGAGACCTACCGTATAAGCGTGCGCCCACGTGGTGGCTCTACCTAATCGGGTGGGTGACCGCGCTGTTTTTCGGACTATGCGGCGTTTCTCACACAGTAAACCTGTTGGGGCCTAACGAACAACTTCGTGTAGATCACCGAGGGGTACTGTGGCGCCCTTGGTCAGCAAAACTGATCCCGTGGAGCGAGATCGTTGAAGTAAAGATTTCGGCTGTGGATCGACAGCGGGACATCGTTCTCAAGCTGCACGATCCTGCGAAGTATCATCGAACCAGTATGTCACGGTTTTTCGCCAATGGCGGGCGAACGTTCTCTAACAGCAATGTGCATATCTCGCTTCTCGGCACCGATCGCAGGTTCGATGACGCGATTTCTGCAATAAACCACTTCCGAGTTTAACGACCGCTAGCCACCCATTTCGAGCTATTTGCCGCTGACGACGCCGCCCCAGCGGGGGACGGTCGGCCAACGACCCCATTGCGGACGTTCAATAACGCACGATTTCCGCGATCTTTTGTTCATCGCGCGACGCTTCTAACGCCTCTCGCAAGACCCCGATTAAGTCGCGGCCTGTTGAAGTAACGAAGTAGTTCGAGAGGTTCGTGATATCCGCAGCTATCGCGCTCCCCCACGGCGGCATCTTGGTCCGATCTTCCAAGTCCCAGATGACTTCGTCTGGCGGCAGCGCGCTCAGTTCACGGCTAATGTCGGCAAGTTCCGTCAACGCTGCCGACGCTTCTTCAGAAGGAAGGCTGCCGTTGTATAGCTGCATGAGCGATGGAAACCGCTGGCCCCATTGCCGTTCCAAGCGACCACTGACCGTCGAATAAAACGCGTGCAAAAAAGCGCCGTCGCCGATCTCGTCAGTGATGCTGCCGACCTTGATGCCAACCGCCATGCTCGCTCCTCTTTGGCGGCAAAGGTAACCTGTCCAGCGACCGCTTCCCACCCATTTGACGCCGTTTATCGGTGCAAAGGCCGTCCCAGCAACGGACGGTCTGCTCACGACCCCATTGCCGACATTGGCGGCCGCATACTAGCTTGGCGGAATGAGCGTCATTCCGGCAGATATTGCACCCGTTTTTCGGAACGCGGGCTGGTTTGAAGACCGGCGCGTCGCTGTTGATACCGCCGTGCCGATGTATCACCCAAGCTTCGCCGTGCTGACCGAGCTTGGAGGGGTTGTCCTGCGCAACCCTGCCCCAAGCGTCGTGTCAATCGCCTTTCGGCATGTCAACGATGCGGCTCCGGATGTTGCCGAGTGGGAGGCAGTGCTCGGAACGAAGATAGTCGGAGTAGCCGAGCAAGACGGCGGCCATGCGGAACTCTATCTTACCGGGCGCGGGCAAGTGCTGGGCTTCAGTCTCATTCACCCTGCCTGCTGGCTCGTCGGTGAGACTTTCGGAAGCGCGCTTCAAGCCCTAACCAAGGGGCGGCGCTCAAAGCCCATGCTGCTGCCCGGCCAAGAGGGCGTAGCGCTCTACGGCACCCGCTTTCATCGCGGGGATGCCGGGGTGCTCGGTCCGGCCGATCTCGCTTAGGAGAATGGCTGCTTCCCACCCCGTAGCGGACGCCCGATCTCACCTGAACGAATGGCAACTTTCAGGATTGTCGACAGGCGGGCTGAACGGCCGAAAAGAGGGCGCTTAGCTGCCGCGCATTATTCCGCGACAGCAACCCGGGGAATGCTGATCCTAAAGGTCGCTCCATCCTTCGTGTCCCGAAGCGACAACTTCCCTCCGGTCACACCAAGCAGTGAAGCGGCAATGGAAAGTCCCAGCCCCGTTCCTCCCTGTGCGCGCCGGCCCGTGAAGAAGGCTTCGAAGATTCGATCGCGATCGGAAGCGGCAATCCCCTCGCCATTGTCGATCACATCGATCCAAGCGTCCGTGTCGCTCGTTGAGATCCAGATCCGGATGGAGGTCGCGCCGGCCTGCCGACTATTCTCGGCCAGCGTCGCCAACACGGCGGTCAAGGTTTCCGGCAAGACTCGCGCCAGCACCGGATCGGATGGCGCATAGAGCTGGATCGAGAGGTCCGCCGTTTCGGCTTCGCTGCGGAAATCGTGGATGACCGCCACGACATCGCTCTGCGGATTCTCGGTCGCGATGGCGAGGTCTGCGCGGGACAGGTCGAGCAGTCGTCCGACGAGTCGGGAGAGGCGGTCGGTATCGGCCATCGCATTGTCGAGAAACCGGCGGCGCTGCTCGGGACGCATGGTTGCGTCATGGTCGATCAGCAGCTCAAGCGCGCCCCGGATGCCGGTCAACGGCGTCTTGAATTCATGGCTCATTGCGGTCGCGAAATCTCGCAGATAGCGGGTCCGCTGATCCACCCGCTGCGCCATCGCCGCAAAGTTGGCGTAGAGCTCGCGGATCTCGATTGCTGCGGTGGCGGGTGTGTCCGGCACGCTCGCGCCGCCGCGTGCGACCTCGGCGCTCGCCGCCGCAAGCGCCTGAATCGGCCTTGCGATGCCGCGCGACAGCAATGCCGCTAGCACGACCAACGCGAGGAGGATGAGCATGACACCGAGCGCGATCTTACCGCGATCCTGATAGATGCCGACGAACAGGCCGCGCGGGGTGCGCGACAGCATCACCGCGCCGACCACCCTGTTATTCACGATCACTGGGCGAACATGATGAACGCGGATTCCCGCCGCTCGGCTCAACAGTCTGAGCGGGGAGCGCATGCCGTAGGCGTTGCCGTCGCGCGAGCGCAGCACCGTCGCCACCTGGCCCGATAGCGCCCGTCGGACCTCGGGCAGCGCGGCGTAGCTCAAACCGATGTCGTCTTGGCCAACCACGACCACGCCCTTGGCGTCGAGCAGCCGCGTTGCCGCCAAGGTCGTGGCAGCGGCATCGGCAACGATCGGCGCGATGACGAGACCGACGCGAATGGCGGCGGGGTCGGCGGGTCCAGCCTGCGCGCCGCGCGGCTGCGGAGATAGCACGGGATCGCTCCGCAGATCGATCGCTGGCGGCTCGGGCTGCGGCGCGCGCGGTCCACGCGGCGCGTCCCTCCAGGCGATGCCCGTGGCGGACGCCAGGACCGCGCCCTGCGCGACCAATTCGGCTTCGGTCTGCTGAACCAGCGTATTCTCGTACACGCGTAGGAACACTGCGCCGACCCCCGGCAAGGCCGCGACGAGCAAGAAGGTGGCGAGCAGGATCGTGCGCAGGCTCAGCGCCGGCCAATGGCGTTTGGCGACGGCCTTGAGCCGCGCGATCAACCGCAGCTGCCCAGGCGATAACCGATGCCCGGACGCGTTTCGATCAGATCGTCACAGCCGGCTCGGGTGAATTTCGCGCGCAGGTTGCGCACATGGCTGTCGATCGTGCGATCGGTGAGGGCGAAGCCCGGCCCACGCAGGCGGTCGATGATCGCATCGCGCGAGAACACCTTGGACGGCATCGACGCCAGTAAGGTCAGCAATTGGAACTCGGTCGCGGTGGTGGGCACGATTGCACCATCGACTCGCGCTTCCCATGCGTCGCCGTCGAGCACCAGCCGGCCATTGCGCAGCACCGAGGCCGGCGGTGTCGGCGCGATGTGCAAGTTGCGCCGTTTCAGGATCGCCCCGATCCGCGCGACGACCTCCCGCGGGGAGAAGGGTTTAGTCACATAATCGTCGCCGCCGATTTCGATGCCGACGATGCGATCGATCTCGTCTTCGCGTGATGACAGGAACAGGATCGGGATGTTCGCGGCAGCATCGGCGCCCGCGCGCAGCCGGCGGCACAGGTCGAGACCGTCCAGCCGGGGCATGTTGATGTCGAGCACGGCAAGATCCGGCATGCGCGCGGCGATGCGCGCGAGCGCGGCGTCACCGTCCTCGGCCTGGTCGGTCGTCATCCCTGCATTCTCGACCGCGAAGACAAGCAGATCGCGGATATGCGGGTCGTCGTCGACGATCAGAATATGGTGGCGCATCGCGTACATGGGTTCTCCCGAAAAGGGCCGCGGGTCAACCGGTGCGCTCGACCGTCATCGCCGCCAGCCACGGACCCGCCGACTGGCCGAGCAGCGCCGGCCAGTACCAGCTCGAAATGTCGGGATAGCTCGCTCCGTCGACAGCAATTACTCGCTCGCACACCTTGAACGTCACGCCGTCGCGCGCCGCCTCGAAGCAGGACGAGAGTGCGCCACCGGGCAGACGGACCATCGGAAGCGGACGCAGGCGGTAGCCGATTGCGCCGAAACAGTCCTTGGCGGGGTGAAGCTGGCGCGTCGCCGCGGCAAGGCTGCGCAGGACGACCTGACGCCGCCCGTCCTCGAAGCGGGCGATATGGCCGGGAAAGTCGCGCGCCAGCCGCGCGTCGAGCGGCGTCGGCGACATACGCTTGAGCGGCCTGCCTTCGAAATGGGTGGGCCAGGCGGGTGCGGGCGGGAAGGCGTCGCGTGTGCCGGACAACAGCGGCGCGGCGGCGGCGAGCCCAGCAGCGGCGAACAATGTGAGGCGGCCGGTCATTGGGGCCGCCATTGCGGGCGCAGCACGGCGAGGAGCCCGGCCGCGACGAGCGCGAATGCGATTACCCCGACTGCCTCGTGCGCGACGGGGCCTTGCAGGCGCTCGATCCGCCCATGCTCTACATAGAACAGGCTGGCGGCGCGCAGCGCGTTGCCGAGGATCGCGATCGCCGTCGCGACCAACAGCGAGCGGGCGTAGGCGAGCGGCCGTTGCGCCCCGGCAAGCGCGACAATGCTCGCCAGCACCAGCGACGCCCACAACATCCGCACGCCGCTGCACGGCCCGTCGAACAGCAGCGCCTGGCCCTGCCATTCGAGCGCCACGCCGTTGAGCCCGACGTCCATGCCATTGGCGCGAAGCAGGCCGACGGTGATTAGTGCCGACACCCGCCGGAGCGGATAGGCCAGCAGGAAATCGAGCGTGGGCAATACCGGCAACAGCAACGTGGTGAGGCCGAGCATCGGCAGCCGCGGCAGACGGATTCCGGCCGTAGCGGCTACCAACATCGCCCCGGCCGCGACACCGATCTGCAGCAGCGCGGGCCCGTTCACGCTGACGAGCGCGTAGCAGAGGAGGATGCCCGCAAGCGGTAGCGCGGGGACCTGCTTGTCCCGCGACTGCCAGCCACGCCACGCCAGACCGCCGGCCAGTAGCGCGATCATCGCCATCTCTGCCGGATCGCTCGCCCGTCCCGCGAGCAGACTCCACGCATCCCAGCAGGCCAGGCCCACGAGGATCAGCGCGGTCCGGGCCGGGATCATGCGAAGCGCAACCCTGGCGACGCGAATCGTCGCCGCAGCATCCACGCCGCACAGGAGGCAAGGATGATGAGCAGCGCCCAGACCTCCGGTTCGGGAATGGTTGGAACGTCGCCGGCGCTAGGGACCGGCAGGTCGTTATTCTTGTAGTCCACATCCGTCTCCAGCACCACCGCGCCGCTGACCGGGGTGATCACGTTGAGGCGGTGCGCCAGCAGGATCGCGCGGTCGCGGGCCTCGCCGGTCGCGCCGCCGTCGTCGGACAGCTCGCGCGCGGCCCATAGCCGCACGAGATGAGCGGAGGCCGGTGCGCCTGTGGCGGGCACGCGGCGATAGTCCGTCCGCCACGACGGGCCGGACATGCCGGCGAGGATCGCGCGTAGGTCGGCCGTCATGTCCGCGCCCGGCGTGACCATCCGCGCCTGTTCGAATAGTGGCGCAGCCTGCACCGTGAACGCACGGCCGGGCGAGGTCTGGTAGCGGATCAGCTGCGGCAGGCGCTCTCCGCGCTCGAGAAGCTGCCCGAGCGCGGCGCTCGAACGGGCGAAATCGACCGGCTGCGCGCCGTGAACCCACAGGACCGTGCCGCCGCTCGTGCCGGCGCGGGCGAACGCGTCGGTCAACGCCGGCAGATTGTCCTGCCCGCCGCGATAGCTCGCCTCGCTCAGCGCAGCGACGATGCGCGCCCGTTGCGTTGGCGACCAGGGTGCGGGATCGACGGTCGATGTCGCGTCCGCGACGATGACCAACCCGACCGGCAGCCGGGCGGGCAGCGCGTCCAGCGCCCGTGTCAGCGCGGCCCCGGCCTCCGCCATTTGCGCCGATCCGTCGAGCACGAGCATCAGCGCCGACGAGTGCCCGGCGATCCGGCGGATGTGCTGCTCGATCGCGATCGGCTCCCGTCCGCCGATCTCGCCGGTGCGCAGCGAGGGGGCGGCCAGCCTGGTCGTCTCGAAGCGTGGGCGCGAGGCTAGCAGCTCGGCATCGCGAAACGCGCCCCGCAGCGGCGCGCGCGTCAGCGACGGCATTCCCGCCGCCCAGCGCAGCGGCGCATCGCTCGCGACCCAGCCATTGTGCCGGAGCTCGCCGTCGATCTCGAAATTGCGCTCGACGATGGCGGGGAAGGCCTGGGTGCGCCGTCCATCGGCGGCGATCGCGAAAGGTGCGGTATAGCCGATCCGCAGCTTGATCCGGTCGCGCGGCTGGATCGGAAACGCCTGGACCAGCAGCCGCCCGGCGCCGGCGGTGGTCACCAGCAGCGGATCGCGCCGCGCATTGACCACCTTGGAATAAGCGGCACGGGTTTCGGCACGGCCCGCGATGCTGGCCTCGCGCGGCTCGCCATTGACCCACAGCGTCGCACGCGACGCCACCGCGCCCTCGGGCATGGCGAGCGTAAAGCGCGCCTCGTTTTGCACGTCGGCGGCGTTGGCGACCTCCAGCGTCCATTCCGTGTAGGCGAGATTGTCCGCCGGCGCCGCCGCGACATCGATACGCGAGCTCGCGAGCGAGAGGCCCTCGACCCGGGCGCCCACCTGCTCGCCGCCGAGATCTTCGTCGAAGCGAAGCCAGCGATGCCGAGCGGCAAGACCGCCGGTCGGCAGCGGTCGCGCATTGAACGCCTCGCCCGTCACGCGGTAATAGAGCTCGCGCGCGTCCTCGCCATTGGCGCGGGAGCGACCCCAGGCGCCGTCCCGCCACGACGACACCAGCCAGCTGACCAGGCCGGTGGCCCGGGCGTCGCCGCCATGCGCGATCCGCAACAGCATGTCGCGATTGCCGACGGCGCGCATAAGCCGGACCGCGGCGGTTTGGTCCGCCGCCGACCCGGCATAACGGTTGAGCGCGAGATGCACCGCCGTCGCCGGCAAATCCGCCGCGGTCAACAGCAGCAGGCCGGTACCGACGCCAAGCGCGACCCATCGCCCCATCGGGGCCTCCCATAGCTCGACCCGCCGCAGCCAGCGGATCGTCAGCGCGGCGGCGATCAGAGGCGCGAAGGGCAGCAGGCCAATCCCGAAGAAAATGATCGCGACTATCGCGATCGGGAGGATCGGAAGAAACGGCAACGAATAGGTCGCGGCGACGGCAATTGCCGCCCCGGCCGCCAGCCCAAGCCATTTCGGTGCGGCCGCCCCGCTGCGGAGCATCATCCAGACCAGCAGATTGACGATCGGCACGGCGCTGACCAGCAGCAAGTGGGCGAAGCTGGGCAACGGATCGAAGAAGGCCCCGGCGCACCAGCCTGTCACCAGCTCGATCAATATCGCCGCGGCGGGCAATCCACTTCCGAACAGCAGCGCGATTGGTCCAGGTGGGGCGGTGGGTGATCGATAGGGCATGTTGCGGGCTCCCGTCTGGCCCCTTCATGCCCGCGCGATTCGCACCATTGATGCCGCGCGGAAGGATTTGAGTTCAGATCGATGTGCAGAAGCCGTGCAGATTTGGCCTCCGAGGTCCCCAAACCCGTTTGTGCAAACCTCAAATTCCCCCGGAGCAGACGGGTATCAGAAGTGTCCGCTTTCAAGCAGTAAACTTTAAGCGATCAGTGACCGCTGTGAGGGCGCCAAGCAGCCGGCACGGCTGACTCGATCTCGAACGGCAGGAAACGACCCCATTGCGGACGCTGGCATGGTCGATACACTGCCCAAATGTCGCGCGTAGCCTTGCAAAATCTACTCGCTCTACTTTCGCTGGCTAGCTGCTCCGCCGCGCCAACAAATGAGCTTGTGATAGCCACGGACGATGGTCCTCCTGCCGAACTTGTCGCGAACATCGAGGAGAGATTGGCGGACGACCCGTGCTTATCTGATATAGGGACAAAGCGGCGTGAATACCGATACGTTTCACGTGACGAAAAAATTGATCGTGATCTAATTGACATAAAGGTGCAGGAAGCGGGGATAGACGGTCTCACGGCTGGTCGTTTTATTTTGGGACCTCCAACGTCCTTCGGATTCGATGGCCGACATTATTTCGTCGCGTTCGCAACCTACAAAGTAAGCCGCGATTCCCTAGACCTGTGGACCTGCGGCCAAAATGTGGGAAGCAGCGTTCGACGCGAGCCCATCTACTGAACGGCAACTTACCACCCAAATTTGAGCCGTTCGCAGGTGCGGAGGCCGCTCCGGGAGCAGACGGTCGGGAAACGACCCATTGCGGTCATTAGCCTCACCATCCAAGTAGTGCCAAAGGGGGCATTTCATGGGCATTGGCGATTGGTTCCGACGCGGCAAGCGCAAGGATGAAGATGTCCAGCTCATTTCCGTCGAACTGACGTCAATCGGCGGGCCGCCCGAGCTCGATTACCTCTTCATAGAAATACCAGAAGTCGACGTCATTCGGGCAATCGATGGGTGGAAATGGCTCCCCTTAAAGGGTCTCACGGCTATCGCGGTGTCGGCGTTCGGCGAGGTGTTTCTCCGCGACAGCGCCGGTGTCATCCATCAAATCGACACCATTGAAGGAAAGCTTTCGAAGGCCGCCAACTCTCTTCCTGAGCTAGCCGCCATGCTTCAAGATGCAGAGGCAAGGGACAACCTGTTGTTTGCGGGACTGGTAATTGGCGCTCGCAGGAGGGGGCTAATTCTCGAACCGGGCGAGTGTTACGATTTCAGACTTGCTCCCATTGTCGGCGGGAACATGGGCGTTGATGAAATGCAGAAACTGTCATTCGTCGTGAAGCTTCACATCGCGGGTCAGCTCCACGAGCAAGTCAAGGACCTGCCGCCGGGAACTCGGATCAGCAACGTTAACATCTCATCCTAATGACCGCTTCCCACCCGAGTGCAGACACCCGGTCTATGCGTGAACCGAACGGCTGCTTTCGGGATCGCCGGCCGGCATGCCGTATGACCGCTGTGAGGGCGCGAAGCGGCCGCCGATTCTAGGCAACCGCCTTCTCGAGTTCGGCGATCTTCTCCGAGCAGACTTGATGGACGCCCTGGCCTAACTCCTCGACGCGAGCGCCGAGCCAATTCAGTTCCTCTTCGCTGATCCGGTAATGCCTGGAGTAGCGCGCCTTGGTGTACGCTTCCTTGAGCTTCTGGAACATCGCCCGCTCGCGGCGGGTGGTCTCAGGCCAAATACCGAAAAGACGCCGATCGAGCCCCTCTGCCAGCGAGCGAAGGAAAGCAATGTTGTGATTATATGGCGTGTAGAAGGTCAGGGTCAGCAGCACGCCCTGATATAGATTTTCCGTGGCCTGATGCAGGAGGAAGGCGGCCCGCTTCCAATCGCCCTCCGACATACAGAAGCGAAAAATTTTGAGGAAGCCAGCGGAATTCCCCATGTGCTCCTCAAAATACTCCTTGGCGGCAGCAAGAGCCTGTGCGGGTGTTTTTGGTTTGGGCTGATGCAGTTCACTGCCGTCGCTGTCGTAGAGCGCTATGCCGTCTCTCGCGAGCTCCATGAAGAACACGCGGCCGTGGGCGAGTCCGTCGTTCACCTCACGCAGGGAATGCACGATGAAGTTGACCGGCGTCCTCAGCGTCTTCTCGATCGTGTAAGCGCGAACCAGTCGCTCCTCCGCCTTAGCCCAATAAGCGGCGCGATCGACAAGTTCTGCCTGATTAACGATCACCAACAGATCATAGTCGGATTTGTACTGGTTGGCTGACAGGGGCGCGTCGATCCAGTCGCCACGCGCATAGCTGCCAAACAGGATGATCTTGAGGATTTGCGCGCCTTTGCGGCGCGCTGTGGCGTTCTCGTTCGCAGCGCGGAACTCCTCGAACAAGATCTCAACCACGTGCTCCAGCTCGCGCTGCTTGGCAGGGGGAAGATGGTCAAGATCGGTGCGCATCCCAGAATCTTTCGGCAATCCCCGTCGGTTGGCAAGGACAATCGCGGTACGCTGATGACTGATTTCAAGAGGGGGCGGTCCAAAGGCGCGAATCGTCACCGGCTAGAATCCGCAATGAGATGACCTCCTTCGGACAAGGGGTGATTCCAACCCGCGAATGGGACGGCACGGGAAAATTTTCTCGGCGCCGTGTGTCACCGAACGTCACCGCAGCACACCGCAACCGACCGTAACTGGCCGCAGCTGGCACCCAGGGAGTTCATCGGCACCGTTTTGGCACTCTTGCATTCGATGCCGGCGCTTTCGATCCTGTGCCGGGGCGCATCGTCAGCAACCGAATATGGAAGTGTAAGCCCATGTCCAGCGTTGAAAGAATCATCCGTCTCAAGACTGTGCTCGCCCGCACTGGTCTTTCCCGCACCACCCTCTACCGAAAGATGGGCGAGGGCACGTTTCCCCAGCGAGTGAAGATCAGCGTCCATGGTGCCGGATGGCACGAGTCAGCCGTCAACCGTTGGATCGCCAACCCGGCGACCTGGCGCGAGAAGGGCGCCGGGAGCGAGATGCAATGATGGAAGGCCGGGTCATTTCCCGGCCTTCGCCTTCCCGAACCTGCCCTTGAACACCTTCGCGCCGTCGCGGAGAAAGTCGAGATGGTCGGACCAGTGCTGCATCATCTTGACGCGCTCGTCCCAATATTCGCCGCGCGTGTAGGCGCGGCGCACGGCATTGTTGTCAGAGTGGGCAAGCTGCCGTTCGATCGCGTCGGGATGCCATAGGCCCATTTCGTTGAGCAGCGTCGCCGCCATGGCGCGGAAGCCGTGACCGGTCATCTCGTCCTGTGTGAAGCCCATGCGGCGCAGTGCCGCATTGATCGTGTTCTCCGACATCGGCCGGTCAACCGAACGCAGGGAGGGGAACAGGAAGCGGCTATAATCCGTGTCGTGCTCGATGGTTTCGAGGATAGCGAGCGCTTGGCGGGAGAGGGGGATGGTATGCGCCCGCCGCATCTTGGTCTTGTGCGGCGGGATCGTCCAAAGCGCCTTGTCGAAATCGAAGTCGCTCCATTCGGCATGACGCAGCTCGCCGGGCCGCACGAACACATGCGGCAAGAGCCGCAGCGCCGCCTTGGTGTTGGGATGCCCTTCGAACGCCTCGATGGCGCGGAGCAAGCCACCTGCTTCCTTGGGGCCGGTGATTGCGGCCCGGTGGACCGGCTTGGGAGCGATCAGGGCGCCGCGCAGATCGGCGGCAACGTCGCGCTCGGCGCGGGCCGTGGCGATGGCGTAGCGGAACACTTGGCTGCACGCGCTGCGCAGCCGCTTGGCCGTCTCATATTTACCCTTGCTCTCCATCTTGCGCAGCATGATCAGCAGCTCCTGCGCGGAGATCGATGCGATGGGGCGCTTGCCGATGGACTCGTTGACGAAGTCCAGTAGCCAGCGCAGCTTCTTCATGGTGACGACCGAACGGTCTTCCTTCTCGACCTTCACCAGCCATTCGTCGGCGACCGCCTTGAAGCTGTTGGAGGCGGCGACGCTCGCGGCGATCCGCTCAAGCTTGATCTTCTCTCCAGGATCTTCGCCGCGCGCGAGAACCTTGCGGGCCGCGTCGCGCTGCTCGCGAGCGTCGGCAAGACCGGTGTCGGGCCACACGCCGAACGCCAGTGTCTTCTGCTTGCCGAGATGGCGATAGTTCATCCGCCAGTAGCGTGCACCGCTAGGCGCCACCAGCAGATAGAGGCCGTCGCTGTCGGTCAGCTTGTAGGGCTTGGCGCGGCCTTTGGCCGCTTTGATCGCCACAACGGAAAGCGCCATGATGGTATCTCCGATCTCGGGACCGGCGCGACACCATCAGATATACCATCGATTTGCTGGTATGTGGTGGTATCCAGCCGTTCCGAATGAACCGTCTATACCGCAGAAAAACCGCAGAAAACAGCCATTAATGGCATGTCTTGACACCTTCTGGGAGGCGAAGGTGGTGACCCCTACGGGAATCGAACCCGTGTTTCAGCCGTGAAAGGGCCGCGTCCTAACCGCTAGACGAAGGGGCCATGCAGCGAGCGCGCGAACTAGGCAAAGCGCGCCACCGGGTCAAGTGGCGTTCTTGCGGTTGACCGAACGTGCTTGTCGCACATGCCGCGAGGCAGATAGAGTGCACCGCGCGGGTTCCGGGGACTCGTGCCCAGGGGGAAACGCGAGACGATGCGCACTGGCTGGCGAGCACCCAATGCGACGCTCGCGGTCGCGCTTCAAGCGTGCCGGCGCCACTTCCTGGCCGCCGCCGGATTCAGCGCGCTGATCAACCTGCTGTTCCTCGCGCCGATGCTTTACATGCTCCAGGTCTATGACCGCGTGGTGCCGACGCGCGGGGCGCTCACCTTGCTGTTCGCGACGCTCGCGCTGGCGGTGGCGCTGATCGCGCTGGCGCTGCTCGATTGGGTGCGCTCGCGGCTGCTGGTGTGCGCCAGCGTGCGGCTCGACCGTCAGCTCGCCCAGCCCTTGCTCGACGCCGGGCTCGCACTGCGCGCCGGCGAGCGTGGTCCGGGCACGCGCCAGGCGGTGCGCGACTTCGACGTGCTGCGCCAGGCGCTGACCGGCCCCAGCATGCTCGCGCTGTTCGACGCGCCGTGGAGCCCGGTCTATGTGCTGATCTGCTTCCTGATCCACCCCGCGATCGGCGTGCTCGTCCTGACCGGCGCGGCGGTGCTGGTACTGCTGACGCTGCGCAACGAGAAGCTGACGCACGGCCCGCTGCACGACGCCAACCTCGCGGCGCGGCGCGCCTATGCCGATCAGGAGCGGGTGACCGCGGACGCCGAAATCGTTCGCGCGCTCGGCATGCGCCGCGCGCTGGTCCAGCGCCACCTTGCCGACCGCGAGACGATGATGGCGCTGCAATCGCACGCCAGCATGATCTCGAGCCGCTACGTCACCGCCAGCAAGTTCCTGCGGCTGGTGCTGCAGTCGCTCTCGCTCGGGCTTGGGGCCTGGCTGGCGATCGGGAACGATATCTCGGTCGGCGCGATCTTCGCCGCCTCGTTCCTCGCCGGGCGCGCGCTCGCGCCGATCGACCAGCTGCTCGGATCGTGGCGCACCGTGGTGCAGGCGCGCGACGCCTATGCCGCGCTCGGCGAGCTGCTCGACGCGGGCGAGGAGGGGGGCGCGCAGACCCGCCTCCCCGCCCCCGCCGGCCGCATCACGCTGGAGGGTGTCGCGGTGCGGGCGCCGGCGGGCGATGCCGCGATCCTCACCGATATCGCGTTCGACGTGAAGCCGGGCGAGGTCGTCGCAGTGGTCGGGCCGAGCGGCTCGGGCAAGTCGACGCTGCTGCGCGCGATCGCGGGCGCCGCCCCGGTCGCAGGCGGCACGATCCGCTTCGACGGGGCGAGCATCGCCGACTGGGATTCCGAGCGGCTCGCGGTGCATATCGGCTATCTGCCGCAGGAGACGGTGCTGTTCGCGGGCAGCGTGCGCGACAACATCTCGCGATTCGAAGGCGCACTGAACGACGACGTGGAGGCGATCGACGCGGCGGTGGTCGAAGCAGCCAAGGCGTCGGGCGCGCACGGCCTGATCCAGCATCTGCCCAAGGGCTATGACACGCTGCTGGGGCCGGGCGGCAGGGGCATTTCCGCGGGCCAGGCGCAGCGCATCGGGCTCGCCCGTGCGGTCTATCGCGCGCCGGCGATGCTGCTGCTCGACGAACCCAATGCGCATCTCGACGCCGAGGGCGAATCGCGGCTGGTCGGGACGATCGCTGCGGCCAAGGCGCGTGGGGCTTCCGTGCTGATCGCCGCGCACCGCATGGGTGTGCTCGGCGTGGTCGACCGCATCCTGCTGCTGCGCGGCGGGCGGATCGAGGCATTCGGCCCGCGCGACGAGGTGATTGGGCGGCTCCAGGCGGTGCGCGACGCGAAACCGGCAACGGCCATGGACAAGGCGGCAGGCGCATGACCGCGCTGGCAGAGCCCCTGCCCGAAACCGGGACCATGCTTGACGACCGGCCGGGGCGCGAGATCCGTTTCGGGCTGATCGTCGCCGGGCTGTTCTTCGTCGTGCTGCTCGGCTGGGCCGCGTTCGCGCCGCTCGATTCCGCCGCCTTCGCGCCTGGCCGCCTCGCCGTCTCCGGCCAGCGCCAGGCGGTGCAGCACCGCGAAGGCGGCGTGGTCGCGCGCATCCTGGTACGCGAGGGCCAGCGGGTGCGGCAGGGCGAGTTGCTGGTCGAGCTCGCCGCCGCCGATGTCCGCGCGCAGGAACGCGCGCTTGGCGGTCAGGTGATCAGCCTCAAGGCCGAGCGCGCGCGGCTGCTCGCCGAGCAGGCGGGGCAAGCCGCGGTGCGCTGGCCGGTGGAATTCGCCGCGCTGACCGGCGAGGATCGGAGCGAGGCAGACGCCGCGGTCGCGCGCCAGCAGGCGCAATTCGCCGCCCGTGCCTCCGTGCTCATCGCGCAGACCGGCGCGATGCGCCAACAGATCGCGCAGTCGCTGCAGGGCGCCACCGGCTTTCGCAAGCAGGCCGAAGCCTCGCGCCAGCAGGCCCGGCTCGTCACCGAGGAGCTCGACGCGATCAAGGGCGTTGCGGACAAGGGCTATGTCGCTAAGACGCGGCTGCGCGCGCTCGAACGCGCCCGCGCCGAATTGCTCGGGCAGGAGGGGCAATATGCCGCCAACACTGCCCAGGCGACGACGCAGGCGGGCGAGGCGCGGATCAAGCTGCTCGAGATCGAACGCGCTTTCCGTGAGAAGAGCAGCGCCGAGCTGCGCAATGTCGAGCTCAGCCTCGCCGATCTCGAGCCGCGCTTTCGTGCCGCGCGCGACCAGCTCGAGCGCGTGCGCATCCGCGCGCCAGCGAGCGGCACGGTGGTGGGGCTCAGCGTCTTCACTCCCGGCGGCGTGATCGCGCCGGGTCAGAAGCTGATGGACGTGGTGCCGCAGAATGCCGCTTTGGTGATCGAGGCGCGCGTCGCGCCCGGCGATGCCGACGACGTCCAGGCCGGCCAGGGGGCCGAGATCCGCTTCACCGGGCTGCACGACCGGCAATTGCCGATCCTGTCGGGTAAGGTCACGCGGCTGTCCGCCGACAGCTTCGAGGACGAGCGCACCGGCGAACCCTATTTCCTCGCCGAGGTCGCCGTGCCCGCCTCCGAGCTTGAGGCGATCCGGCGGGTGCGCGGCGCGGATTTCCGGCTGCGGGCGGGCATGCCGGTCGAGGTGCTGGTGCCGCTGCGCAAGCGCACCGCGCTGCAATATATCTTCGAGCCGCTCAGCCAGACGATGTGGCGTTTGTTCCGCGAACATTGATCGGCCCGGCGCGACTTCGGCGCGGGATAACTAGTATCATTTGACACCAAATGTCCGGACGACTAGGCCGGAAGCCTGTTTTCCGGAGAGACGCCATGACCGATCCCCAGAACCCGCTCGGCCTCAACGGCTTCGAGTTCGTCGAATTCACCTCGCCCGATCCCGAGGCGATGGCGCGCCAGTTCGAGCAGCTCGGCTTCGTCCCCTCGCACCGCCACCCGACCAAGGACATCACCCGCTACAAGCAGGGCCGCATCAACCTGATGCTCAACCGCGACGAGACCGGCCGCGTCGCCGAGTTCCGCGCGGAGCATGGCCCTTCGGCGAGCGCGATGGCGTTCCGCGTCGCCGATCCCGAAGCTGCGATGAAATGGGCGCTGGCGCATGGCGCCGAGCGCACCGCGGAGGACGACACCGTCATCCTCGGCATCGGCGGCTCCTACCTCTATTTCATCCAGGATGGCGAAGACCTCTATGCCGACTGGGAGGAGATCCCCGGCTGGCAGCAGGCCGAGGCCGAGAACAATGTCGGGCTCGACCTGCTCGACCACCTCACCCACAATGTCCGGCGCGGCCAGATGCGGGTGTGGAGCGAATTCTACAAGACGCTGTTCGGGTTCGAGGAGCAGAAGTATTTCGATATCAAGGGCCAGGCGACCGGGCTGTTCAGCCAGGCGATGATCGCCCCCGACAAGGCGATCCGCATCCCGCTCAACGAGAGCCAGGACGACAAGAGCCAGATCGAGGAGTTCATCCGCGAATATAAGGGCGAGGGCATCCAGCACCTCGCGCTGACCACGCCGGACATCTACGACACGGTCGAGCGGCTGCGCGCCCGCGGCGTCAAGCTGCAGGACACGATCGAGACCTATTACGAGCTGGTCGACAAGCGCGTGCCCGGCCATGGCGAGGACCTTGAGCGGCTGCGCAAGAACCGCATCCTGATCGACGGCAATGTCGGCGATGAGGGCATTTTGCTGCAGATCTTCACCGAGAACATGTTCGGCCCGATCTTCTTCGAGATCATCCAGCGCAAGGGCAATGAAGGTTTCGGCAACGGCAATTTCCAGGCGCTGTTCGAGAGCATCGAGCTCGACCAGATCCGTAGGGGCGTGATCAAGGTCGACGCCTAGGTTTGGAGAGGGGAGTCGGACCGCGACACCAGTAGCGTTGCGCGGCGCGAGTCCGGCCCAAATTCCCTCTCCCTCCGGGAGAGGGAAGGAGCCGCGAAGCGGCGGAAGGGTGAGGGCGTCGCAATCGCGGCAACCGCTCACCCTCTTCCTCCCGCGCGCTTCGCGCGCGGGCCCCTCCTTCTCCCAAAGGGAGAAGGTTTGTAGGATCGCTTGATGACAACCGATTATTTCCCCGGCTTCGGCAATCATGTCTCGACCGAGGCGGTCGCCGGCGCGCTCCCGATCGGCCGCAACTCGCCGCAGCGGCCCGCTTATGGCCTTTATGCCGAGCAACTGAGCGGCACCGCCTTCACCGCGCCGCGGCACGAGAACCGCCGCTCCTGGCTCTACCGCATGCGGCCAAGCGCCGCGCATCCGCCCTATCGGCGCTACGAGGGCGCCAAGCGCTTCGCCGTTGGCGCGCCGGGCGATCCACTGCCCCCCAATCGCCTGCGCTGGGACCCGGTCGCCGTGCCCGCACCCGGCACCGACCTGATCGACGGCATGACGACGATGCTGGTCAACCGCGATCCCGCCGAACTCGAGGGCGTCGCGGTACATGTCTATGCCGCGAACGCGGACATGGACACGCGCGTGTTCGTGAACGCGGATGGCGAGCTGCTGTTCATCCCCCAGACCGGGCGGCTGACCTTGCTCACCGAGCTCGGCCGGATCGACATCGCGCCGGGGCAGGTCGCGCTGGTGCCGCGCGGGGTGAAGTTCCGTGCCTTGCTCCCCGATGGCGAGGCGCGGGGCTATGTCGCCGAGAATCACGGCGCGCTGTTCCGCCTCCCCGACCTCGGCCCGATCGGCGCCAACGGGCTTGCCAATCCGCGCGACTTCGAGACCCCGGCGGCGTGGTTCGAGGATCGCGACGCGCCGTTCGAGATTGTGCAAAAGTCGTTGGGGAATCTGTGGACAACGACGCTCGACCACTCGCCGCTCGACGTCGTCGCGTGGCACGGCAACCTCGCGCCGTGGCGCTACGATCTTGCCCGGTTCAACACGATGAACACGGTGAGCTTCGACCATCCCGATCCGTCGATCTTCACCGTGCTCACCTCGCCCAGCGACGTGCCGGGCCGCGCCAATGCCGACTTCGTGATCTTCCCGCCGCGCTGGATGGTCGCCGAGGACACGTTCCGTCCGCCCTGGTTCCACCGCAACGTGATGAGCGAGGCGATGGGGCTGATCCATGGCGCCTATGACGCCAAGGCCGAGGGCTTCGCGCCGGGCGGGCTCTCGCTCCACAACCTCATGGCCGGACACGGTCCCGACGTCGCGAGCTGGGAAAGCGCCAGCAACGCCGAGCTCAAGCCGCACAGGATCGACGGGACGATGGCGTTCATGGTCGAGACGTGCTGGCCCTATCGCCCGACGCAATTCGCGCTCGACACCGCGCAGCCGGACTATGACGCGGCGTGGCAGGGCTTTCCCAAGGCCGAGCTGCCTTGAAATTCCTCCCCGCCGGGGGAGGTGGCATCGTGCAGCGATCTTCACCGCCTAGGCGGCCTTTCTCCTCGGCTCGGGGTTGGAGAACTCCATGCCTTCGTCGATCCCGCCGAAGCGCAGCGCCATCAGGTCGAGCAGGTAATTCTGGTGCACCCGCCACGGCTTGCGGTCGCCCTGCTTGGGGAACTTGTCCATGCCGCGCTGCACATATCCCGAGGTGAAGGTGAGGAACGGCTCGGGCTGGACGTCGCCCGCGATGCGCGGCGTCGCCTGGCGCATGCCGCGCTTCTTCATCACGTTGAGCAGACGGCAGACATAGGCGCAGGTGAGGTCCGCCTTGAGCGTCCAGCTGGCATTGGTGTAGCCGAAGCTGGAGGCGAGGTTCGGGATGTCCGAATACATCATCGCCTTGTAGCCCAATGACCTGGCCGGATCGACCTGCGCGCCGTCGACGGTGAAGGGAATGCCGCCCATCAGCTGCATGTCGAGGCCAGTGGCGGTGACGATCACGTCGGCGGGCAGCAGCTCGCCCGACTTGAGGCGGATGCCATCCGCCTCGAACGTGTCGATCTGATCGGTGACAACCGACGACCGTCCCTCGCGGATCGAGGCGAACAGGTCGGCGTCGGGGACCAGGCAGATGCGCTGGTCCCATGGATTGTAACGCGGGGTGAAATGCGTCGCGACGTCATAGTCCGCACCCAGCTCGTCGCGGACCATCTGGATCAGCCGCTCCTTGGTCTTCTCGGGCTTCTTGCGCGCGAGCCGGTAGAAGAACTGGCCGAGCGCGACATTCTTCATCCGCGTGAGGCGATAGGCGAGCCGCCCGGGCAGCTTGGCGCGAAGCCAGTTGGCGATGCCGTCCTCCGACGGGCGCGCGACGATATAGGTGGGCGAGCGCTGCAGCATCGTGACATGCGCCGCGGTCTTGGCCATCTCGGGCACCAACGTCACCGCAGTCGCGCCCGAGCCGATCACCACCACGCGCTTGCCGGCATAGTCGAGGTTCTCGGGCCAGAATTGCGGGTGGACGATCTCGCCCTTGAAGCGCTCGCGCCCGGCGAACTCGGGGAGGTAGCCGGCGGCGTAATTGTAATAGCCCGAGCACATGAAGAGGAAGTTGCAGGTGAACTCGACCCGCTCCTTGTCCGGCCCGCGCTCGACGCTGACCGTCCAGCACGCGTCCGGGGTCGACCAGCTCGCTGCGACCACGCGGTGCTGGTGGCGGATATGCCGGTCGATGCCGTGGTCGCGTGCGGTCTCATCAAGATAGCGCAGGATCGCCGGGCCATCGGCGATCGCCTTGGCCTCGGTCCAGGGGCGGAAGCTGTAGCCGAGCGTGTACATGTCGCTGTCGGAGCGGATGCCGGGATAGCGGAACAGGTCCCAGGTCCCGCCGATCCGCTCGCGCCCTTCCAGGATCACATAGCTGCGGTCGGGGCAGTCGCGCTGCAGGAAATAGCCCGCGCCGATGCCGGAAAGCCCGGCGCCCACCACCACGACATCGAAATGCTCGGTCATTCGCCTCTCCTGGGGGCGATACTTACACTTGTGTAAGTTAAGTGCAATGGGGTTGTGGCGAGCGGGGAAACGACGCGATAATTACTGAACGATCGAGTTCGTTTAATTGACAAAGTTGATAGAAAAGAGGGGTGTCGCGCGAAGTTGACGCTCGTCATGCGCGACGAGCTGACGGATCGGACGGCGGGCAGGCGCATGGTCCGAACATAGCCCGCCGATGCCGTGTAGGAAAATGGATTGGGCGGGCGGCGCTCTGCGCTCAATAGTCCTTCGAATATTTGAGGCCGGCGCGCGAGCCGCCGAACGAGCCGGTCTGCGAGAGCAGGCTGAGCGCGCGAGTCAGCGCGATCTCGAGCTGGACAGCGGTATAGCCGCGCGCGTCGGTGATGATCTCGACATAGATGTCGTCGGTCAGATACTGGCCCGCGGCGAGCGCCATGCCGCGGCCGGTGGTGTCGTCCTCACCCAGGATGCGCAGGCGATCGATCCCGGCGGCCGAGCGCAGCTGGCCGAGCGGGTTGAGCCCGCCGCCCGAGGCGCGCAGCGAGTTGAGCGCAGCGGCGAGCTGGATCGCCTCGGTCGCCGACAGATTGGTGACCGAGCTGCCGAACAGCAGGCGCGAGAGCACTTCGTCCTGCGGCAGGCTGGGGGTTGAACTGAATGCGATGCGCGGGGCCTGGCCGGTGCCGGTGATATTGATGATCGCCGTCACATTTTCCGCGGTGGTGCTCGCGGCGATGTTGATGCTGGGGTTGGCGAGCGGCCCGCCCTCGAAGTTGATCGTGCCGCGAGTCAGCTCGAAGCGGCGGCTGGCGAAATTATAGGTGCCGCGCACCACGCGCGCCTCGCCGGTGACGATCGGCGCCGCGGAGGTGCCGGTGACCTGCATCCGCGCCTCCCATTCGGATTCGAGGCCCATGCCGTTCACGAACAAGCGGTTGTCGGCGACCACCGCGACGTTGAGGCGGAAGATGCCGGCGGGCTTGGCGCGCACCGGGCGCTTGCCCTCGGCGTCGAGCTCGCTCTTGCGGTAGACCCCGGTCAGCTCGGGCACCTCGGCGGCGCCCTGGCGGATGATCTGGTAGCGCGCCTCGGGGATGATGATGCGGCCTTCGATCAGCCCGCCGTCGAGCCCGTTGGTGATGTGGAGCTGCCCGGTCGCGGTCGCGCCGAGCGCGTCGCTGCGCGCGAGCCGCGCGTTGCGGAAGCGCGCGGTGATGTCGATCGGGAAGCCCTGCGCGGCGGACAGCCCGACCGTGCCCGAGGCGATCACGCGGCCGGCTCCGGCCACGGCGTTCATCTCGGTGATCTCGAGCGTGTCGCTGTCGAACCGCCCCTCGATCTTCATTTGCGTCAAGCGCGTGCCCCAGGTCTCGTTCTCATAGACCAGTTTCTCGGCGCGCAGCTGGCCGGTGATCTGCGGGGAGCGCAGCTGGCCCGAGAAGTCGGCCGCGACCGCGACCGGACCCGAGACCGACTGGTTGGAGAAGCCGGCGAGCGAGAACAGCACCGCCGAAGGGCCATTGTAGCGCACCCCGCCCGACAGCGGCGCGGCCATCAGCCGCTCGTTCCAGCTTCCACCTGACCCAAGCGGCTGGAGGGTCGCCACCATCCGCCCGATCGTGGTCGTGCCGCGCTTGATCACCGCGCGCGCGTCGCCGCCCTCCGGCAGCAAGCGGCCGACAAAGGCGATGTCGACCGCGGGCGAGACGCCGGCGAGGCTCGAGCGATTGAAGCCGGCGATGTTGAGCCGGGTGATCGCGCGCGGGAAGCTGCCGTCGCGCGCCTGGCGGAAGTCGATCGATCCGGTGACGTTGCCGCCGACCCCGAGGCCGGGCGAAAAGGCGTTGGCGACCGACAGGTCGAGCTTGTCGAGCCGCGCCTGCACCACCAGCCCCTCACCCCAGCTGCCCGCGAGGCGCGCGCTGCCGCGGTCGAAGTCGATCTGCACCGGCGCGAGGCGGTAGCTGTTGTCGCTCACCGCGATCCGCGCGGGCTGGGCCGTCTTGAAGTCGATGTTGTTGGCCTTGCCGCCGAGTGCGACCAGCCATTGATCGGGGGCGAAGCGGGCATTGGCGGCGACGCGGAACGGCACGCCCGACGAACCCTCGGCGAATGCCTGTGCAGTGCCGCGCCCGCCGCGATAGTCGATTTTGGCGCGCGACCGGGCGAGCACGAACTCGCCGCTCTTGAGGTTGGCGACCTGCGCCTCGCCGACGATCGACGGCGCGTCGTCGTAGAGCACGACGGTCGCGTTGACGATCGCACGGCCGATGGTGATCTCCATGTCGCCGGGGATCTGCGCGTTGGTCGCGGTCGCGCGCACCACCGCCTGCTGGTATTTGCCCTGCGCGGAGAGATCGACATTGCCGTTGATGCCGGAGCCGACAAAGGCGAGAGCGCCCGCGAACGGCCCGGCGGCGGTCTGCTGCAGCTTGCCGGTGATATCGGTCCCGGCGAAGCGCGCCTTGCGCACGTCGACGGTGAGCGCGCGGCCGGTGCGCACCAGCACGTCGGCGGTGAACGGGCCGTAGCTCGTCCCGCCGCTGGCGACGACCGCATAGGCATCGCCCTGCCCGCGGATGCGCGCCTCGAGATTGGCGAGGCCGACGCCTAGGCCGGGCCGCGGCGCGCGCAGGTTGACGATCGGGGCGGTGAGGCTTCCGGTGACCCGCGCGAAGACCGGGCCATAGGCGTTGGAATAGCCGTCGGCATTGAGCAGCAGCGGGCCGGTGGGGTCGTAGCGTCCCGATCCGCGCAGGATCTTGAACTGCGGTGCGGCGAGCCGGAGATTGTCGAAGGTGATGATGCCGCTCGGATCGAGCCCGACATTCACGCGCAGGATTGCGTTGCCGCCGAGGAAATCGCGCACGCCGCTATTGAACAGCCGCGTGCTGCGCCCGACGATGCGGCCCTTGATCCCCCAGCCGCCGCCCGCCGCGGCATAGAGATCGGCGTCGGTCTCGAGGTTGACGATGCCGATGCCGTCGATCGTATAGTCGTTGACCCGCCCCTTGAGCGCGCCGGTATAGCGGCCGGTGGCGACATTGGCGGCGATGATCGCTGTCGCGTCGATCCGGTCGGAGCGGATGCGCAGATTCTCCGACAGGATCTGCGGCCCGGTGATGGCGAGATCGCCCGCCAGCGTGACGTTGGTGAGCAGACCGCCAGCCGCCTGGTTGAGCCCGGACACACGCGCCGCGCGGGCGCGGATCGGCACCAGGATGCGGTCGGCGTTCACCGTCGCCAGCCCCTCGGCATAGACGCGTTCGAGCACCGTGGTGCCGAAACCGATCGCTGCGGCCTGCAGCTTGTAGTCCACGGTCGGGGTCGCGAACGGGCCGTTCAACGCCACCGCGCCGATCACCGAGCGGCCGTTGAGGTTGGGGGCGATCGCCCCGGGGGTGAGCAACGCCGCCTCGATCCGGAACTGGTCGAACGCGCTCTTGCCGAGATCGATCGTGCCGGTGGTGGCGAGCGCCATCGCGCTGGAGCGCAACCGCAGGCGGGTATCGGCGCGGCGCTGGTCGAGCGTCGCATCGAGCGCGACCTGGACATTGGGTGCAGCGAGCCGCTCGACGGGGCCCTTGAGGTAGAGGCCGGGCTGGGCGGTGCCGCGGACCTGAAACGTCCCCTTGCGCGCGGTGATGTCGAGATCGGCGAGCTCCGCGCCGCCGAGCGTGCTCACCGCGCGGCCCTGCCAGTTCGCCCAGCTCCCGCGGCCGCTGATGCGTGCGGCCAGCGGCGCTTCGAGCTTGGCGAGGCCGGCGACGAGGCCGCCGACCGGGGCGTCGAGATCGGCGCGCAAGTCGAACTTGTCGTCGTCGGGCACCGCGTCGAGCACCAAAGCGAGCCGGTCGCCGCCGGTGGTGCCGAGCGTGCGCGCGTTGGCGATCACACGCGCTCGGCGGTCGGCGATCGCCGCCTCGCCCGAAAGCGTCGCGACGTGCCGCCGCCCAGCGACCGGCGGTTCGAGCACCAGCCGGTCGATCGCGAGACGGCCGATATCGATGTCGATATCGGGCAGCATCGAGGCGTTGGGGTCGCCGGGCTTGAACGCGGGCAGGCGGGCGACGGTGACCAGCGGGCTGGTCGCCGAGCGGATGTCGACATGGTTGTTGAGGAACGCGAAGGGCCGCCAGTCGACCGCGATCGACGGCGAGGTGGCGAACACCCCCTTGGTGTCGCTGACACGCACGTCGCGCAGCACCATCGCGCCGTAGATCGATCCCTCGATCCGCCCGACCTTGACGTTGAGGCCGGTGGCGGTGGTGTATTTGCCGAGCTGGTCGGCGACGAGGCGCTTGCCCGGGCTGGTGTTGAGCCCGAGGATCGCGAGCAGCAGCAGCGCGGCGATGCCGACGAGCGCGATCAGCACCCATTTGGCGACGCGCTGCCACGCCGGGGCGGGGACGATCACGGTCTCGGTCGAGGCCGCCTGCTCCGCCATCAGAAGGCCTGCCCGATCGAGATGTAGAGCGCGATCTTGCTCTCGCCCGGCTTGCGGTTGATCGGCGTCGCGACATCGAGCCGCAGCGGGCCGAAATTGGTGTACATGCGCCCGCCGATGCCGAAGCCGAAGCGCATGTCGGTGAGCTTGGGCAGCCCGCTTTCATAGACCTGCCCGGCGTCGACGAAGGGCACGATGCCGAAATTGCCGAAGCGGTAGCGCGCCTCGATCGCGAACTCGTTGAAGCTGCGGCCGCCGATCGGCTTGCCGTCGGGCGCGCGCGGGCCGAGCTCCTGATAGCCGAAGCCGCGCACCGATCCGCCGCCGCCGGCGTAATAGCGCCGCGACGGGGCGAGGGCGTTGCGGTCGATCCCCTGGATCGTGCCGAAGCGCGCGCGCCCGGCGAGGACGATGCTGTCGGTGACGGGGTAATAGGCGGTCCCCTCGAGCATGGCGCGGGCATAGGGGCGCGTGCCGCCGCGCACCGAGGTCTCGGGGCTGAGGTTCAATTTCACGCGATAGCCACGCGTCGGATTGAGCAGGTTGTCGGACTTGTCCCAGCCCGCGAACAGCGGCAGCGCGGCGATGAAATAGACCCCGCGCTCGCGCGCGCCGCGGTTGAAGTCGTAGCGGTCCTCGCTCGTGCCGACCAGCTCGACGCCGTAGCTGTAAGTCAGCTCCTTCTGCCAGATCGGCGTCGAATCGTACGAGATCTGCGCCGAGAGCGTGCCGGTGAGGCCGGTGAACGCCTCGACATCGGTGCGCAGCGCCGAGGCGATGAGCTGGAAGGTGCGGTCGCGGCGTCCGGCGTTGGAACGGCGGAAGGTCGCCGACGCGCCCTGCTCCTGCGTGCCCGCGACGCCGGAAAGGATCAGCGCGCCCTCGGGCGGGAAGAGGTTGCGATGCGTCCAGCTGACCTCGGCGCGCAACCCCTGCCCGGTCGAGAAGCCGAGCTCGCCCGCCAGCGTGCGCGGCGGGCCGGCCTGCTGGCGCACGAGCAGGTCGACATATTCGGTGCCCTCGGCCGCCGCTTCGCCGGTCTTCACCGGCTCGACCGAGACGGTCGAGAACAGGCTGGTCGCGATCAGCGCGTCGCGCAGGTCGTCGACCATGCGGCTGTCGTAGAGATCGTCGCGGTCGAAGCGCGTGAGCACCTCGACATGCTTGGCGTCGAACGCCAGCTTGCCCTCGGTGGTGATGCTGCGGAAGCGCGCGCGCGGACCGACCGTCACCGGCAGGCTGTAGTCGCCGGTCTGGGCGGTCTCGTCGAGCAATATGTCGCGCTGGCCGACCTCGGCGAAGGGATAGCCGTTCTGGGGCAGCGCCACGCTCACTGCCGCCTCCGCCGCCTGCACGCGCACCGCATCGATCGGCTCGCCGGTCCTGAGCTGGAAATTGTCGGCGATCAGGCTGGGTGGCACGGTCGGGTCGGCCTGGATGTCGATCCTGCCGAGCTTGTAGAGCGCGCCCGGCACCGCGGCGATCGTCGCGGTGGTCGGCTGCCCCGCGGCGGCGGGCTGGTCGACCGTCGCCGCCGCGGTCGCGTCATAATAGCCGAGCGACTTCATCAGCCGCACCGCCAGCGCCTCGTCCTCGCGCGCCCGGGCGCCGATGATCGCGGCGTTCGCCGCCTTGCCGTCGCCGTCCTCCAGCGCGGAAAGCTCGCGGAACTGGCCTTCCAGCCCGATCTCCTTGAGGCCGGTCACCCGCGTCGCATAGCGGATCTCGACCGCGTCGCCGTCGTTGAGCGCCATCGCCTCGGCGATCGGAGTGGTGTCGAACTCGCTGAGCGGGGGCAGCGGCGCGGCGAGCTCGGTCTCGTTCTCGCCCTGGCCAAGCGGCTGCTCGGCATCGAGCGGGGCCATGCCGCCCGGCGTTTCGGCCGTCGCGTCCGCGGGCGGCGGCGCGGGAGCCATCGGCTCGAGCGGAGCGTTCATGTCGTCGCTGAGCGGCGGCAGCGCCTTCTCGAACTCCTCGTCGGACACGATCGGCTTCTCGTCGGGTGCGGGCACCGTAGCATCCTGACCGGGCTGCGGCGTTTCGACCGGCTTGGGGTCCTCCGCGGGCGCACTCTGCCCCGGCTTGCCGACGCTGCCGCTGATCTGCGCGAGGGCGACACCCGGCATCAGCGTGCTGCTCGCCAACAGCAAGATCCCCAGTTCGACGCCCGAAATTGCCCTGTCCTCCCAAAGGGATCGCATATGTGCGTACCCGCTCGCTAACCCAACGAGCAAGCGGGGGGAAGGTTCAAGGGGCATCAACCGCGTTTTTGGCGGGTTCGGCCGATGCCCCAGGCCCGCGTCAGTCTCCGCCGCCGAAGCGCAGGCGCACGCCGGCATTGACCACGAACCCGTCGGTCGGCGCCCAGGCATCGACGGTCCATTGGCCGTCGGGCGCGCGGCTCGGGCGGAGCAGCGAGTTGTAGCGCGTCTGGCGGACGTTCAGGATGTTCTCCAGGTTGACGAACAGCCGCGCCTTGCCGACCGCGGCTTCGGCGAGCAGGCCGAGCTCGAAATAGGGCTTGCCGGTCAGGCGATAGGGATTGTCCTCCAGGTCCTGCTCGCCGGTATAGTAGAGCTCAAGGCCCACCCGGCCTTTCTCATGATCCTCCCACATCGCGACCAGACCGGCGCTGTGGCGCGGGGTGAGCGGCACGATGCGCCGCCCGCCGCCCGCCGGATCGGGCTCGGTGGCGTCGACATAGACATAGCTGCCGGTCACCACGAAATCGCTCCAGCGATAGCGCAGCAGCAGCTCCGAACCGCGGATGCGCGTCTGCCCCGCGACGTTGACCAGCCGCACGCGATCCGGAGCGACCGCGTCGAGCCGGGTCGCATCGTCCATGTTCGAGCCGAACAAGGTCACGTTCGCCTCGATCCCATTGCGGGCATAGCCGATGTCGAGCGAGGCGGTCGTCGCGGTCTCGGGCGCGAGCACGCCGAGCGGTTCGAGCCGCGACAGGCCCGCCGCCTCGATCTCCTCGACGAACGGGGTCGGCGCATAGAAACCGCGCCCACCCGAGACGCGCACCGTCCACGCGCCAGGCTTGTAGAGCAAGGACAGGCGCGGGCTGAACTGGGTGCCAAATTCGTTGTGGAAATCGAGCCGCGCGCTGCTCGCCAGGGTCAGTTCGGGGAGAACATCATGCTCGACCTGCGCGAAGATGCCGGGCACGTCATAGCGATAGTCGAACGCCGGGAAGGTCTTCGATCGGAAACTGTCGCGCTGCCACGCGACGCCGCCGACCCAGTTGGTCCCGCCCGCCCTGCCCGACAGCGACGCCTCGGCGAAGACCGTGCCGTGGCGGTCGTCCTCGACGACATCGCCGAAACGATGGACATGGCCCTGCGTCATTCCCGCCGCCCGGAGGTGCGCCGCGAGATCGCCGCCCAGCGGCAGCTTCGCGACCAACCCGGCATCGAGCCGGTCCGTCTCCTGATCCTGCCGGAAGGGAAGGCCGTCGGGCGCGGTGCGGCCGTCGAGCGTGCCGCCGCGGCGTTGCTCGCCCATCGCGCCGCCGGTGAGGAACAGGCTGGCCCCGGCATCGCCTTCCCAGAACAGGCGCGGGCGCACCGTCCAGCGCTCAAAGCCCGGCATGTCGATCCAGCCATCACCGTCGAGGTCGCGGCGGCGCTGGCGGTGATAGCCGCCGGTGATCGAACCGCCGAGGTTCGCGGCGAGCGGCGCGGCGGCATAGCCGGTGACATCCTGTCCGTCGCGCGTGGTGGCGTTGAGCAGCAGCTCGCCCTCGGCTTCGGCGCGGGGCCGCCGCGAGACGAGGTTGATCACCCCGCCCAGCGCCGAAGGGCCATAGAGCGCCGACGCCGCGCCTTTGATCACCTCGACCTGGCCGAGGTCGGTCGGCGGGATCTGCAGCAGGCCGAGCGAGGAGGCCTGGCCGCCATAGAGCGGCAGCCCGTCGGCGAGCAGTTGCGTGAACCGGCCGTCCATCCCCTGGACGCGGATGTTCGCGGCGCCCATCGCGGGGGCGGTGACCTGCACGCGCAGGCCGCCGGTCTCGCTCAGGATCATCGCGACATTGCCGGGGCGCATGAGGATCTTCTCCTCGATCTCCTCGCGATTGAGCACCTCGACCCGGACCGGCTCGTCCTGCACGCGGCGGTTGGAGCGGGTGGCCTGGACGACGATCTCCTCGTCCTCTTCTTCGGCCTGGGGTGCAGGCGGCGCGGCAATCGTCTGGGCGGACGCGGGATGGGCGGCAAGCATCGAAACCCCCGCCAAGAGGGCGCAAGAAATGGAACGTTTCATGTGAACTTCTTCCTGGACTGAACGAGCAACGGCACGGGCATGCGGCCCGCGCGGCGATGTCGGTTCAGGCGGAAGGCGGTTGGAGCGGCGGCGCCTGTGCGAACGAGCGCAGCGGCGCGACACGCGGCGTGAAGGTCATCGGCGCCGCGGTGATGCACGACTCATCGTTCGCACGCGCGCGCAGGTCGGGCGCGACATGACAGTGATGATGGCCGGCTTGCGCCGTGCCGTCACGATCCGCGCAGTCGCCATCGGAGTGCTGGTGCGCGGCTTCCACCGTCACAGCCTGATCGAACGATACGCTGCCATGCGCCTGCGCCGGTTCGGCGACATTCGCGCAGCACCACAGCACCGCTGCGATCAGGAAAAGGCGCGCAAGCAAGGCCATCGCCCGCGCCTTTAGCGGCTCGCGCCGTACGTGCCTAGCCGCGCGCCTTCGCCTCAGCGCGGAAGCGGTGCAGCAGCGGCTCGGTATAGCCGTTGGGCTGCGCGACGCCCTCGAACACCAGCGCGCGGGCCGCCTGGAAGGCGAGGCTGGTGGCCTCGTTCCCCGCGATCGGACGGTAGAGCGGGTCGTCGGCGTTTTGCGCGTCGACCTTGGCCGCCATGCGCGCGAAGGCGGCATCGATATCCGCGGCGGTGGCGACGCCATGGAGCAGCCAGTTGGCCATGTGCTGCGAGCTGATGCGCAAGGTCGCGCGGTCCTCCATCAGGCCGATATCGTGGATGTCGGGCACCTTGGAGCAGCCGACGCCCTGGTCGATCCAGCGCACGACATAGCCGAGGATGCCCTGGGCATTGTTGTCGAGCTCACGCGCGATTTCCTCGGGCGTCCAGTTGCGGCCCTGCGCGACGGGAATGGTCAGCAGCGGTGCGAGACCGGGCACAGCCTCGCTTGCGATCTCGCGCTGGCGCGCGAACACATCGACCTTGTGATAGTGCATCGCGTGCAGCGTCGCCGCGGTTGGCGACGGCACCCAGGCGGTGTTGGCGCCGCTCAACGGATGACCGATCTTCTGGTCGAGCATCTCGGCCATGCGGTCCGGCGCCGCCCACATGCCCTTGCCGATCTGCGCCCTGCCCGACAGGCCATGGCGCAGGCCGATGCGGACATTGCGGTCCTCATAGGCCTTGATCCAGGCCGACGCCTTCATCTCCGCCTTGGGGATCATCGGGCCGGCGCGCATCGAGGTGTGGATCTCGTCGCCGGTGCGATCGAGGAAGCCGGTGTTGATGAAGGCGACGCGGTCCTTCACCGCATGGATGCAGGCGGCGAGGTTGGCGGAGGTGCGCCGCTCCTCGTCCATCACGCCGACCTTGATCGTGTGGCGATCGAGCTCGAGCAGGTCCTCGACCGCGTCGAACAGGCGGTTGGTGAAGCCGGCCTCCTCAGGGCCGTGCATCTTGGGCTTGACGATGTAGATGCTGCCGATGCGGCTGTTGCGATATTTGCCCAGGCCGCGCAGGTCGTGCAGCGCGATCGTCGAGGTGAGGATCGCATCGAGGATGCCCTCGGGCGCTTCTTCGTCGCCGAGGCGCACCGCGGGGGTGGTCATCAGGTGGCCGACATTGCGCACGAACAGCAGCGAGCGGCCGGGCAGCTCGAGATCGCTCAGGAAGGGGCGCTGGTAGACGCGGTCCTCCGCCAGCCGCCGGGTCATCGTGCGGCCCCCCTTCTCGAAGCTCTCCTCGAGGTCGCCGCGCATCAGGCCGAGCCAGTTGGTGTAGGCCGCGACCTTGTCGTCGGCGTCGACCGCCGCGATCGAATCCTCGAGATCGACGATGGTGGTCAGCGCCGCTTCGAGCAGGACGTCGGCGATGCCCGCGGGATCGGTGCGGCCGATCGGATGGACGCGGTCGATCATGACCTCGATATGCAGGCCGTTGTGCCGGAACAGCAGCGATTCCCCGCGCGTGCCGGCGAGCTGGCCGGGATCGGCGAGCGGCAGATCGCCGCCTGTGAACTCGGCCCAGCGCATCCCCGCGAGCGGCACCGCTTCATCGAGGAACGCCTTGGCCGCCGCGATCACCTGCGCGCCGCGTTCGGCATCATAGCCGCCGGGCTGCGCGGTGCCGGGCAGCGCGTCGGTGCCGTAGAAGGCGTCGTAGAGGCTGCCCCAGCGCGCGTTGGCGGCATTGAGCACGAAGCGGGCGTTGAGCGCGGGGACGACCAGCTGCGGCCCTGCCATGGTGGCGATCTCGGCATCGACATTCGCGGTGCCGATGCTGAAGTCGCCGGGCTCGTCCACGAGATAGCCGATTGAGCGCAGGAAGGCCTCCTGCGCCGCCGGGTCGGCCGCTCGCGCGGGATCCTCGGCGCACCACGCGTCGATCTGCATCTGGAGCGCGTCGCGCCGGGCCAGCAGGTCCCGGTTCTCCGGCGCGAACCGGGCGAAGATGTCCGCTGCACCCGCCCAGAATGCCTCCGCCGCAATGCCCAGATCGGGCAGCACGCGCTCCTCGACGAAGCGCGCGAGCGGCTCCGCCACCGAGAGGCCGGCGCGCGACTGGTAGACGGTCATTGGAATCCTCCTGGGTGATGTGCACATGCCCTGGGGAGGCGGTGTCTGACTAGTCGAGCGGAGGGGCTCCGATCAACCCCCTGAGCCGATCGCGGCGGCAGCGCATTCAACGCGCTCGAGCATCGTGCGAAGCTGCGACAACTCGGTCTCGGACAGGCTTTCGAAGATGCGGCGCTCCATTTCCAGCGCCTTGGGCGCGACCTGGCGGTAGAGCGCCCAGCCGTCGATGCTGAGCTCGAGCAAATGCGAGCGCTGGTCGTCGGGGTTGGGCGTGCGCGTGACGAGGCCGCGCTCGTAGAGCGAGATCGCCGCGCGGCTCACCGTCACCTTGTCCATCTGGGTGCGCCCGCACAGCGCCTGCTGGCTCATCGCCCCGAATTCGGCGAGCACGGTCACCAGCCGCCATTCGGGAATGCGCAGCCCGAACAGCGATTGATAGGCCCCCGCGATCGCCCCCGAGACGCGGTTGGACGCCACGGACAGCCGGTAAGGCAGGAAGGCGTCGAGCTTGAGTGTTGCCGTCATAGGACAGTGATGCCCCGAACCCGGTCGGGGCGCAATGATATGATTACTTCATTGCGCCCAAACCGGGACTTGAGACAGAATGTGTCAAACTTTAGTCGACCTTGACCGGTTCGAGCCGCGGCGAGAGCAGGTGCACCACCAGCAGCGCGAGGAAATAGGCGCCGCCCGCGACCCAGAAGAGCGGCCAGTAGACGCCGAGCCGGTCGAGGATCTCGCCGGCATAGAAGGCCATCAGGATGCCGCCGATCGCGCCGAGCGTGCCGCCGATGCCGACCACCGAGCCGACCGCGCCGCGCGGGAACAAGTCCGAGGGCAGCGCATAGAGATTGGCCGAGAAGGCCTGGTGCCCCGCAGTCGCGACGCCGATCACCAGCACCGCCAGCCACACGCTGGTGATCGATTCGGCGAACACCACCGGCAGAATGAGGCAGGCGCAGACGAACATCGTCACCTTGCGCGCGAAGTTCGCCGACCTGCCCGCCTTCATCAGCCGCGACGACATCCAGCCGCCGAACACGCTGCCGGCGTCGGAGATCAGGTAGATCGCCGCCAGCGGCAGACCGAAGGTCAAGAGATTGAGATCGTACTGTTTGAACAGATAGCCCGGCAGCCAGAACAGGAAGAACCACCAGATCGGGTCGATGAAGAACTTGCCGAGCGAATAGGCCCAGGTCTCCCGGCGCGTCAGCACGGTCAGATAGCCGATCGGCTTGACCGGATCGGCCGGGTCCTGCTCGATCCAGGCGAGTTCGCCTTCGGTGACCTTGGGATGCTGGCGCGGACTGCGATACATCGCCCACCACGCGATCAACCACACGAAGCTGATCACGCCGGTGATCACGAACGCCATGCGCCAGCCCCAGGCGACGACCATCAGCGGCACCACCAGCGGGGTGATCACCGCGCCGATATTGGCGCCGGCGTTGAACACGCCGATCGCGAAGGCGCGCTCCTTGGCCGGGAACCATTCGGTCACTGCCTTGATGCCCGCCGGGAAGTTGCCCGATTCGCCGATGCCGAGGCCAAAGCGCGCCATGGCGAACTGAGTCATCGAATAGGCGCCGCCATGCGCGATGTGCGCGAGCTGCCAGATGACGAAGGCGACCGCATAGCCGAGGCGCGCGCCGACCATGTCGACGAACTTGCCGAAGCCGATATAGCCGATCGCATAGGCGATCTGGAACCAGATGATGACGCCGGCAAAGTCGCGCTCGGACCATTGCAGGTCCTCCATCAGCGTCGGCTTGAGCACGCCGATCATCTGGCGGTCGACATAGTTGATCACGGTGGCCGCGAACAGCAGCGCTACGATCATCCAGCGATAGCGCCCGGCGTTGGCCGCCGCCTGCGTTCGAATGCCCTCAGCCCCGACCGGTGCCTGCGTGCCGTCCATCATCTTCTCCCATCACGCCACAGGCCTGGCCGCCTCGATCGAGCAGCTCACCTGCATCTCAGCGAACGTCGCCGTCACCGTCGCGCCCACGCTCACCTCGTGCACGCCGGTCACGGCGCCCGAGGAAATCCATTGCCCCGGCTCCAGCGCGATGCCGCGCGCCGCCAGCGCCCCGAACAGGAAACGCGCCGCCCCAAGTGGGCCGTCGAGCATGTCCCGGGCAACAGCCCTGCCAGCTTCCTGACCATCAATCAACAGGTGGACTGGCCAATCTGCGAAGCCCGAATTGCGCCAATCCGCGATCGCCTCGCCGATCACCAGCCCGTAATTGTTGCCGAAGTCCGAAATGGTGACGAGCGGGCCGAGCGCGTTGATCCCGGGAAAGGGCGAGCTCGCGATCTCGATGCCGACATGCACCGCGTCGATCAGCTCGGCCGCCTCGTCCATCGTATAGCTGGTCTTGGCCGGATCGGGCGCGCGGCCGATGCGCAGCAGATACTCGGCCTCGCCCGCGGCAAAGCCGTCGGCGAAGACCGGCATCGCGGGGCTGACGCCGCATCCGTCATGCACCGAACCCGCGAAGATCGGACCGGCGAGACGGTTGGTGCCGAGCGCGCCGTCGAGCGGCGGGCCGATCTTGCCGACCTTCCACCCTGCGACCCGCCCGCCGCTCAGCGCCAGCGCGCGATCCTGGATCGCATAGGCGTCCGCCAGCGAGGACGGCGGCGTGCCCGGATAGTCGGGAAGCCCGGTCGCGGCGCGGCGCGCGGCGACGAATGCCTCGGCGATCGCGTCCAGTTCGTTCATCCACCCCTCGCTTTCATCCTTTGCGCGAGGGGTAATGGAAACCGGTGTCAGTGACAAGAGCCCGCAATCAGCGCGCGAGCAATGCCTCGATCCGCCGCTCGGCCAGCGCCTGCACGGCGCCGGTCACAGCGGCGCGGAACGCGGCATTGCCGGCGATCTCGGGCCGGAAGACCGAGTCGAAGGCGAGCAGCCGTTCGGCGAGCTGGACCGGCGATGCTCCAGCCGCTGCTTTGGCCAGTGGCCCGGCGAGCGGATCGGTGATCGCGGTCCCCTCGGCGGCGCGCCGCGAGATGAAGTGCATCCACGCCGCCACCGGCACCGCCAGCCGCTCGACCGGCCGCCCGGCACGGATCGCCGCCGCGACGGTGTCGAGCAGGCGATAGGGCAGCTTCTGCGACCCGTCCCACGCGATCTGCGACAGCAGGTGCCGGATCGCAGGATTGCGGAAGCGGTTGAGCACGGCCTGGGTGTAGGCGGCGTGATCGAGGCCCGCGACGGGGTCGAGCACCGGGACGATGTCCTGAAGTGCGAGCCGCTCGGCAAAGGCGGCGAGCGCGGGCTCGCCCATCGCGTCGGCGACCGTCTCCAGCCCCAGCGCGAGACCGAGATAGGCGAGGCTCGAATGCAGGCCGTTGAGGATGCGCAGCTTGGCGCGCTCGTAACCGCCGACATCGCTGGTCAGCGTCGCACCCGCTCCGGCGAGATCTGGCCCTTCGGCGAATTGATAGGGCCCGATCACCCACTGGGCGAACGCCTCGCGCTGCACCGTGGCGCGGTCCTCGACGCCCAATTCGGCGGCGACCTTGGCATAGAGCGCATCATCGCTCGCCGGGGTGATCGAATCGACCATCGTGTCGGGAAAGGCCGCGGTGTCGGTGATCCACTTGGCGAGATCGGCGTCGCGCGCCTCGGCCAGCGCGATCGTCGCCGCGCGCAGCTTGCCGCCATTGCCCGAGAGATTGTCGCAGCACAGCACCATGAACGGGTCGGCGCCCGCCGCACGGCGCGCCGCCAGCCCCTGCACCAGCCAGCCGACGAAGCTGCGCGGCTCGCCGCCCGCGAGGTCGGCGACGATGTCGGGGTGGTTCGTATCGAGCGTGCCGTCGCCCGCGAGGCAATAGCCCTTCTCGGTCACGGTCGAGGTGACGATGCGCACCTGCGGGTTCGCGAGCAGCGCTGCGACCTTCGCGCCGCCGCCCGGGCCGATCCATTCGCGATGCGCGCCGATCACGCGCATCGACGGCTCGCGGTCGAGGATCGCCAGCGTATAGAGCCCGTCCTGCGCCGCCAATGCTTCGACCGTGCCCGGCGAACGCAGCGAGACCGCGGCGATCCCCCAGCGCGGGTCGCTCGCCAGCACCGTGTCGAAATAGGCCGCCTGGTGCGCGCGGTGGAAGGCGCCGGGGCCGAAATGCACCACGCCGGTCGCGACCTGCGCCGGATCATAGCCAGGCTTGCTCACCGCCGCGGGCAGGTCCCGCAGCGTTTGCAGCGACAGTCGGTTCAAAGCGTTACCCCTCGTTTCCAGATCGCGATCTCGCGCTCGTCGTTGCGCTCGGCGGCGGCTTCCTCACCCGATGCGATCGCGGCGATGCGCGCGAGCAAGGCGTCGGCGGCGACATCCATGCCGTCGGTCAATACCTGCCCGGCGTCGAAATCGATCCAGCCCGGCTTGCGCGCGGCGAGATCGGAGTTGGAGGCGATCTTGAGCGTCGGCGCAGGGAAGCCGAGCGGCGTGCCGCGGCCGGTGGTGAACAGGATCACGTTCGCCCCTGCCGCCGACAACGCGGTCGAGGAGACGGCGTCGTTGCCCGGTGCCTCGAGCAGGGTCAGGCCCTTGCGCTTCACCTGCTGGCCATAGTCGATCACATCGGTGACGATCGCCTGCCCGCCCTTCTGCACCGCGCCCAGGCTCTTTTCCTCCAGCGTGGTGATGCCGCCCGCGATGTTGCCCGGCGACGGGTTCTCGGAGACCGGCTCGCCATGATCGAGGAAGTAGCGCTTGAAGCGGTTCACCAGCGCGCCGATCGCGTCGAACGTCGCGGCATCGGCGGCGCGCGCCATCAGCAATTGCTCGGCGCCGAAGATTTCGGGGATCTCGGTCAGGATCGCCGCACCGCCGGCATCGGTGACGCGATCGGCCATGCGCCCGACCAACGGATTGGCGGTGAGCCCCGACAGCCCGTCCGACCCGCCGCATTTCACGCCGAGCACGATGCGGTCGAGCCCCATCTCCTCGCGCTTCGTCAAGGCCGCCTGTTCGGCCAGTTCGAGCACCGCGGCAACGCCATCGGCGACCTCGTCCGAGGCGGCCTGCGCGCCGACGGTACGCACGCGCCCGCGCGTCTCCGGAGGCAGGGTCTCGAGCAGCGCCGACAACTGGTTCGACTCGCATCCCAGCCCGACCAGCAGCACGCCCGCGGCATTGGGATGCTGCGCCAGCGCCGAGAGAATGCCGCGCGTGCCGTCGAGGTCGCCGCCGAGCTGCGAGCAGCCGAACGGATGGGCAAAGGCGTGCACGCCATCGACGCCGGCGGGCAGCAGCGCCTCGGCCTTGGCCGCGATCTTCTGCGCGGTGCGCCCGACGCAGCCGACGGTCGGGAGCACCCAGATCTCGTTGCGCGTGCCCGCGCGGCCGTCGGCGCGCGCATAGCCGCGCCAGCGGATCGCGGACGCAGCCCCCTGCCCCTTCGCCGCGGCCCCGCCGCCGCCATAGCTCGCCTCGCCCGCCAGCGCGGTCGCGACATTATGGACATGGACGTGCGCGCCCGGCGCGATCGGCGCGGTCGCGCGCCCGATCGGGAAGCCGAACTTGAGCACCGCATCGCCGGGCGCATGCGCCGCCAGCGCGAATTTGTGCCCGCGCGGGACCGCGTCAAGCAGCGTCACGCCGAGCACGGTTTCGCCCGCTTGAAGGTCGCGCAGCGCGGTCGCGACGCTGTCGCCGGGATGGATTTGAAGAGCAGCAGGAATCATCATACGAATTCAGCAGCGCCTAGAGCAACAGCCCGCAATTGGCTAGGGCCCGCATGCGCGCTATGCACTTGCCATGAAAAAAGGCGCGCAGGCGACAATCAACGATGTAGCGCGACTGGCGGGGGTATCCAAGAAGACCGTCAGCCGCGTGATCAACCGCTCCCCCTTGCTCAACGAGGAAACGCGCGAGCGGGTCGAAAAGGTCATTGCCGAGATCGGCTATGTTCCCAACCCCCAGGCGCGCGCGCTGGCATTGCGGCGCAACTTCCTGATCGGGCTGATCCACGACAACCCCAACCCGCATATGGTGCTCAACGTCCAGCAGGGATTGCTGGAAGTGTTGCGCGACACCGAGTTCGAGCTGATCGTCCACCCGGTCGATCGCGGATCGACCACGATGCTCGATGATATCCGCCGCTTCCTCGAGCGCCAGCGCCCCTATGGCGTGATGATCCTGCCGCCGATCAGCGAGAATGATTCGATCGCCGCTTTGTGCCAGGAGATCGGTGCGCGTTACGTGCGCATGGGCTCGGCCTCGTTCGACGATGCCGAGCATATGGTCGCGTCGAACGACCGCGAGGTGGTGCGCGGCGCGGTCGCGCACCTGATCGAGAACGGGCACAAGCGCATCGGCCTGGTGCTCGGCCCGCACGGCTTCCGCTCGGCGCACGAGCGCAGCCAGGGTTACGAGGCGGCGCTCGACGATGCCGACATCCCGGTGCAGCGCACGCTGATCGCACAGGGCGACTATACGTTCGAGTCGGGGATGCGCGCCGCGGAACGCCTGCTCGACCTGTCGCCACGCCCGACCGCGGTGTTCTGCTCGAACGATGCGATGGCGGCGGGGGTGTTGCACACCGCGCGCCAGCGCGGGCTCGACGTGCCGCGCGACCTGTCGATCGTCGGCTTCGACGACACCTCGATCGCCTCCTATCTATGGCCGCCGCTCACCACGGTGCGCTGGCCGATCGCGACGATGGCGCGCGCCGCGGCCTTGAAGCTGATCGGCGACGGCGAGGATGAGGAAAGCGGGGAGTCGCTGTTCGTCTCCACGCTGATCCGCAGGGCATCGGTCGCGCCGCCGGTGGAGTGAGAGGGCGTTCGTGGCCGCCGGGCCCTCGTAACAGGCACTTAACTATCGCAAGTTGACGGAGTGGCTTGGCTATGAGACGCATCGCCTGCCAAACCCATAGTCCGAGGTGTCTCCATGCGCACTATGAAGCTGCTTGCCACAACCGTCGCCGCCTTGAGCATATCGGCCTCACCGGTCCTCGCACAGGCGGCAAAGCCGGCTCCGGCTGGTGCTGCCAAGAAATTGTCTCTGTCGAATACAGGGTCTGTGCGTGCATCCACCGCTGCGGGGGATAGCAACCAGCTTACTTCTGCGATACTCATCGGCGTGCTCGCAACTGTTGCAATTATTGGCGGCATAATCGTACTTGCCGATAACGATGACGACCCCGATAGCCCCTGAGCCAGATTAGGCGCCGCGCTGCTCGAACGACGCGATGGCGGCCGCCTGTTGCACACCGCGCGCCAGCGCGGGCTCGACGTGCCGCGCGACCTGTCGATCGTCGGCTTCGACGACACCTCGATCACCTCCTATCTATGGCCGCCGCTCACCACGGTGCGCTGGCCGATCGCGACGATGGCGCGCCGCGGCCTTGAAGCTGATCGGCGACGGCGAGGACGAGGAGAGCGGGGAGTCGCTGTTCGTCTCCACGCTGATCCGCCGCGCCTCGGTCGCCCCCCGTCGGAATAGCCGAACATGACTTTGGTTGAAAAGTGATCTGACACCGGTTACCGAATTAGTAGAAATCGACATCCTGCCGTCTTCGCGGCGCGACGTATCATTGGAGCTCCATATGTTTGATCGGACCTATTACGCGACGCATCCGGACATGATGGAGTGCGTGTCGAACGAGGAGTTGCGCGAGCGGTACCTCATTCAGGGCCTGTTCCGGGAGGGCGAGGTTGTCCTCAACTACACGCACGCCGACCGGTTCGTGATCGGTGGGGTGGCGGTGGGCAGCGGCCCGGTCAGGCTGCCGGCGCAGGAAGAGCCGGCCTCGGCCAAGGGGCATCCGTTCCTCGAGCGGCGCGAGATGGCGGTGGTCAATGTCGGCCAAGTCGAGGGCATCGTCACCGTCGATGGCGAGGTTTTCACGCTCGGCAACAAGGACTGCCTGTACGTCACAATGGGCGCCAAGGACGTCGAGTTCAGCGGCAACGGCGCGCGCTTCTACATCGCCTCGTGCCCCGCGCATAAGGGCTTCCAGACGCGCAAGCTCGGCATTGCCGACGCCAACGCGCTGGAACGCGGGAGCCTGGCGGAATCGAACGAGCGCACCATCTACCAGCTGGTCATCCCGGGCGTGTGCGACAGCGCGCAGCTGGTGATGGGGCTGACCGTGCTCAAGCCGGGCAGCGTGTGGAACACCATGCCCCCGCACATCCATGAGCGGCGCAGCGAGATCTATTTCTACTTTGAGCTCGACAATCTCGACACCGACCGGGTGATGCACTTCATGGGCGAGGGCGAGGCGACCCGCCACATCGTAGTGCAGAATGAGGAAGCGGTGATCTCGCCGCCCTGGTCGATCCACATGGGGGCGGGCACCAAGGCGTACGCGTTCATCTGGGCGATGGCGGGCGAGAACCAGGACTATACCGACATGAACGTCCTCGACATCTGCCAGCTGGCATGACGCAGATGACCAACCCCTTCGACCTTACGGGCAAGGTCGCCGTCGTCACCGGCGCCAACACCGGCATCGGCCAGGGCATCGCCCTCGCCCTTGCCGCGGCGGGCGCGGATATCGCCGCGGTCGGCCGCTCGGCCGCGGCCGAGACAGTCGGACAAGTCCGTGCGCTCGGCCGCAAGGCGGAGATCGTCAGTGCCGACCTCTCGACGATCGAGCCTGTGCAGCGGGTTGTGGACGAGACTGTGGAAAAGCTCGGCGGCTTGCACATCCTCGTCAACAATGCCGGCATCATCCGCCGCGCGGACTCGGTCGACTTCACCGAGGAGGACTGGGACGCGGTGATCGACACCAATCTCAAGTCCGTGTTCTTCCTGTGCCAGGCGACGGCAAGGCACATGATCCCGAATGGCGGCGGCAAGATCATCAACATCGCCTCGATGCTGACCTTTCAGGGCGGCATCCGCGTGCCGAGCTATACCGCCTCGAAGAGCGGCGTCGGCGGCCTCACCAAGCTGCTCGCGAACGAATGGGCGTCGAAGGGCATTTGCGTGAACGCGATCGCGCCCGGCTACATCGCCACCAACAACACCGACGCACTGCAGAAGGACGAGACGCGCAACCGCCAGATCCTCGAGCGCATCCCGGCGGGGCGCTGGGGCGACCCCGCGGATCTTGGCGGCGCGGCGGTGTTCCTCGCCTCGTCCGCGTCGGACTATGTGCAAGGCCATATCCTCGCGGTAGACGGCGGCTGGCTGGCGCGCTGAGCGCCGGCATAGCTGAGGAGACATCATGGCCGGCCCTATCGTCTGTTTCGGCGAGTTGCTGCTTCGCCTGACCGCGCCGGGGCGTGAGCTGCTGCTGCAGACGCCGCGGTTCGAGGTGGTGGTGGGGGGCGCGGAGGCCAATGTCGGGA